>NZ_JBEYXH010000017.1:122693-147163 GCF_040644755.1 Streptomyces sp. NPDC046887
GGGGGCGGTGGACTCCGGCTCAGGACAGGCGGGGGCGGTGGACTCCGGCTCAGGACAGGCGGGGGCGGTGGACTCCGGCTCAGGACAGGCGGGGGTGGTGGACTCCGGCTCAGGACAGGCGGGGGCGGTACGGGGGCCATCGGCGGACGCCGCGGGGTCGGCGCCTTCCGAGCGGTCCGAAGCGGCAGGGGCGGTACGGGGCCTCCCGGCGGCCGTCACCCGGTCACCGGGCCCGGCAGCGGTCACCCGGTCGGCGCCCTCCGGGGGCACCGGGCGGCCCGGAGCAGCGGGCCCGGGCTCGGCGGAGGCGGCGCCAGGGCCCCGGTCACCGGGCCCGGCGCCCGGCGCCCGGTTGGCGGCGCCCTCCGGTTGCACCAGGCGGCCCGGGGCGGCGTCAGGGGCCTGGTCGGCGGCGCGTTCCGCGGGCCCGGGCATCATCGCCCCCGCCACTTCGGGGGGCGCTTGGCGGTGAAGGCGGCGTGGAACTCGGCGTAGTCCTCGCCGTTCATCAGCAGCGCCTGGGTGGCAGCGTCCAGCTCGACGGAGGCGGCCAGCGGCATGTCCAGCTCGGCGGTGAGCAGCGCCTTGGTCTGGGCGTACGCCAGGGCCGGGCCGTCCGCGAGGTGGCGGGCCAGCTCCGCGGCCCGGGTGGCGGCGCCGCCCTCCTCGGTGAGCTCGCTGATCAGCCCGATCCGCTCGGCCTCGGCGGCGCGCACCGGTTCGCCGAGCATCAGCAGCCGGGTGGCGTGCCCGAGGCCGACCACCCGGGGCAGCAGATAGGCGGCGCCCATGTCGCCGCCGGAGAGCCCGACCCGGGTGAAGAGGAAGGCGAACCGCGCGCTGGGGTCGGCGATCCGGAAGTCGGCGGCCAGGGCGAGCACCGCGCCCGCCCCGGCGGCTACCCCCTGCACGGCGGCGACCACCGGGAAGGGGCACTCCCGCAGAGCGCGTACCACCTGCCCGGTCATCCGGTTGAAGTCGAGCAGTGCGGCGGTGTCCATGGCGAGGGTGGCGCCGATGATCTCCTCCACGTCCCCGCCGGAGCAGAAGCCGCGCCCCTCGCCGCCGAGGACCAGGGCACGCACCGACCGCTCACGGGAGAGCTCGGCGAGCAGGTCCCGCAGGTCGGCGTAGGCGCCGAAGGTGAGCGCGTTGAGCCGGTCGGGGCGGTCGAGGGTGACCGTGGCGACGCCCTCCTCCACGGTGAGCCGGAGGTGGCGCCACCGCTCGGTGCGGGACGCGGAGCCGGTGAAGGGGCTCATGGATGTGCGCCTCCTCTTCCTCGGTCCCGCGGCCGGGGCGAGCCGGGCCGGACCGGACCGGTGGGACGCGGGTAGCTGCCCGTCGAAGTTATCACTTGTCCGTGACTTCCGTCACGCATGCGCGATAAGCTTGGCGTAAGTAGGCCGTCACACCCCGTCATCGACCCGGCACCACAGGGCGGGGGCCCATCGAAGCGGAGCGAGCCGCTCCGTAAGGTGGGGGCCGTCATCGCCCATCCCCGTCACCACCCGCCCCGCCCGAGGAGCGCTCCTCCCGCACCCGCAGTGAAACGGACCGCCACCGTGCCCGACATCCCCGAACCCCGGTCCTGGCGCATCGCGCTGCCGCACACCGCGGCCGCGGTGCCGATGGCCCGCGCCCTGGTGCGTACGGCGCTCGCGGAGCTGGACGGGTCGGCGGACAGCCATACCGCGGAGCTGCTCACCGCCGAGCTGGTGGCCAACGCGGTGGAGCACACCGTGGGGACGGCGCCGATCGAGCTGGTGGTGGAGGTGCTGCCGGCCGGCTGCCAGGTCGAGGTGCACGACCCGGACCCGACCCCGCCGGGCGACCTGTGCCCGAACCACGACACCCCGCCCGACCCCTGGCTGGAGCACGGGCGCGGGCTGCTGCTGATCCGCACCCTCAGCTCCGCCTGCGGCCACCGCCGTACCGAGCAGGGCAAGGCGGTCTGGTTCACGCTCCCGGCCCGCCCCGCCCCCTGACCCGGCCGGTACGGCCCGTGGCCAGCCGGGAGTGCCGCCGGCCGTAGAGCACGTACACCACCGCGCCGACCACCAGGAAGACCGCGAACTGCGCCCAGGTGCGCCCGCCGGTGCCCCACATCAGATAGAGGCAGAGCAGCACCCCGAGCGCGGGGATGACCGGGAAGAGCGGGGCGCGGAAGCCCGCCTCCAGCCGCGGGTAGCGGCGGCGCAGCGCGATCACCGCCACATTGACCACCGCCATCACCGCCAGGGTGCCGATGGTGGTGAGGTTGAGCACCACCTCCAGCGGGACCACCGCGGCCGGGACCGCGAAGACCACGGCGACGATCCAGGTGTTGGCGACCGGGGTGGCGGTCTTCGGGGAAACATGCTCGAAGATCCGGGGCACCAGCCCGTCCCGGGACATCGACATCAGCACCCGGGTCTGCCCGTACAGCACGGCCAGCACCACCGAGGCGATGGCGACGACCGCGCCGAAAGCGATCACCCCGCCGCCGAACGAGGAGCCGGTGACCTCGTTGACGATCAACGAGAGCGCGGCGGGCTGGTCGGCGACCGCGTCGGCGGAGAGTGCCCCGACCGCGGCGAGCGCGACCAGGCAGTACAGCACGGTGACCGCGCCGATGCAGATCAGCACGGCCAGCGGGACATTGCGCCGGGGGTCGCGGACCTCCTCCCCGGCGGTGGTCACGGCGTCGAAGCCGATGTACGAGAAGAAGGCGATGGAGGCGCCCGAGGTGATCCCGGCCACCCCGTGCGCGGCGAACGGGGCGAGGTTGCCCGCCTCGAAGGCGGTGAAGGCGATGGCGCAGAACAGCACCAGTACGGCGATCTTGACCACCGCCATCACCGCGGTGGCGCGGGCGCTCTCCCGTACCCCGCGCACCAGCAGCACCGCGGCGAGGCCGATGACGACGACGGCCGGGACGTTGACCACCCCGCCGTCCCCGGGCGGCGCGGACAGCGCCTCGGGCAGCCGGACCCCGGCCAGGCTCTCCAGCAGCTCGTTGAGGTACTGGCCCCAGCCCACGGCGACCGCGGAGACCGAGACCCCGTACTCCAGCAGCAGGCACCAGCCCACCAGGAAGGCGGTCGGCTCGCCGAGGGTGGCGTAGGCGAAGGAGTAGGAGCTGCCGGAGACCGGGATGGCGCTGCCCAGCTCGGCGAAGGCGAAGGCGGTGACCACACAGGTGGCCGCGGCCAGCAGGAAGGAGACCACGACCGCCGGGCCGGCCTCGGCGACGCTGTCGGACAGCCCGACGAAGATACCGGTGCCGACGATCGCGCCGACCCCGAAGCAGACCAGCTGGAACAGGCCCATGGTGCGCCGCAGCCCATGGCCCTCCAGGTCCCCGCCGGACTCGGCGACCAGCTGTTCGGGACTCTTGACGCGCGATCGGCGCGATCCGCCGGGTCCCCCCGCGGTTCTGCCGGCAGGCTGTCCGGCGGGGTCTCCGGTGGGGCTGGGGCGCATGCCGTCTCCCTGGGCGGTGCACGGGCGGGTGGCACCTGAGCCTGCGGGCCCCACCGCCGCCCGGCGGCCCGACACGGCCACCGCCCCGCGCGTTCCCCCCGTCGGCGCAACCCGGCCGGGGCGGTGCGCTAGGCGGTCGGGCCCGCCAGGGTGGCGACCAGCACCGCCTTGATGGTGTGCATCCGGTTCTCCGCCTGGTCGAAGACGACCGAGTACGGGGACTCGAACACCTCGTCGGTGACCTCCAGCGAGGTCAGCCCGTGCCGCTCGTGGATCTCCCGGGCCACCGAGGTGCCCAGGTCGTGGAAGGCGGGCAGGCAGTGCAGGAAGCGGACGTCCGGGTTCCCGGTGGCCCGGAGCACGTCCATGGTCACCGCGTACGGCGTGAGCGCGGTGATCCGCTCGTCCCACACCTCGGCCGGCTCCCCCATGGAGACCCAGACGTCGGTGGCGACGAAGTCCGCCCCCCGCACCCCCTCGGCCACGTCGTCGGTGAGGGTGAGGACCGCGCCGCTGGCCTTCGCGAGCTCCCGCGCGGTGTCCACGACCTCCTTGGCCGGCCAGTACTCCCGGGGCGCGGTGATCCGCACGTCCAGACCGAGCAGGGCGCCGGTGACCAGGTAGGAGTTGCCCATGTTGTAGCGGCCGTCGCCGAGGTAGGCCAGGGTCGTCGCGTCCAGCGGCTTGGTGCCGTGCTCGGCCATGGTGAGCAGGTCGGCCAGCATCTGGGTGGGGTGCCAGGAGTTCGTCAGCCCGTTGTAGACCGGGACGCCGGCGTGCGCGGCCAGCTCCTCCACGGTCTGCTGGGCGTCGCCGCGGAACTCGATGGCGTCATAGAGCCGGCCCAGCACCCGGGCGGTGTCCCGGGCCGACTCCTTCCTGCCGATGTGCGAGGAGGCCGGGTCGATATAGGTGGTGGACGCGCCCTGGTCGGCGGCGGCGACCTCGAAGGAGCAGCGCGTCCGGGTGGAGGCCTTCTCGAAGATCAGGGCGATGTTCCGGCCCCGCAGCCGCCGGACCTCACGACCGGCCTTCTTCGCCGCCTTCAGCTCGGCCGCCAGCGCGAGCAGCGCGTGGAACTCCTCGGCGGTGAAGTCCAGCTCCTTGACGAAGTGGCGGCCGGTGAGGTCGGTGGCCATGGGGCGCTCCTATGGTGCGGGGACGGAGCCCATCGATGAACGGGGGCGGGGAACAGTCCCTGGAATTCTATACAAATCAAAGCATGCTTATGCGAACCCGGGGTCGGGGTCGCGCTGCACCGGGCAGCTCATACAGCGCGGACCGCCGCGCCCCCGCCCCAGTTCACTGCCCGGGATCTCGATCACCTCGACGCCCTCCTTGCGCAGATGGGTGTTGGTGGTGACATTGCGCTCATAGGCGACCACCACCCCCGGCTCCACCGCCAGCACATTGCAGCCGTCGTCCCACTGCTCCCGCTCGGCGGCGTGCACGTCCTGGGTGGCGGTGAGCACCCGGATCGCGGGCAGCCCCAGCGCCGCCGCGATGGCGCTGTGCATATGCTGCGGCGGATGGTCGGTGACCTTCAGCGCCCGGTCGCCGTCGCCCGGCTCGATGGTGTACGAGCGGAGCATGCCGAGGCCCGCGTACTGGGTGAAGGTGTCGTGCGCCACCATGGTCATCACCGTGTCCAGGTGCATGAAGGCGCGGCTCTTGGGCAGGTCCAGCGCCACGATGGTGCGGGCCGAACCGGCCGCGAACAGCCCCCGGGCCAGCATCTCCACCGCCTGCGGGGTGGTCCGCTCGCTCATCCCGATGAGCACCGCGCCGTTGCCGATGACCAGCACGTCCCCGCCCTCGATGGTGGACGGGAAGTCGCCCTGCCCTTCCGACCAGTGGTGGAACGCGCCCGCCTCGGGCCCGGTGAACAGCGGGTGGTGCTTGTAGATGGCCTCGAAGTGCACGGTCTCCCGCTGCCGGGCGGGCCAGCGCATCGCGTTGATCGACACCCCGTCGTAGATCCAGGCCGAGGTGTCCCGGGTGAAGAGGTGGTTCGGCAGCGGCCGCAGCAGGAAGTCGTCCAGGTCCATCACATGGAAGCGGACCGACACCGGCTCGGTGTACCCGGCCAGGAACTCCCGCTTGGTCATCCCGCCGACCAGGGCCTCGGCCAGCTCCCCGGTCTCCATGGCGTCGAAGACCTCCCTTATCGGGTCGGCCGCCAGCGGCCCGTACTCCTTCTCGTCGAAGACCCGGTCGAGCACCAGTTTGCGCGCCGCCGGCAGCTCCAGCACCTCCGCCAGCAGGTCCCCGAACAGATGCACCTCCACCCCGCGGTCGCGCAGCACATCGGCGAAGCCGTCGTGCTCCTGGCGCGCCCGGCGGACCCAGAGCACATCGTCGAAGAGGAGCGCGTCCTTGTTGCGCGGTGTGAGCCGCTTCAGCTCCAGGTCGGGGCGGTGCAGGATGACGCGGCGGAGCCGCCCGGTCTCTGAGTCGACATGGAATCCCATGACTCCATCCTCACCGCGCGGCGACCGCATTACCCCGGCGAACCGCGCCCGAAATCCGTACGGACGTCCGGGACCCGGCCGCCGGGTCGGTACGCCCCCGTATGCGCAGGGCAGCCGGGACCCGGCCACCGGTTCCGTACCGGCGGCCGGGGGCGGACCGTCGGCCGGGGGTGCACCGGCAGCCTGGGTGTACGGGCGGCCAAGGGCGTACCGGCCGCCGAGTTCTCACCGGCGGCTCCGGGGGCGGTGTCACAGCCGGGGGTCGACCGGCTCCGACTCCAGGGCGAGGACGCCGAAGACCGCCTCGTGCACCCGCCACAGCGGCTCGCCGTCGGCCAGCCGGGCCAGCGCCTCCAGCCCCAGGGCGTACTCGCGCAGCGCCAGAGAGCGCTTGTGGCCCAGATGGCGGTCGCGCAGCCGCTCCAGGTTGTCCGGGCGGGTGTACTCCGGGCCGTAGATGATCCGCAGATACTCCCGGCCGCGCACCTTGACGCCCGGCTGGACCAACCGGCCGGCGCCGTTCCGGGCCAGCGGCACCAGTGGCTTGACCACCATGCCCTCACCGCCCGCGCCGGTCAGCTCCAGCCACCAGTCGACCGCCGCGCGCACCGACTCCTCGTCACCGGTGTCCACCACCAGCCGCCGGGTGGTCTGGATCAGCCCGGTCGTATCGTGCTCCACCAGCCGGTCCAGCCAGCCCAGTTGCACATCGTGCGCAACGTCCGCCAGCGAGCGGCGGTGTCCGGCGAGGATCTGGAACGGCGCGAACCGCACCCCGTCCAGCCCCTCGGTGTCCCAGCAGTAGCGCCGGTACGCCTCGGTGAACGCGCCCGCGTCCGCGGCCCGCTCACGCTGCCGCCCGAGCAGCGTGTCCACCTCCAGGCCGCGCCCGGCAGCCCGTTCCAGGGCGTCCAGCGCACCGGGGAACACCGCGCCCGAGGCGGCGCCGACCGCCGCGTACTGACTGCGCAGCAGTCCGGCGGCCTTCAGCGACCAGGGCATCAGCTCGCCGTCGAACAGCAGCCAGTCGGTGTCCAGCTCCGCCCAGAGCCCGGCGGCGCCGACGGCCGCGCGCAGCCGCCCCAGCACCTCCTCGGTGAGCGCCGGATCGTCCAGGAACGGCCGGCCGGTACGGGTGTTCAGGGCGCCGGTCGGACCGTCCACCCCGAAGTGCTCGCGGGCCGCGTCGGCGTCCCGGCAGACCAGGGCGATGGCGCGGGAGCCCATGTGCTTCTCCTCGCACACCACCCGCGCCACGCCGTCCGCCCGGTACTGGGCCAGGGCCTCGGCCGGGTGCTCCAGATAGCCGTCCACCGTGGAGGTGGGCGTCGGGGCCATGGTCGGCGGCAGGTACGGCAGCAGCCGCGGATCCACCGCGAACCGGCTCATCACCTCCAGCGCGGCCGCCGCGTTCTCCTCGCGGACCGCCACATTGCCGTGGTGGCGGGTCTCCACGGTGCGCCGGCCGTAGACGTCGGCCAGGTCCAGCGGGCGGCCCTGGTGGCCGCCGGGCGCCTCGGTGGCGAGCGGCTTCACCGGCTCGTACCAGACCTTCTGCGCCGCCACGTCCACGGTCTCCCGTTCCGGCCAGCGCAGCGCGGTCAGCCGGCCGCCGAAGACGGCACCGGTGTCCAGGCAGATGGTGTTGTTGATCCAGGAGGTGGTGGGGACCGGGGTGTGGCCGTAGACCACGGTGGCCCGGCCCCGGTACTCCTCCGCCCAGGGGTAGCGCACCGGCAGGCCGAACTCGTCGGTCTCCCCGGTGGTGTCCCCGTACAACGCGTGGCTGCGCACCCGGCCGGACGTGCGGCCGTGGTACTTCTCCGGCAGCCCGGCGTGGCAGACCACCAGCTTGCCGCCGTCCAGCACGTAGTGGCTGACCAGCGAGTCGATGAAGGCGGCCACCTCGGCCCGGAACTCCGGGATCTCTCCCTCCAGTTGGGCGATGGTCTCCGCCAGCCCATGGGTCTGCTGGACCTTCTTGCCGTTCAGCCAGCGCCCGAGCTTGTTCTCGTGGTTGCCGGGCACGCAGAGCGCGGTGCCGGCGGCGACCATGCCCATCACCCGGCGGAGCACCCCGGGGCTGTCCGGGCCGCGGTCGACCAGGTCGCCGACGAAGACGGCGGTACGCCCCTCCGGGTGCGCCCCGTCCACGTAACCGAGCTTGCCGAGCAGGCTCTCCAACTCGGCGGAGCAGCCGTGCACATCGCCGATCACGTCGAACGGGCCGGTGAGGTGGCGCAGGTCGTTGTACCGCCGCTCCAGGACGATCTCCGCCGTCTCCACCTCGGCCGGATCGCGCAGCACATGCACCTTGCGGAAGCCCTCGCGCTCCAGTCCGCGCAGGGAGCGGCGCAGCTCGCCGCGGTGGCGCTGGATGACCCGGCGGGGCAGATGGGCCCGGTCGGCGCAGGCGGCGTTGCGCTCGGCGCAGACCTTCTCCGGCATGTCGAGCACGACGGCGATCGGCAGCACATCGTGCTCCCGCGCGATCCGCACCAGTTGGCGGCGGGCCTCCTGCTGGACGTTGGTGGCGTCCACCACGGTGAGCCGGCCGGCGGCCAGACGCTTGCCGAGGATGTAGTGGAGCAGGTCGAAAGCGTCGCCGCTGGCCGACTGGTCGTTCTCGTCGTCGGCGACCAGGCCGCGGCAGAAGTCCGAGGAGACGATCTCGGTCGGCTTGAAGTGCCGCCGGGCGAAGGTGGACTTGCCGGAGCCGGTGGCACCGATCAGCACCACCAGGGAGAGATCGGTGACCGGCAGCCGGCGTCCGGCAGCCCGGTCGGCGGCCGGGGCGGTGTCCATGTCCATCGTGGTGTCCGTGGTGTCGTCCGGGATGTTGTCCGAGGTGGTACATGCCGCAGCTCCTTCCTGGGTGGCCTGGAGGGTGACCGTGCGGTCCTTGTCGTTCGCCGCGGTGCCGTCGGCGCCGTCGGCACTGTCCGTGCCCCGGGTGAACACCGCCAGCTGGGTGGGCGGCCCGACCTCCGGGTCGTCCGGCCCGACCGGGCGGAAGCCGACCCGGTAGCCGTGCCGGGCGGCCACCCGCTCGGCCCACTGCCGGAACTCGGCCCGGTTCCACTCGAAGCGGTGGTCACAGTGGCGGACATGCCCGGCGGGCAGGGTCTCCCAGCGGACGTTGTACTCCACGTTCGGCGTGGTCACGATGACCGTGCCGGGGCGGGCGGAGCCGAAGACGGCGTACTCCAGTGCGGGCAGTCGCTCGGCGTCCAGGTGCTCGATCACCTCGCTCAGCACCGCCGCGTCCTGCCCCGTCAACCGCTTGTCGGTGTACGTCAGCGAGCCCTGGAGCAGGTGGACGCGGGCGGCCTGCCGCTCACCCATCCGGTCCAGCTTCAGCCGCCGGGCGGCGATGGTCAGCGCCCGTACCGACACATCGAGGCCGGTGACGGTGGTGTACGAGGGGTCCTTCAGCAACTCCTGCACCAACTGCCCCTGCCCACAGCCGAGGTCCAGCACGCTGCGGGCGCCCGCCTCGCGGAGCACCGCCAGGATCGCCTCCCGGCGCCGGACCGCCAGCGGGACCGGCCGCTCCTCGGTGTCGGCGGTCTCGTCCACGGCGTTGTCCACGTCCTCGACCGCGAGGTCGTCGCTCTCGGCGAGCCGCACCAGCTCCAGCTGCTCCATCGCCTGCCGGGTCAGGCCCCAGCGGCGGGAGAGGTAGCGGCTGGTGATGAGCTTCTGCTCGGGGTGCGCGGCCAGCCAGCCGTCACCGGCCCGCAGCAGCTTGTCCACCTCGTCGGGCGCGACCCAGTAGTGCTTGGCGTCGTCCAGCACCGGGAGCAGGACATACAGGTGGTTGAGGGCGTCGGCGAGCCGCAGTTCACCGTCGAGCACCAGGCGTACGTAACGCGAGTCGCCCCAGCCCGGGAACCGCTCGTCCAGCGCGATCGGCCGGACGTCGATCCCGGTCCAGCCGAGCGGTGCGAACAGGGCGCGCACCAGCTCGGCGCCGCCGCGGGCGGGCAGTGCCGGTATCTCCACCCGCAGCGGCAGCGGGGCCGAGGCCCGCCCGGGCAGGGCCTGGCACACCCCGCGCAGCGCGCTCTTGAACACCGTGCTCAGCGCGACGGCGAGCAGCGAGGAGGCCGCGTACGGGCGGTCGTTGACGTACTGGGCGAGCGCCGCGTCGGGCGCCCCGCCCCGGCCCTTGCCACCCTTGGAGCGGCGGACCAGGGCGACCGGGTCGATCTCCAGCAGCAACGCCGCGGTGCACCGCTCGTCGGACGCCTCGGGATAGAAGACATGCGCCGTGCCGTGCGCGGTCGAGAAGGACTGCGCACGGCCGGGATGCTTGTGCAGCAGGAAACCGAGGTCGGTGGCGGGGCGCTCAGGGGAACCGGTCGTACTGATCGTCAGGAACACACGTCCGAGTATCCCGCCTCACCACCCCGCCCCACCAGCGGTTTTCCCTTACGGACCCGGGAAGCCTCAGCCGAGCTGGGACATGACCTCGGAGGAGATCAGCTCCAGGTGGTCCAGGTCGTGCAGATCGAGGGTCTGGAGGTAGACCCGGGAGGAGCCGGCCTCGGCGTACCGGCCGAGCTTGTCCACCACCTCGGCGGGCGAGCCGGCCAGCCCGTTGGCCTTCAGCTCCTCGGGCTCCCGGCCGATCGCGGCGGCCCGGCGGGCCACCTCGGCGTCGTCCTTGCCGACGCAGACCACCAGCGCGTTGGAGTACACCAGGTCGTCCGCGCCGCGCCCGGCCTCGACGGCGGCGGCCCGGACCCGGTCGAACTGGGTGCGGGTGTCCTCCAGCGAGGCGAACGGGATGTTGAACTCGTCGGCGTAGCGGGCGGCCAGCCGGGGGGTGCGGGTCGCCCCGTGCCCGCCGATCAGCACCGGGATCCTGGCCTGCGCGGGCTTGGGCAGCGCGGGTGAGTCGGTGAGCTGGTAGTGCTTGCCGTCGTAGGAGAAGGTGCCGCCCGGCTCGGTGGCCCACAGCCCGGTGACGATCGCCAGCTGCTCTTCGAGGCGGCCGAACTTCTCCTTGGGGAAGGGGATGCCGTACGCCTTGTGCTCCTCCTCGAACCACCCGGCGCCCAGACCCAGTTCGACCCGGCCCCCGGACATCTGGTCGACCTGGGCCACCTGGATGGCGAGCACCCCGGGAAGCCGGAAGGTCCCGGCGGTCATCAGGGTGCCCAGCTTGATACGGCTGGTCTCCCGGGCCAGCCCGGCGAGGGTGATCCAGGCGTCGGTCGGACCGGGCAACCCGTCCGCCGAGCCCATGCTCAAATAGTGGTCAGAGCGGAAAAAGGCGTCGAACCCAAGATCCTCGGTGGCCTTGGCGACCGTGAGAAGGGTGTCATAACTGGCCCCCTGCTGGGGCTCGGTAAAGATGCGAAGATCCATGCCATCCATCCTGCACCGTCCCGCTTCCCCGAACCCAACATCACCGGTTCGGAGGCATCCCCGGCGGGGGGACGAGAGGGCGCGCCAGGTCGGTAAGCCGCCCCCCGTCACCTACCTCGCCGCCAAGGGCCCGCCGCGCCTCGGCCCACAACCGCTCGAACTCCTCCGCGGAGACCTCAGCCGCCTCGGGCCGGCCCTGCCAGCCGTCGGCCACGGGGGCTTCCGCCAGTACGCCGTACCGCTTCTCATAGCGGCACATCGCCGCGAGATCCCCGTGGTCCCGCACGCGCAGTACCTCCTCCAAGGAGGCCGCCGCCACCGGTCGCCCGTCCTCCCCCCGGACCTCGACCTGCCGCACCGCCCAGCCCTCGTCATCGGCCTCGAAGTACAGCCATAGGTCTTCGTCCTCGTGGTAGGTGCGGAACCGGATCGCCATACCGCCATCCTCTGGGGGGGGCTCCCCCCCACCCCCCTCCCACCCCACCCCCCTCCCACCCCACCCCCTCCCCCTCCCCATGGCGTCGCCATGGCGGCGTCCTAGCGGCGTCCTGGCGTCGCCATCGCGCCTCATGGCGACGCCGTCGCGTGGTCATGGCGTCGTCGTCGCGTGGTCCTGGCGTCGCCGTCGCGTCGCCGAGGACGGTGGCCGGTCCCGGCGGCATGGCGTCGTCATAAGCGACGTGGTTCGGCCGGGCGCGCCGCAGGCTCGGTCGTCCGTCGCCCCCGACCGCGCGTCGTCGGGGTCGGCGAGCCGGGCCTGGCCGTGGCGTCAGCCAAGCGCCGCCGGGGCGGCGAGCCGGTCCGGGCTCGGGCGTCAGCCCGGGGCCGCCGGGTCGGCCAGGTCGGACAGGCCCGAGAGGTCGGACAAGTCGGCCAGGCCGGAGAGGTCGGCGCCGTCGGTCAGCTTCGAGGCCTCCGGCAGGTCTCTGAGGTCCCGGGGCGCGCCGGTCTGGCCCGGGGGCCTGGTGCGTTCGCGTACGGCGAGGCGGCGCAGCATGGCGCGGACGCGGTCGCCGGCCTCGTCGGCGGCGTCGGTCGCCTCGACGCAGGCCCAGTACAGGCCCTCCTCGTCGGTGGCGCAGGCCACCGAGACCAGGGCTATACCGGACTCGGCCAGCAGGGCGGCCAACTGCCGCAGCGCCGCGGGGAGGTCGGCTATGCCAGAGAGCCGGGCGGCGCGTGGGCCGCCGGCGGCGCGGACGGCCGGATGGTCGGGCGGCTGGCCACCGCGCCCGGCCGTCTCGGCGAGGGCGCGCGCCTCGCCCCGGAGCTCGCGCGGGCCGGTGTGGGCCAGGTGGTCGCCTATCGCCTGGGCGAGGCACTGCGCCTGCCAGGCCTCCGCCACGGTGTCCTCCGCCGCCCGGCTGGCCGCCAGCGCCCGCCGCACCGACTCGATGAGCCGCTCCGCGTCCATTCGCCGCCCCCGTTCGTACGACTACCTGCCCAACCTGTTCACTACCCAGCGTGAGGGGAAACTGACCCAAACGCCAGAGGAATTCGGAAATCTGTGGACAGGAAGCTCAGAGGGGATAAGTGGATCACTCCGTAGAGTGACGATCCGTCGATTCGGAAGCGGGAGCGGGAGCGGGGGCGGGAGCGGGAGCCGGAGCAGGAGCGGGGGCGGCGGCTTGGTCGACCGGGGGCTCCGGGTCGGCGGGGGTGGCGGCCCGGGATGCCGGGTCGGCGGCAGCAGGGGTGGCGCGGGCGGTGCGGCCGGGTGGGCGGCCGATCGGGAAGCGGAGCTCATTGCGGTCGATCTTCGCCGAGAGCGCGGCCAGCGGGTCCACCCCGAGCCGGGCGCTGAACTGGAGCAGATAGGCGAGGACGTCGGCGACCTCGTCGTTGACCCGGTGCGCGGTCTCCGGGTCGGCCATCACCCGGTCGGCCTCCTCCGGGGTCATCCACTGGAAGATCTCCAGCAGTTCGGCCGCCTCGACGCTCAGCGCGGCGGCGAGGTTCTTGGGCGTGTGGTACGGCCCCCACTGGCGGGCGGCGGCGAACTCGACCAGCCTGCGCTGGAGGTCCGGGAGGGCGGGGGCCTCGGTGAGGGCGGGGCGGGGTGGGACGTCGGGTGTGGTCATCGGGGGGTCTCCGGTTCCGGCGCGGCTCAGGCCTGGGTCATGGTGGCCGCGGCGGCGCCCTCGACCTCGGTACCGGCCGGGGCCAGCAGGAAGACGTTGCGGTCCACCCGGTGCATTCCGCTGCCCAGCCCGAAGACGACGCCGCTGCTGAAGTCCAGGACGCGCTTGGCCACCTCGGTGTCGGCGTTGGTGAGGTCCAGCAGCACCGGGATCTGCGCGATCAGGTGCTCGGCCACCTCGCGGGCGTCCGCGAAGATCTGCACCCGCAGGACGATCATGCGGCGCTGCTCGGCCTCCTCGTAGTCCTGGGGGACGGTCTCGTGGTCCACCCTCGACGGCCACTCGTTGCGCCCCCGCAACGGCACGACCTGGGCCAGGCCCTCCCACTGCTCGTCGGTGACGTCGTACCTCTCGTACCTACTCATGCGCCTATCCTCGCCCGGCTCACCCGTTCGGCCCAACTGCGACACGGCCGGGCTCAGGCCCAAGGGGGTGTGACTCCGGTCGGCGGGTGGCGGCGCCCGCCCCGCCGCGCGCTCCATTGACAGTCCGAAACCGCCCGGTTACTTTCGGCCCAGGCCGAAACTGTCCAACACTGAGCGGCACTGTCCAGCACTGTCCACAGCTGTCCGACACTGAGCGGCAATTGTCCGGCCCCGGCGCCGTCCGGGTGCTGTACAGGCCTTCCGGAGGCCCCATGAAGCCCCCCTCGACGTCCGGGTCCCCGCGCGCCGCCGTCCCTCTGCTGCTGCTCTGCCTCGCCGTGCTCGCGGCGGCCGGCTGCGGCGGGGGCGCCACCGGCTCCGGCGGCAACGGAGTCACCGTCTGGATGTACCCGGTGATCATGGACCCGAAGGCCAACGCGGCCTACTGGGACGGGGTGGAGAAGGGCTTCGAACGCGCCCACCCCGGCACCGATCTGAGGATCGAGCAGCAGCCCTGGGCGAACCGGGACCAGAAGCTGGCCACCGCACTCGGCGGCGGCAAGGGCCCCGATGTGGTGCTGCTCGCCCCGGACCAGATCCCCCAGTACCAGGCGAACGGCGTGCTGCGGCCGGTGGACCGGGCGCTCGGCAAGGCCCGCGCCGCCTTCCGCCCCACCGCGCTGGCCGCCATGACCCAGGACGGCGAGCTCTACGCCGCGCCGATCTACCACACCGTCACCAGCACCCTCTACAACCGCCGGCTGCTGGCCAAGGCCGGGATAAAGGAACCCCCGGCGACCTGGGCGGCGCTCAAGGCGGCCGCGCCCAAGCTGAAGCGGGCGGGGGTCGCCACCCTCGACTACTCGGCGAGCGGCGAGGCCTCACTGAACATGAGCTTCTATCCGCTGCTCTGGCAGGCGGGTGGACGGGTCTTCGACGGGAGCGGCAAGAAGACCGCGTTCAGCGGACGCGAGGGCGTCGAAGCGCTCACCTTCCTGGTACGGCTCTACCGGGAGGGCGCCGTCCCGCGGTCCGCGCTGACCAACGCCAACCTCTTCACCGACCAGGCCCTCGGCCGGCAGCAGGTCGCCATGGGGTACACCAACACCCCCGCCGACGCCGCCCTCGCCGCGCAGGCCTGGGGCAAGGGCAATGTGATCGTCGGCCCCGCGCTGGCCGGGCCCCGCAAGCGGGTCGGCTTCGGCATGCCGGGCGGCCTGGGCATCAACGCGGCCAGCCGCAACACCGCGGGCGCCGAGAAGTTCGTCGCCTATATGGCGGCGCCCGCCCAGATCGCCTCGCTCGGCCGGGCGGGCGGCTTCTTCTCGCCGCGTACCGATGTCACCGTGCCCGGCACCGGCGCCCACGCCAAGGAGTACGAGGCGGCGCTCGCGTACGCCTTCCCCGGCGAGCCGCACCGGGCGGCCCGTCAGGTGCAGGCGCTGCTGGCGCCGGAGATCCAGGCCGCGCTGACCGGGGAGAAGTCGCCCCGCGAGGCGCTGGCGGCGGCCGCCGAGGCGGGCGACGCGCTTCTGGCGCGGCAGCGTTGAGCCGCGTCGAGTCCCGGGAGACGTCCCCGGAGGAGGAGCCCGAGGCCCGCGGCCCGGCCGATCACCAGGGTCCGGAGGACTCTCGCGGCCCGGCCGATCATCAGGGCTCGAAGGACTCCGGTGGCCCGACCTCGCCGGTCGCGGTTGCCGCACCGCCCGGCGACCGCACCATCCCGCCGGTCACCGTCACCGCCCCACCGGTCGCCACCACTCCCCCGGCACCCCCGCCGGCCGGGCGCTCCCGGTGGCGGCGGATGTCGGCGGCGCGGCGGCGGGAGGCGCTGGCCGGGCTGGCGTTCGTGGCGCCGATGCTGGTCCTCTTCCTGGTGTTCCGGATCGGCCCGACCCTGGGCGCCGTCTTCCTCTCCCTCACCGACTACCGGCTCAGCGGCGACTGGACCTTCATCGGCACCGGCAACTACGCCCGGCTGCTGGACGACCGGCTGTTCTGGGAGGCCTTCGGCGTCACCGCCCTCTACACCGTGCTCTACGTACCGATGACGGTGGTCCTCGCGCTGGGCACCGCGGTACTGCTGCACCGCACGCTCTGGCTGCGCGGCTTCTTCCGCGGGCTGTTCTTCCTCCCGTATGTCACCAGCATCGTGCTGGCCGCGGTCATCTGGAAGTGGATCTACGAGGTGGAGGACGGGCTGCTCAACTCGGTGCTGGGCGCGATCGGGCTCGGGCCGGTGGACTTCCTCGGCAGTGAGTCGCTGGTGCTGCCGTCGATCGCGGCCGCCTCCGCGTGGAAGGGGTTCGGCTACTCGATGCTGATCCTGCTGGCCGGGCTCCAGTCGGTGCCCAGGGAGGTGACGGAGGCGGCCGTCATCGACGGGGCGAGCGGCTGGCAGCGGTTCCGCTGGGTGACCCTGCCGCTGCTGCGGCCGGTGCTGTTCTTCGTGCTGGTCATCGAGGCGATCGGGGCGTTCCAGGTCTTCGACGCGATGTATGTGATGACCGCGGGCGGCCCGGTGCGGGCCAGCTACTCCCTGGTCTACTTCCTCTACGACTCGGGCTTCAAGTTCTTCGACTTCGGCTACGCCTGCGCGGTGGGCCTGGTGCTCTTCCTGGTGGTGCTGGTCTTCTCGCTGATCCAGCGCCGGCTGGTCGGCAGGGAGGTGGACTGATGGCGCGGCTGCGTCTGCCGGTGCTGCTGATCCTGGTGGCGCTGGTCACCGTGACCCCGTTCGCGGTGATGGTGCTGGTGGCCTTCGCCCCGCCGGGCGGCCGTACGCTGCCGGGCGCGCTGGATGTCACCCGGGCCACCTGGCAGAACTTCACCGATGTGCTGGGCGGCGCGGATGTGCTGCGCTGGGCGCTGAACTCGCTGCTGTACTCGCTGGTGTCGGTGGTGCTGATCCTGCTGTTCGCCTCGATGGCGGGGTACGCCTTCGCCAAGAAGCGGTTCCCGGGGCGGGAGGCGCTGTTCTGGGCGTTCCTGGCGACCCTGATGGTGCCCTTCCAGGCCACCCTCATCCCGTACTACCTGCTGGTGGCCAGGATGGGCGGGGTGGACACCTACTGGGGGCTGATCGTGCCGACCCTGGCCAACTCCCAGGCGGTGTTCCTGATGCGGCAGTTCATCGTGCAGCTGCCCGACGAGCTGTTCGAGGCGGCCCGGATGGACGGTGCCTCGGAGTGGCGGGTGTACACCACGGTGGTACTGCCGCTGATCCGCCCGGTGCTGGCGACGCTGGGTGTCTTCGTCTTCCTCTGGCACTGGAACGACTTCCTGTGGCCGCTGGTCATCGGCCAGTCCGAGGCGATGCGCACCCTCACCGTGGGGCTGGCCACCCTGGAGGGGGAGAACGTGACGGTCAACCAGATCATGGCCGGGGCGACCATCACGGTCATCCCCTGTCTGCTGGTCTTCGGGCTGCTCCAGCGGTATCTGACCGACTCCATCGCCACCAGCGGGATGAAGGCCTGACCCGGTCTGCTCAAGGCCGGTCGGTCCGGGCAGGAGCCGGTCCGCGCCGGCTCCCGGGGGGCGCGGACCGCGGGAGGTGGACAGGGCGGTCAGCGGATCCTGGGGGCGCAGCGCATGCCGATGTAGACGCAGCGGGTGCCGTCGGGCAGGGCGGAGAAGATCACCGGTGTGTAGTCCGTGCTGAAGGCCGAGCCCACACCCGTGCCGGCGAAGGCCGTCTCCGTGACCGGGAGCAGGTCGATCCGCAGGGGCTTCGAGAGGTCCTTCATGCCGTCGACGAACTCGTAGAGCGCGTGTCCGGCGCCGTCCTGCTCGGTCACCGTGATGACCACACCCTCGCGCCGGTACGTGCCGACGAGCGGCGCCCAGTCCACGGCGGGTGGCGTGGCCGACGGGGCGAAGGGTTCCGGCATGGCCACCCCGGCCAGTTCGGCGAGCAGTTCGCGGTAGAGCGCCGTGTACACCTCGCGCGCACCGCCGCCGTTGGCGAGCAGCGCGACGGCGACGCCGGCCGACGGCACCACCCGCAGATAGCCGTACTGCCCGATGGAGGCGCCGTCATGGCCGTAGCCCTCGACGCCGTTCCAGTCGTACAGGGTCCAGCCCAGACCCCAACCGTCCGAGCTGACCGTCCACTTGTCGGGGCAGTCCACCACCCGGCGCCGCATCAGGGCGACCGTCTCCTCGGAGAGTACGCGGGTGCCGTCCTCGGCCAGGCCGCCGGCAAGATGCATCCGGGCGAGCCGGGCGAGGTCGCCCGCGGTGGCGATGACCCTGCCGTACGGGCCCGCCGATCGCGGCATCATGTCCCATTCCGGTGCCGGGTCCGGGTCCTGGCCCGGCTCGCCCAGGTGCCCCATGGCCGCGCGGAAGCGCAGCGCCTCCTCGGGCAGGGTCATGGTGCGGGTGAGGCCGAGCGGGGTCAGCAGCAGGTCCTTGAGCGCTTCGTCCCACGTCGTTCCGGTCACCACCTCGACGATCCGGCCGAGCACGTTGTAGCCGACGCTGCTGTACGAGATGGCGCTGCCGGGCGGGCAGTCGAGCGCGACGCCCTTCGCGGCCTCCACGTACAAGGCGAGGCAGTCGTCGCCGCGCCCGCTGTCATGATTGAAGTCGCAGGTGAGCCCGCTGGTGTGGCTGAGCAGCCGGCGGATGGTGATCATCCTGGTCGTCTCCGGGTCGCCGATCGAGAACTCCGGCAGCACGTCCGTGACCGGTGCGTCCAGGTCCAGCCGGCCGGACTCGACCAGCCGCATCACCAGGGTGGCCGTGTAGACCTTGGCGATCGAGCCCATCTGGAAGACCGAGTCGGTCGTCGTCTCTACGCCCGTGCCGCGGTGCAGCACGCCGCTCGCCCAGGTGTGGACGGTCCCGTCGGCAAGGACGGCCAAGGACGCTCCGGGCACATGGTGCTCGCGGCAGAGCTGGTCGAGGCGGCCCTGCCACCGGGCGGGATCCACCTTCCGTCCGGCCGAGTTCCACGTGCCCCATGCCCCTTCGGCACTCCCGTTGCCCTGCTCGTCGCATCGCATGGCGTTCTTCACCGTTGACTCCCCCTCGTCGGCTGTGGCGTACAGTGTTTGTGTAATGCGAACACTGTACGCATGGAGGATCGGCGTACGCAATGCGCGTACGGTGTCGGCTACGGTGAGGGGAGCACACAGCGAACCGACCGAGGGGAGTGGACGCGTATGTCCGCCGATGCCAAACCGATCACCTCGGTGTGGACACGTCCGCAACGCCCGCAGCGGGAGCAGCTGACGCGGGAGCAGATCGTGTCCGCGACGATCGAGTTGCTGGACGCCGAGGGGGTCGAGGCGCTCAGCATGCGCAAGCTCGGCACCCGCCTGAAAGCCGGGGCCACGTCCCTCTACCGGCATGTGGCCAACCGGGACGAGCTGATCCAGCTGGCCGTGGACGAGGTGTTCGGCGAGCTGGACCCGCCGGCCGCCGCCACCCGCGGGACATGGCGCACCGCGGCCGCCCGCGCCGCCGGCGACCTGCGGGCGATGGTGCTGCGCCATCCCTGGGTCGGCCCCGAACTCGGCCAGGTCGGGCTGCTCCATGTCGGCCCGAACGCCGTCCGCATGACCTCGGGCCTCCTCGCCCAGTTCACGGCGGCCGGATTTCCCGCGGGTGAGGAGGACCAGGCCGCCGGGGCGCTCATGGCCTATGTCATCGGGGTCACCACCAGCGAGGCCGCGTATCTCTCACTGATCGCCCGCAGTGGTGTCTCCGAGCGCGCATGGCTGTCGGACCACAGCCCGGCCTCCGGCGAGCAGGCGGACCCCCGCCAGGTGCGCGAGGACCGCTTCGGCTATGGGCTCGACCGGATGCTCGACGGCCTCGCCGGCCGGCTCGCGCCAGGCGGTGAGACGTCTCCCTCATCGGCCTGAGGCCGCCGGACGCGCGGGGATCCCCAGCGGCCCTCGCCCATACGTCCGCCTCAGCCCGTCAGGGCGCCGAAGGCCTCGATGGCGCGCAGGGCGTCGGCCTGGGGCATGCCGGGCGGCTGGATGCGGAGCACGACGCCGTCGGCGCCCAGGGCCTCGTAGTGGGCGAGCCGTTCGGCGCACTCGGCGGTGGAGCCGATGACCGAGCGGGCGGCGATGTCCTCCCAGGGCTGGGCGTAGCGGGCGGCGTCGGCGGAGGTGCGCTTCCAGTCGCCGTAGGCGTCGTAGAGCCCGCGCAGCGGGTCCTCCAGGGCGGTGCGGGCGGCCTGGGAGGTGGCGGCGGCGTAGCCCTCGCGGCAGACGATGACCTCGGAGCCGAGCGAGCGCGGCCCGCGCGGGGCGGCCCGGTAGGCGGCGACCTTCTTGGGCAGCTCCTCGTCGGTCTCGTTGAACGAGGTGGTCCAGCCGTCGCAGAGCCAGGCGGTGCGCTCCAGGGCGGCGGGCACCCGGCCTCCGTTCCAGATCCGGGGGCGGGGCGCCTGCACGGGGCGCGGGGAGAGGAAGGCGCCGTCCAGGTGGTGGCGGCGGCCGTGGTGGGTGACCTCGTCCTCGGTCCAGAGGCGGTGGAGCAGTTCGAGGCACTCCTCGAAGCGGCTGACGCGCTCCTCCGGGCGGGTGCCGTAGAGGGTGAACTCCTCGGGGCGGTAGCCGAGGACGAACCCGGCGGTGAGCCGGCCGCCGGAGAGCACGTCCACATGGGCGAGGCTCTCGGCGAGGTGGACGGGGTGGTGGACCGGGGCGATCAGCCCGGCGGTGGCCAGCCCGATCCGGTCGGTGTGCGCGGCGAGATACGCCAGGGTGGTGACGGCCTCGTGGTAGCCGGGCCGGTGCAGATGGCGTTCGCCGAGGACGGCCCAGCTGAAGCCGGCCTGTTCGGCGAGGCGGACCTGTTCGACGGCGTCGGCGAGGCGGGGGCGGTCGGCGGGGTCCGCGTAGAGGTTGACGTAGAGGCCGAGGCGCATGGGCGCGGTCCCTTCCAGGGGCGGCGGTCTCGCGGGGCGGGGCGGCTTCGGTTACGGTCCGGACCGTAACGGTAGCGCGGCGGCTTCGGCCGTGAGCGGCGCGACAGACGGGAGACCGCCGATGACCTCCGTGAGGGGTTCGGATACGGACGAGGGTCGCCCCGGGGCCCGCGAGAGGGCTGCCGGGTCGGTCCAAGGGCGGTTGCGGGGGGCTTTGCTGGCGGCGGTGGCGACGCCGATGGACGAGGGCGGGGTGGTGGCGTACGGGGCGTTGCGCGACTACGCCGAACGGATGGCGGCCGCCCCGGTGGGCGGGGTGGCGGTGTGGGCGCACACCGGGCGCGGGCTGTATCTGCCGGCCGAGGACCGGCGCCGGGTGCTGGCGGTGTGGCGGGAGGCGGTGGCCGGGCCGGTGGTGGCGGGGGTCGGGGTGCCGCGTGGTGAGGGGGCCGTGCGGGTGGACGGGGCGGGTGCGGTGGCGGCGACCGTGGAGATGGCGGTGCGGGCGGCGGACGGCGGGGCGGACGCGGTGATGGTGTATCCGGTCGCGGCGTTCGCCGGGGACGAGGACGCAGCGGTGGCGCTGCACGAGCGGGTGGCGGCCGAGAGCGGGCTGCCGGTGGTCGGCTTCCTGCTGCACGGCGAGGCGGGCGGCTATCCGTATCCGCCGGGGCTGGTGGAGCGGCTGACCGGGCTTCCGGGGACGGTGGGGGTGAAGCTGGCGACGCTGGACCGGGCGATGGCCTGCCAGGACGCGATCGCGGCGGCGCGGCGGAGCGGGGCGCTGGCGATCACCGGGGAGGACCGGATGTTCGGCCCCTCGCTGATGTGGGGCGCGGACAGCGCGCTGGTGGGGATCGCGGCGGCCCGGGTGGGGCTGACGGCGGCGGTGCTGGACGCCTGGCGGGCCGGGGACATGGCGCGGTTCGTCCGGACCTCGGGGCGGCTGGACCGGTTCGCCCGGGTGACGTTCACGGCGCCGATGGAGGGCTATGTGCGGCGGATGCTGTGGGCGGCGGTGTGGGAGGGGCTGATCCCGGAGGAGGCGGCCCATGACCCGTACGGGCCGCCGCCCGCGCCCGGGGAGCGTGCGGCGGTGGTGGAGTGCCTGGAGGAGCTGGCCCGGGAGGAGGACTGACGGCCCCTCCCCCCGGCCCATGGGGCAGTGGTCAGTTGGCCAGCAGGCCCTTGAGCACCGCCTCGTACTGGGAGCTGGTGGAGGACGGGGAGCCGGAGGGGCAGAGCGGGTCCAGCCGGAGCCGGGCCAGATCGCGGGTGGCGACGCCCCAGGCGTACCAGGTGGACCGCTCCCAGGCGAGCTGCGGCGGGTTGTACCAGCCGTCGTCCAGGCCGCCGAGGACGAGTTGGGCCTCGGTCAGGTCGGGGCCGAGCCGGTAGACGTCGCCGCTGAAGACGGAGGCGTACACCTGGCCGAACTGGACGCTGAGCTCCCCGTAGCTGGGCAGGGTGCCGGTGGCGGTGACGGTGCGGGTGTCCAGGTCCATGGCGAACCAGGTGCCGGACTGCCGCTTGCAGAGGCCGTAGAGCACGCCGTCCAGCACCTCGATGTGCTGGAGGCTGGCGTTCCCGGCGACCGGGGTCATCTCCCAGAGCACGGTGCCCCGGCGCAGGTCGAAGGCGGCGATGGAGGCGGCGGTACGGGTGGGCGGGACGCTGCCGCCGCCCCAGGTGTCACCGGCGAGGTAGGCGATCCGGCGGCGGCCCGGGCGGTCGTCCAGCGCCACCGACATCACACTCTGGTCGGGGATGACGTCCCGGTACACGGTGATCCGGCCCCGGGAACGCTGGAGCAGGGTCAGCGCCCCCTTGAGGCCGCCGGCGGGCGGGGCGCTGGAGATGAGCAGCAGATCGTCTTCGGAGCGGTAGGCCATGTCGGTGGGGCGCTGCTGGCCGTTGTCGATGAAGCCGAGCGAGCGGACCCGCTCGCGGCCCGCGTCGATCTCCAGCAGTTCGGTGCTCGGGTACATCGCCGCGTACACCCGGCCGCCGATCACCCGGAGCTGCTTGGGTTCGCCGGGGATGCGGATGCGGTTGGAGGTGCCGCGGGCGGGGTGGTGGGTGGTGAGCGAGTAGTGGCCGCCCACGTGCACGGTGCCGCCCTGCTGGAAGGCGATGGACTGCACCGGGTCGGGTCCGGAGAGCCCGATGTCGATGAGCTCGACCACCTGGGCGGCGCCGGTGCTCCGGTCCAGCCACCAGAGCCGTCCGCTGCCCGCCGCGCCCAGCATGGTGGTGCCGGAGAGCGGGATCAGCGCCCGGTGCTCGTCGCCGGTGGCGGGGGCGGCGACGGTGGTGAAGGTGTCGCCGTCGCGGCGGTAGACCGTGCCGGTGGGGCGGCCGACGATATAGACGGTGGAGTCGGCGGTGACCGCGAGGGCGTCGGCGATCCGCTCACCGGCCGGGATGGTCAGTACCTTGGCCGTCCCGTCCTCGGGGTCCAGGTCGAGGAGGGAGCGGCCGAACAGGCCGTAGACCCGGCCGCCGTGGGCGGTCAGGGCGGCGGCACCGCCGTACGGTTCGGGGGTGAGGTTGCGCTTGGCGCCGGTGACCCGGTCGTAGGCGATGAGGTAGCCCTGCGGCAGGGTGCCCGCGTACACGTACTTCTCGTCGGCGGCGATGGCCCGGACATAGCCCTCACCCGCGAACGCCGGTCCCAGGTTGCGGAGTCTGCCGGTGTCCGGCTTGTACTCCCAGACCTCGCCGCGCGGGCTGGTGCCGGCGTAGACGGTGCCGTCGGGGGCGGTGGTCAGGCACCAGACGAAGCCCCCGGCCGGGCCGACGGTGGCGATCCGGGTGGTGGTGCCGGTGGCCGGGTCGACGCGGTGGATGTCCGGGTAGGGGTAGGTGCCCACATACACCTGGCCGCCGGAGACCGTGGCCGCCCAGCCGCCATCGCCCCGGTCCAGCCGGAAGGTCCGCGTCAGCGTGCGGGTGGTCAGGTCGATCTCGCCGACCAGGGTGGGGCTCTGGCCCCGGGCCACCACATAGGCGTGGTTGCCGAGCACGGTGACCCCGACGATGGCGGCGGTGAGGGAGGCGGTGCCGTAGGTGGTCACGGGTGCTCCGGTGCAGGCGTGCGCGGCGGCCCCTCCCGTCGCGGAGGAGGCGGGGGCGGGGCCGCCGGCCCCTCGGGGCGCCGGTGGTTCCGCCGCCCTGGCCGCCGGGGTGGTGGCCGCCACGGCCGCCAGGCCCAGCCCGGCGCCGGCGTTGAGCAGTCGCCTGCGTTCCATGTGTCGTCCCTCTCCTGTGGGTTGCGGGGCGGGCCTGTGTGTTGCGGGGCGGCCTGCGGGCTACGGGGTGGGGTGGCCGGACAGCGGCAGTGGCCGCGGCTGTGACTGGGGCTGGGGCTGCGGCTGTGACTGGGGCTGGGGCTGGGGCTGCGGCAGGGCGAAGAGCTCGGCGGCGTTGCGCCACAGCACCCGCTCCCGCTCCTCGGCGGTGAACCCGGCGTCCCGGATGACGCCCAGCGAGACGCACGGGTCGATGAGGGTGGCGTCGGTCCCGAAGAGGATCCGCTCCACCGGGACACCGGTCTCCCGGGCGTACGCGATCCGGCCCGCGTCGGTCGCGGTGCGGCAGTGCTCCAGATACAGCCGGTCGCAGCCGGCCGCCGCCCGGGCCGCCTCCCGCCAGGCGTCCCCGCCCGCGTGACCGAGGATCACCCGCAGCCCCGGACGGGCTTCGACCAGCTCGGGCAGCAGGGTGACCTCCTCGCCCCAGGTGTGCAGCAGCAGCG
>NZ_JBEYXH010000018.1:0-139497 GCF_040644755.1 Streptomyces sp. NPDC046887
TAATCCCCCACCGAAGCGGGTTCATCGTTCGACTTGCATGTGTTAAGCACGCCGCCAGCGTTCGTCCTGAGCCAGGATCAAACTCTCCGTGAATGTTTACCGGTAATCCGGTGCAACACATCACGTGAAGAGTGGAACAGGCCGGGAGGAATAGTCCCGAGTGCCTGTTCACAGCGTCCTCGCTGTGTGTGTATCTGTGTTTCAAAGGAACCTCATCCCCAGACCGATGATGGCCTGTGGACGGGGTATCAACATATCTGGCGTTGACTTTTGGCACGCTGTTGAGTTCTCAAGGAACGGACGCTTCCTTTGTACTCACCCTCTCGGGCTTTCCTCCGGGCGCTTCCCTTCGGTCTTTCTTGTCTCCAGCTTAGCAGATCCGTTTTCCGTTTCTGCCCCGCTGGAGCGGGCTGCCGATTTCAGTTCCGGCGCTTTTCGCGCTTTTCCCTTGCGGCGGTTCAAACCATATCAGCCTTTTGTCTTCCCGATGACCACCCCATCCGATCGACGCCCGGGCACACGGATGCCCCCGGAGGTGTAGACCAGTGGTGTAGACCAGTTAGAGTTCTGGCTCAACAGGCGCTGCCGACTCCGTCACGTACCCGTGGCGTGCCCAAGCAGGGGTACGACAGTACCGGCAGCCGGTAGTTGAGGCAAATCGTTTCCGGTGGTCCCTAGGCCCCGCCAACTCGGATCTTTCAGGCGGAACCGGGACTACCCATGACATACGCTTCACAGCAGTACGCCGCCGGGACAGGCAATGGCGGCGCCGACCGAATCTCCACCCCCTGGGAGGCCCCCATGACCACCGTGACGTCGCCGCTCGCAGGCAACGCCATCGGACTCGCCGCCGTACCCGACCCGGTCTTCTCCGGGGCCATGGTCGGACCGGGCACCGCGATCGACCCCGTGCGCGAGCCCTCGGAGGCCGTGGCTCCGGTGGACGGTGTCGTCGTCTCCCTCCACCCGCACGCCTTTGTCGTGGTGGACGACGAGGGGCACGGCGTCCTCACCCACCTCGGTATCGACACCGTGCAGCTCAACGGCGAGGGCTTCGAGCTCCTGGTGAGCAAGGGCGACACCGTGACGCGCGGCCAGGCGATCGTGCGGTGGAACCCGGCCGCGGTCGAGGAGGCCGGCAAGTCCGCCATCTGCCCCGTGGTGGCGCTGGAGGCGACGGTCGACTCGCTCGGCGATGTGGTCGAGAAGGGCGACGTCGGGACCGGCGACACCCTCTTCGTCTGGCAGTGACCCCTCCCCCGCCGCTCCTGGGAGGAGTAAGGGGCCGGCGGCGTGACGACGGGACGCCACGGGCGTGACAGGACACAGCGGGGCGGCCGGGGCCGCCGTTGAATCGGAGACAGGTGTAATGGAGACAACGCTTCGAGGCGTCGGTGTGAGCCACGGTGTGGCGATCGGCGAGGTGCGGCACATGGGCACGGCGGTCCTGGAGCCGCCCGCCAAGCAGATCGCGGCCGGAGAGGCCGAGCGCGAGCAGGGGCGCGCCCGCCAGGCCGTGGAGGCGGTGGCGGCCGATCTGATCGCGCGCGGCAACCTGGCCGGCGGCGAGGCGCAGCATGTGCTCGAAGCGCAGGCCATGATGGCGCAGGATCCCGAGCTGATGGCCGATGTGGAGCGCCGTATCGCGGTCGGGAGTACGGCGGAGCGCGGGGTGTACGACGCCTTCGCCGCGTACCGGGCGCTGCTGGCCGGGGCGGGCGAGTACCTGGCCGGCCGGGTCGCCGACCTGGACGATGTGCGCAACCGGATCGTGGCGCGGCTGCTGGGTGTGCCGATGCCGGGTGTGCCGGACAGCGACGAGCCCTATGTACTGATCGCCCGTGACCTGGCGCCGGCGGACACCGCTCTGCTGGACCCGGCGCTGGTGCTCGGGTTCGTGACCGAGGAGGGCGGCCCGACCAGCCACAGCGCCATCCTGGCGCGGGCGCTCGGGGTGCCGGCCGTGGTGGCGCTGCCGGGCGCCGGCGAGCTGGCCGAGGGCACCGTGGTCGCGGTGGACGGCAGCACGGGTGAGGTCTTCGTGGAGCCGGGCGAGCAGCGCCGGGCGGCCCTGGAGCAGTCGGCGGCCGAGCGCAAGGCCGCGCTGACGGCGACGACCGGGCCAGGGGCGACCTCGGACGGGCACAAGGTGCCGCTGCTCGCGAACGTGGGCGGCCCGGCGGATGTCGCCGCCGCGGTGGAGGCGGGCGCCGAGGGTGTGGGGCTGTTCCGCACCGAGTTCCTGTTCCTGGACGACTCCTCTCAGGCCCCGTCGGAGGCCAAGCAGATCGAGGCGTACCGCGCGGTGCTGGAGGCCTTCCCGGAGAGCCGGGTGGTGGTGCGGGTGCTGGACGCCGGCGCGGACAAGCCGCTGGACTTCCTGACGCCGGCGGACGAGCCGAACCCGGCGCTGGGCGTGCGGGGTCTGCGCTCGCTGCTGGACCACCCGGAGGTGCTGCGGACCCAGCTGACGGCGCTGTCCAAGGCGGCGGAGGGGCTTCCGGTGTATCTGGAGGTCATGGCCCCGATGGTGGCGGACCGTACGGACGCTCGGGCGTTCGCGGAGGCCTGCCGGGAGGCGGGTCTGATGGCGAAGTTCGGTGCGATGGTGGAGATCCCGTCGGCGGCGCTGCGGGCGCGGTCGATCCTCCAGGAGGTGGAGTTCCTGTCGCTGGGCACCAACGACCTGGCGCAGTACACCTTCGCGGCGGACCGGCAGGTCGGTGCGGTGTCCCGGTTGCAGGACCCGTGGCAGCCCGCGCTGCTGGACCTGGTCGCGCTGTCCGCGGAGGCGGCCCGGGCCGAGGGCAAGAGCTGCGGGGTGTGCGGTGAGGCCGCGTCCGATCCACTGCTGGCGTGTGTGCTGACGGGTCTGGGTGTCACCTCCCTGTCGATGGGTGCGGCGTCGATTCCTTATGTGCGGGCGGCGCTGGCGAAGCACACGCTGGCCCAGTGCGAGCGGGCCGCCGCGGCGGCGCGGGCCGCGGACTCCGCCGAGGAGGCGCGGCTGGCCGCGCAGGCGGTGCTCTCCGGCGAGTAGTAGTCGGCAGCGGATCGGTATGAGGGTGATGAGGGGCTCTTCCGCGGGTGCGGGAGGGCCCCTCGGCCGTGCTGCGCCGGGGAAGCGGGGCCGGGTGGGTCAGGGGTGGGCGGGCCAGGGGTCGTCAGGGGCCACCGGGAAGCCGGGCCGGTAGTCGACGTGTGACTCGGGTGGGATGGGTTCGCCGGTGTCGGCGTCGGTGCAGTAGGCGTTGAACACCTCGGCGGCGGTGAGGGGGTGGAGCGTTCCGCGGTCGAGCCGCCAGCCGTGGACGCGGTCGGGTTGCTCCGGGGTGCTGGTACGCAGGACGACCCCGCCGGTGATCTCCAGGGCGATGCCGACGGCGAGGACGGCGGTGAAGCGGGCGCCTTCGGCGGTGTCGTAGCCGGGTGGGCCGGCCGGCGGGTGTTCGGTGTGCAGGGCGGCGAGGAGTTGTTCGTCGGCGGGGACGCTGCAGACGAGGTGGTGGACGCCCGGGCCCGCCCCGTCGAGGAGGAGTCCCAGGAGTCGGCCGGCCTGGTCGAAGGCGGCGTCTCCGATGTCCTGGCCGCAGTCGGCACAGGTGCCGAGGCCGGTGAGCAGGGTGGTGGCGTACTCCCAGGTGGCGCGGCGGACGGCGGTGTCGACCAGGAGGGGGACGAGCCGGTCCATGGGCTGGCCGGTGTAGGGGATGTGCGGTCCGGTGGCGGCGAGTTGTGCGGTGTAGCGGCTGCGGCCGGCGGCGGTGTCGGGGTCGAGTCCGGCGCGTGCGCAGTAGTCGGCGTAGTCCTCGGGGTCGAAGAGGGCGACGGTGGTGTGCCCGCCCCGGGCGGCGAGGTGCTGGAGCAGGCACTCGATCTGCCGTAGGTAGCTCTGGTGGTCTCGGAAGACGAAGGTGCGGTAGCGGCGCATCGCGTCGAAGTCAGCGGGGTCGGCGAGGAGGCCGACGGCGGTCGAGACCTCGCGGTGGAGCGCCTTGCGCTGGGCGATGGTGGTGCGGTCGGTGCGGTCGGTGTGTGCCATGGTTCCCCCTTGTTCCACTCTGATTACGGAGAGTAGCCGGAGGGTCTGACAACGATCGCCGGGCGTACGGAGGTGGGGACGGCCGCGCCGGCTTCCCGGGGGTGTCGGGGAGCCGGCGCGGGTGGGGCGGCGGAGGTCAGGCGGTGCGCTGGGCGCGCTCGCGGGCCAGCTCCTCGTAGAAGCGGAGCAGGTCGAGGTTGTCGACGGAGCCGGGGTTGACGGCCTTGGCGAGGTCGGTTCCCTGGAGGAGGCGCTTGACCGGGACCTCGATGCGCTTGCCGGTGAGGGTGTGCGGGACGCCGGGCACCGCGATGATCTCGTCCGGGACGTGGCGCGGGGAGAGTTCGGTGCGGATGGTCTGCTTGATGCGGCCGATCAGTTCGTCGTCGAGGGTGGCGCCTTCGGCGAGGTGGACGAAGAGCGGCATCCAGTAGCCGCCGCCGGGCTCCTCCAGGCCGATGACCAGGGACTCGCGGATCTCCGGGAGCCGTTCGACGGCCTCGTAGATGTCGGCGCTGCCCATGCGGACGCCCTGGCGGTTGAGGGTGGAGTCGGAGCGGCCGTGGATGACGACGGAGCCGCGGTCGGTGATGGTGATCCAGTCGCCGTGCCGCCAGACGCCGGGGTACATGTCGAAGTAGCTGTCGCGGTAGCGGCTGCCGTCGGGGTCGTTCCAGAACCGGATCGGCATGGAGGGCATGGGGTTGGTGACGACGAGTTCGCCGACCTCGCCGGTGACGGACTTGCCCTCGGGGTCCCAGGCCTGGAGGTCGGTGCCCAGGCAGGCGGCCTGGAGTTCGCCGATGTGCACGGGGAGGGTGGGGACGGCTCCGGCGAAGCAGCTGCACACATCGGTGCCGCCGCTGACGGAGGCGATCCACAGGTCGTCGGCGACCTCGTCGTGGAGCCACTGGAAGCCGTCGGGCGGCAGGGGTGAGCCGGTGGTGGCGACGCAGGCGATGCGGGAGAGGTCGAAGTCGCGGGAGGGGTGCACTCCGGCCTTGCGGCAGGCCATGACGTACGCGGCGGAGGTGCCGTACAGGGTGGCGCCGGTCAGTTCGGCGACCCGCCATTGGGCGCCGGTGTCGGGGTAGCCGGGGCTGCCGTCGTAGAGGACCACGGTGGTGCCGGTGAGCAGGCCGGAGACGAGGAAGTTCCACATCATCCAGCCGGTGGAGGTGTACCAGAAGAAGCGGTCCTCCGGGCCGAGGTCGCAGTGCAGGGCGAGCTGCTTGACGTGTTCCAGCAGGATGCCGCCCTGGGACTGGACGATCGCCTTGGGCAGCCCGGTGGTGCCGGAGGAGTAGAGGACCCACAGGGGGTGGTCGAAGGGGACCTGCTCGAAGACCGGTTCGTCGTCGCCGGCGGTCAGGGCGGACCAGTCGAGGGCGCCCTCGGGGGTGGGGGTGCCGAGCAGCGGGATGTGGACGACGGCGCGCAAGGTGGGCAGTTCGCGGCGGAGTTCGGCCACGGTGTCGCGGCGGTCGTGCTCCTTGCCGCCGTAGCGGTAGCCGTCCACGGTGAACAGCACCACGGGTTCGACCTGCTGGAAGCGGTCCAGGACGCTGCGGGCGCCGAAGTCGGGGGCGCAGGAGGTCCAGACGGCGCCGACGGCGGCGGTGGCCAGCAGCGCGGTGGCGGCCTCCGGGATGTTGGGCAGATAGCCGCTGATCCGGTCGCCGGGGCGTACGCCGAGGGCGCGCAGCTGCGCCGCGAGCGACCCCACCTGGCGGCGCAGCTCGGCCCAGGCGATGGGCGTCACCTCATGGGTCTCGTCCACATAGAGGAGGGCGGGCGCGTCGGGACGCTCGGCGGCGTGGCGCAGGGCGTGCTCGGCGTAGTTGAGGGTGGCGCCGGGGAACCACTGGGCGCCGGGCATGGTCCGGTCGCCGAGGACGCGCTCGGGGGGCGTGCTGAAGCGGATGCCGGCCCAGTCGGCGAGTGCCTGCCAGAAGGTGTCCAGGTGCTCGACCGACCAGCGGTGCAGCGCGGGGTAGCCGCCCTCGGCCGGAGCGCCGTGGCGGGCGGCCGCCCAGTCCTGGAACCGGGTGACCGCGGCGGCGTCGATCCGCTCCTGGTCCGGCTGCCAGAGCGGCTCGGGCTGGGCGTGCTCAGTGGTCATGCGGCTGCTCCCTGGCCATGCGTACGGCGTCGGCGGTCCGTGCGGTGCCGGTCCCCGCGGTACGCGGTGTGCGGTGTCGTCCCGGTGGTGCTGGGGCTGTACGGGTGGGGCGCGCGCCGTCGCGGGGGTGGGTGCGGGACGCGGCTGACTGGGACGATGCCATGTGATCGTCCCCCGCACCAGGGCCGCCGGCGGGTGGCGGGCGGGCCGGTGGGGCCCGGGCCGACCGGGACTGTCAGTGGTGCGCTGCATGATGGGGAGCGTCCTGGTGGTGTGTGAGAGGGGGGTGGCCTGTGCTGCTGCGTGATGTGGTGCCGGGCGATGTCGACGCCTACGTCCGGATGCGCTGCGATCCGGTGATGATGGCGGGCCTGGGCGGGCCGCTGCCGGCCGGGGAAATGGCGGAGAAGGTCCGGCAGGACGCCCGGGAGGCGGCGGCGGACCGGTCGTGGATCAAGATGATCGTCCCGGACCCGGCGGTGCCGGAGGTGGTGGCGGGGCAGGTGACCATCTGGTCGCACGAGGAAGGGGAGGAGGGCCCGCTCTCCGAGGCGGGGTGGATGGTCCTGCCGGAGTACCAGGGGCGGGGTGTGGCGAAGCGGGCCGTGCGGGCGCTGCTGGAGCGGGCGCACAAGGACGGCCGCTGGGGGGTGGTGCACGCGTTCCCCGCTACGGACAACGGGGCGTCGAACGGGATATGCCGGTCCGTCGGCTTCCGTCTGCTCGGTGAGGTCGAGGTGGACTTCCGGGACCGGAAGCTGCGGAGCAACCACTGGGCGATCGACCCGGGCACCGACCTGGGCTGACGGCCCGCGCTCGGGTCCGCGCCGAGAGCGGTCAGGGCGTGGCGTACCGGCCGGCGAAGTAGCGGGCCACCGCCTCGGTGTGCAGGGGGAAGGCGAGTTCGGCGGGTGTGTACAGGAGGTGGTGGCCGGTGGTCTCGTCGGTGGGCGCGGAGGGCGGCAGCGCGGCGGCCGGGCGCTCGGGGAGCAAACCGAAGACCAGCAGATGGCCGCCGGGGGAGCTCAGGGCGTCGGCGAGGCGCACCTCCCCCGCGTCGGCCTCGATACCGGTCTCCTCCCACAGTTCCCGTACGACCGCGTCCCGCCAGTCCTCCGCCTGGTCGATGAAGCCGCCGGGCAGGGCGATGCCGCCGAGGGCCGGTTCGATGGTCCGGGTGATGACCACCAGTCCGGTGCCGTCCGGTCCGGTGGCCGGAAGCAGGGCGATGGCGACCGGCAGCGGGTTGCGGTAGGCGGCCGCGCCACAGCGGGGGCAGATCCGGGGCCAGCCGGCGCCGGGTGCGTAGGGTGCGCCGCAGTGGGAGCAGTGCGAGTCCTTGGCGCCCGCCTCGGCGCTAGGGGAGGCGGGGTGGGTGGTGGGTGGCTGCGCCGCGGTGTCCGTCATCCGCCGGACTGTATCGCTCGCGGACCGTAGCGCTCAGGGAGATCAGGGAGAGGTGGTGGGGTGTGGGACGGAGGTGGAGCGGCCGGCGCGGGCTGGTGACGGGTGCCGCGGTGCTGGCGGTGTCGGTGCTCGCGCCGACGGGCGCCTTCGGGACGGGGGCCGCATCCGGTACGGGGGCCGGGGCCGGGCCGCGTACAGGGATCGGACAGCGGGCGGAGGTGGCGCCGGATGGGTTCACGGCGCTGCGGGCGGTGGATCCGACGGTCCGGCAGGACATCCGGTACGCGGGCTCGCATTCCTTCGTGGGCGCTCCGGTGGACGGCTACCGGCGGCCGGTCTGCCTGCTGACCCGGCCCGCCGCGCAGGCGCTGCGCAGGGCGCAGCGGACGCTGCTGCGGGCGGGCTACTCGCTGAAGGTGTACGACTGCTACCGGCCGCAGCGGGCCGTGGACCACTTCGTCCGCTGGGCGAGGGACCTGGCGGACCAGCGGACCAAGGGCGAGTTCTACCCCCGGGTGGCGAAGTCCCGGTTGTTCGCGGACGGGTACATCGCGGAGCGGTCCGGGCACAGCCGCGGTTCCACGGTGGATGTGACCCTGGTACGGCTGCCCGCCGCTCGACCCCGGCCGCCGGCGCCGGGCACGCCGGCGGCGCCCTGCCATGCGCCGGTCGGGGAGCGGGCGCCGGACGGTTCGGTGGACATGGGCACCGCCTTCGACTGCTTCGACCCGCTGTCCCGGACGGCCGATCCGTACATCGGCCCGGTGCAGCGGGCCCACCGCCGGCTGCTGCTGGAGGCGCTGGAGGCGCAGGGGTTCGTCAACCTGCCTCAGGAGTGGTGGCACTTCACCTTCGCGCCGGAGCCCTACCCGGGGACCGTCTTCGACTTCCCGGTGTCCGAGCGCTCCCTGCGGAGGCGGTGAGCGGCTACGGTCGACCGCATGGAGGCACAGCATCTGAAGGATGAGCCGCGGACGTTCGCCTCGTACGAGGAGTTCTGGCCGTACTACGTGGCGATGCACTCCCGCGCCGCGACGCGGTGGGTGCATCTGACCGGGACGCTGACGGGTCTGGCGGTCAGCGCCTACGGGCTGGCGCGCGGACGGCCCCGGTATCTGGCGGCGCTGCCGCTGATCGGGTACGGCACGGCCTGGCCGGCGCACTTCCTGATCGAGGGCAACAACTCGGCCACCTTCGGGCATCCGGCCTGGTCGCTGCGGGGTGACGCGCGGATGATCCGGATGATGCTGGCGGGGCGGGACGGCGAGCTGGCCGAGACGGCGGCCAAGTGGCTGGCGGAGAACGGCTGACCGGAGCCGGAGTAGCGGCGCCGGGTGCTCGGGCACCCGGCGGACAGCGATGAGTTTCGGCGGAGCGGCCGGTCTGTCCTGGGGAGGAAGGGGATGACCAGCGACCCCGAGGAGGAGAGACCCATGGCCGTTCCGGAGCGTATGCCGATCGGTATGTACTCGTTCGACTGCGCGGATGCCGCCCGGCTCGCCGCGTTCTGGGCGTCGGTGCTCGGCAGCCGGGTGGACGAGGGGGCCACCGCGGCCTTCGCGACCGTCGACTTCGAGGGCGGCGGGGTGACCTGGATGTTCCACCGGCCCGAGGGGGATCTGCCCGCCGGGGAGAACCGGCTGATGCTGGACCTAGGCGGCGGTGAGCAGTGGGCGGCCCAGGCCGACCGGATGGAGGCGCTGGGCGCCCGGCGGATCAGCGACCACGAGCAGGACGGACTGCACTGGGTGGTCTTCCACGACCCCGAGGGCAACAGGTTCCGGGTATTCAGCCCGCGGGTGGAGTAGCTCCCGGCGGCCCCCGGCACCCTTCGGCGCGGGGGGCCGCTTCAGGTGGCGGCCGAGGCGCGGTCGGCGGTGGCGGGCGGAGTGGCGAGGGTCAGGGCGTGCTCGACCACGGTCGCCAGCACCTCCTTGACCGAGTCGCGCAGCCGCGCGTCGCACAGCAGCAGCGGGACCTCGGGGTCCAGGTCGAGCGCGGTCCGTACCGTACCGGCCGGGTAGCGGGCCGAGCCTTCGAAGCAGTTGACCGCCACCGCGAAGGGGATCCCGCGCCGCTCGAAGTAGTCGATGGCGGCGAAGCTGTCCTCCAGCCGGCGGGTGTCGGCCAGCACGACGGCGCCCAGGGCGCCCTGCGCCAGCTCGTCCCAGAGGAACCAGAAGCGGTCCTGGCCCGGGGTGCCGAACAGATAGAGCACCAGGTCCTCGCGGAGGGTGATCCGGCCGAAGTCCATCGCCACGGTGGTGGTGGTCTTGGACTCCACCCCGCTGATGTCGTCCACCGGCCGCCCCGCCTCGCTGAGCGTCTCCTCGGTGCGCAGCGGACGGATCTCGCTGACGGCTCCGACCAGGGTGGTCTTACCCACCCCGAAGCCGCCGGCGACGAGGATCTTGAGCGTCACCGGCTCGACCGGCGGCCTGCGCGGGCCGGCGGTGGCCGTCTTAGAGCGCCCGAAGGCCATTGATCACCTCTTGAAGAATGCTCACGTCCGGCAGCTCGGCCGGCGGGACGGGACGGGTCACATGGACGAGCGCCTCTTCGACGAGGTCGCCGATGAGCACCCGGACCACCCCGACGGGGAGGTCGAGTCCGGCGGCCAGTTCGGCGATGGACTGCGGCAGTTCGGCGCAGCGTTCGACGATCTCCACATGTTCCGGTGACAGGGTCTGGTCGCGGCCGGGGTCGTCGGCGGCGGGCTCGGGGACGACGATGGCGATCAGGTCGAGCCGGTGGCGGGTGGCGGTGCTGGTGCGGCCGCGGGTCATGGCGTACGGGCGGACCACGGGCCCCGCGTCGGCGTCGAACCAGTGGGAGGGGTGCCGTGGCCGCCGGTCGCCGTGGCCGGGCTCGGTCGGGTCGTCCGGGCCTGCCCCGTCTCCCCCGGCCTGCCCGGCGGTGCCGAATCCGGGTCCCTGTCCGGCGCTGTGTCCGACGCCGTGTCCGTCCGCGATGCGTTCGCGGGAGGTCCCGTACCCCTGAGCGGTCCAGGGGCTGGGCGTGCCCTCCCTGGACCACGGTCCCGGGCTGCCGTCCCCGGTGGGCGGCCCGCCGGGTGCGGGGCCGGGCCAGGAGGCGGCCGACACACCGGCCGAGACACCGGCTGACGCACCGGCCGACCGGTCGGACCCCGGGCGGACGGGGTGGTCGGGGGAGCCGGCCGTCCAGGGCTCGCCGGGGGCAGGTGCCGCCCAGGGGGCGCCGGCGGCGGTGGGGCCGTCCGCTTCCCGGGCCTCGGCGGGGTCGCCGACCGCCGGCCGTTCGTCGTGGATGCCGGATGGCGGCGTGCCGTCGTGGGGCGCCGCCCCGCTGGAGTCGCTCATGACATCCCCACTCACCCTCCGGCGTGCTGACCGGCCCGCGGTGCCGTCGCCAGGTGGACGCCCACCCGCTTGACCATGAGCGTCATCTCGTACGCCACCAGCCCGACGTCCGAGTCGGCGTCCGCCAGCACGGCGAGGCAGCTGCCGTCGCCGGCGGCGGTGACGAAGAGGAAGGCCTCCTCCAGTTCCACCACGGTCTGCCGGACGCGCCCCGCGTCGAAGTGGCGGCCCACGCCCTTGGCGAGGCTGTGGAAGCCGGAGGCGACGGCCGCCATGTGCTCCCCGTCCTCGCGCGAGAGGTCCTTGGAGGCCCCGGTCGGCAGGCCGTCGCTGGAGAGCACCAGGGCCTTGCGGATGGAGGAGACCCGGTCGACCAGCTCGTCCAGGAGCCAGTTGAGCTCCCCGGTCGAGCCGGCTGAGTTCGCTGCTGCGTGCGGTGCGGTCATCGACCGTTCCCCTCCGATGTGTTTCCTGGTGCTGGTGTTCCCGGTGCGGTCCCGTCGGGGCCGGTGGCTCCGGTACGGGCGGGGTCGGCCGGGTCCGCCGGATCGGCGGCGTGCTGCCGTCGGCCGCGCTGCCAGCCGCGCTGCATGGCGGCCATCCGGCTGCGGACCTCCTCGGCGTCCCGTTCGAAGTCGTCGTCTGCGCCGGGAGCCGGTCCGCTCGCGGTGGGCCGTGCGCCGGCCGCCGGGGTCTGGCGGAGCTGGGGGGCCAGGTTGGCCTGGCGTACCCGGCGGGGCAGTCCGGCGAGGAAGGCGCCGTCCTCGGTCGGGCTCGGCTCGCCCGGTGGCTGCTCGCGGGGTGCCGGGGGCGCGGCCGGGCCGGGGGCGTCCGCGTCCCGGTGGTGGGGCCACGGGTGCGGATCGGCGGCGTCCTCGCCGTACCCCTGGCGGGCGGGCTCGCCGGGGTCCGCACCGTACGGAGTGGCGGCGGAGTGGTCCGGGCCGGGGGCCGGGGCGGGGCGGCCGCGGCCGTGCGCGTCGAGCCGGCGGCCGTGGTCCGCGACCAGCACGGGCGCGATCCGGGGCGGCAGCGCGTCCGGGTCGGCCGTAAGCGGCGCGGGGTGCTCGTCGGCCGCCTGCTGATGCTGGTCGTCGTCCCCGGTCGGTCGGCCGGGTACGGGGCGCAGCTGGGGCCGGCCGCGGTACGGGGACTCGGGCGGGGTGCCGGCCTCGGTGCGGGCACGGGCGGCGGGACCGTCGCCGGGGCCGCCCGCGCGGTACCGGGGGGACGGGCCCTCGACCCGGCTGTCGGGGGTCGGCCGGCCCTTACCGAAGGGTTCGGTTCCGGACAGGCCGGTGGAGCCGCGCGGGGGCTGGGAGTGGCCGGCGGGGCCGTGCGGGGGCTCGGGACGGTCGTCGGGACCGAGGGAGCCGACCGGGGCGTCGAGTTCGACGGGGCCGTCCAGGACCGGCGGCGCGTGATGCCCGGTGCGGCCGGAGGGGAGCTGGGAGAGCGCGGTGCGGCGGGGCAGGAGGTCGCCGTTGGCCGCCCGGAACTCGCCACGACCCGGGCGGGCTCCGGCCCCGGCCCGCTCGGCGGTCCGGCCGACGGCCGACGGGTCGGGGGCGGTGAGCCGGTCGTCGGCCTCCGTACGGCGGGAGCCGGTGCGGTCCAGCCGGAAGCCGGTGCCCTCGGTGTCGGGCGCGTCGGTGAGCAGGGCGGCGGGCAGGAAGACGATCGCGGTCATCCCCCCGTACGGGGAGGGCTGGAGCGACACCCGGACGTTCTGGCGCTGGGCGAGGCGGCTGACGACGAAGAGGCCGAGCCGGTCGGTGTCGGAGAGCTCGAACTCGGGGGTCTCGGCGAGGCGGAGGTTGGCGTCGAGCATCGCCTCGGGCTGCATCCCGAGGCCCCGGTCGTGGATCTCCAGGGTGAAGCCGTTGGCCACGCGTTCGCCGTGCACCTGGACGCCGGTGTGCGGTGGGGAGAACACCGTGGCGTTCTCCAGCAGTTCGGCCAGGAGGTGGGTCAGGTCGGCGACGGCGGGGCCGCCGACGCCGATCCGGGGCAGCCGGCGTACCTCGATGCGCTCGTAGTCCTCGACCTCGGCAACCGCGGCCCGGACCACGTCCATCAGCTGGACCGGCTTGCGCCACTGGCGTGAGGTGGCCGAGCCGGAGAGGATCACCAGGCCCTCGGCGTGGCGGCGCATCCGGGTGGTGAGGTGGTCGATGCGGAACAGGTCGGCCAGTTCGGCGGTGTCCTCGGTGCGCCGCTCCATGGCGTCGAGCAGGGTGAGCTGGCGGTGCAGCAGCACCTGGTTGCGGCGGGCCAGGTTGACGAAGACCTCGGAGACCCCGCGGCGCATGTCGGCCTGCTTGACGGCGGCCTCGACGGCGGCCCGCTGGAGGGTGTTGAGGGCCTGGCCGACCTGGCCGATCTCGTCGCGGTCGTAGCTGAGGTGCGGGACCTCGGTCTCCACGTCCACATGCTCACCGGCGGCGAGCCGGCGCATCACGCTGGGCAGCCGGACTCCGGAGACCTCCTGGGCCTCCTTGCGCAGGGTCCGCAGGTCGCGGACGAGCGAGCGGCCGACGCGTACCGAGACGATCAGGGAGGCGAGCAGCGCGACGAAGCCGAGGACACCGGCGATCCCGGCCTTGACCAGGACGTTACGGGCCACGGGCTCGACCCGCGCGCGGTAGCGCTCGCCGGCCGCGGTGTTCTCGGTGGCGAGCCGGTCGAGGACCGGGGTGGCGAGTTCCTGCCAGCGTCCCGCGGTGAGGGTGGCCCGGGCCTTGTCCGGTCCGGCGCCCAGCAGGGTCTCCTCGGCCTCCCGCAGCGGTCCGGTGTCGGGCCCGCCCCAGTAGGCGCGGAACACCCGTCGTTCGGAGGAGGGGAGCTGTTCCAGGCTGAGGTCGTACAGCAGCTTGCGCTGGGCGACCAGGTCGGAGACGGTACGCAGCTCCGCGGCGGTGGTGCGCTCGCTGAGCAGGGAGGAGGCCACCAGGGCGTCCTCGCGGGCGAGGACCTCCCGGGCGCGGATGGCGCCGACCAGGCCGCGGGCCTGCTGCTCCAGTTCGACGTCCTCCAGGGCGGTCAGACCGGCGAGGAAGCCGTAGCAGGGGTCGATGAGCCGGTTGTAGAACTCCAGCGCCTGGAGCCGGCCGACGGCCCGGTTGTCCACGCTGCGGCGCAGTGCGGTGATCTCGTCCAGGGCGGTCAGCAGGGCGTCCAGCCGGCGGGCCGGGCGTCCGTACAGGGTGTCGGCGACACCGGCGTCCCGGGCGTTGGTACGGATACGGGCGATGCCGCGATCGGTGGCGGCGCGCTCGGCGCGGAGCTTGGGCAGCGCCTCGGCTCCACGGGGATCGGCCAGATAGACCAGGGTCTGGCGGCGCTCGTCCTGGATGTCCCGGACGGTGGCCTCCAGCGGGTAGCCGATCTTGTCGACGACATGGCCGACGTCGAGCAGCTGGTCGGCCTGGCGGGCGGTCAGCATGGTGGAGAAGGCCCAGAGGCCGGTGAGCGATACCAGGGGAACGAGGAGCAACGCCACGATCTTCCTGCGGATCGACTTCCCGCGAAAGCGCATGGCCTCCCCCACTCGCACCCGTGCAGTCGTTCTGGCGACCCATCAGGAGTCACCCGTACGGGTGTTGACATCAACGCAGCAGCAGCAAACGGCGCGAGCCTACTACCGCGATGGTGATATCCCGAAGAGATGTCCGGACGATTTTCGGACGTTGCCTCGGGACAAGATCACGAGTTGTCCTGGTATTCGGCGAGTTGACGGGTCCGGGCGGGCGAGCCCGTACCCGGCGGGTCGTCACTTCTTGGACAGGTGCGGGTTGGCTGGAACTGTCCGGTGAAGGGTGCGCGATGTGAGCGTTTCGGCGCCTCGGCGGTCCGCTCCGTCCGAGTTGCCGGGAATCATCGCCGCCGTTCGGACGTCCTTCCCTGTGGGGTACTGCAAGGCGCTGGTTGAGCGCGCCGGGGCGCGAAACGACTCAAATCCGGGGCGTGAAACGGCTCAAGAGGGGCAGCCACCCTCTCAGACGGTCGGCGGTGGGGAGTGACGGTTCGATGGATACGGCTCGGCAGGAACTGTGGGTGGAGGAGCCCGTGGGACGGCGGCGAATGCCGGACCCGGTGCGAACGTCCGCCGTCCGCGCGGTCCTCTTCACGGCGCTGACGCTGGCGCAGGCGACGGCGGCGTTCTTCCTCTCGGTCACCGGCTCGTGGTTGGCCTTCCCGATGGTGCTCAGCAGTGTCGCCAGCACGGTGGCGGCGACCTGGGCGGTGCTGGACGTGTGGGTCACCCGCCAGGTGTGGAACCAGCGCCACGGTGTGGTGTCGGCGCCCAGCAGCACCGCCCGTGAGCTGCGCCGCGAGCGCCGCCACGCCCGGCGGGCCGATCGCACCGGGGCGCGGGACGCGGAGCGCATACGCGGCCGGGTACGGGACACGGACCGCGCCCGAGGGGCCCGCGGCTCCGGCGGGGGCCGGCTCTCCCAGGCCTGAGGCCCGGGAGCGGCCTGAAGCCCGGGAGCGGCCTGAAGCCCGGGAGCGGCCTGAAGCCCGGGCCCCGGCCTCGCGGCTACGGCCGCGGGGCGTCCATCGGCCCGCCCACCGATGCCGTCGTTCCGGACTCCTCGGGTACGGACGCCTGCTCCTGCGGGGACCGGCGGAACATCCGGGTCGCGGTGATCTCGCCGTGCACGGCCGGCTCCCCCTCGGTCCGCTGCTGGGGCAGTCCGGGCCGCAAGTGCTCCTCGACGCTGATGTACTTCAGCCCGGCCCGCAGGTCGGCGTCGTTGCGCAACCGGATGACCAGCGGGAACTCCGCCAGCGCCGTGGTGTCGAACAGCCCGGTGGTGTAGAGCAGCTGGACGCCGAGGGCGTCGGAGACCGCGCGCTGGAGCTCCAGCAGATAGGTGGCGTTGGCCCGGCCGATCGGGTTGTCCAGGAAGAGGGTGCCGGCGTGCCGGTGCTTGTCGCGGCCGCGGTCGTTGCTGCGCAGGGCGGCCATGGTGCAGTACAGCGCGATGGCGGCGGTGAGCAGCTGGCCGCCGGAGAAGACGTCGCCCATCTGCCCGACCGGCACCCGCTCGGCGCGCAGCACCGCGTCCGGCTTGAGGATCTCCACCGCGACGCCCTTGGGCTGGAGGGCGGCCTGCACCCCGCGCAGCAGCAGGGACATGCCGTCCCGGCGCAGGTCGGAGTTCTTCTTCACGGCGGCGCGGGTGGCCTCGTCGATGACCTCGCCGAGCCGTTCGACCAGGGTGGCCTGGTCCGGTTCGTCGAAGCGGATCCGCAGGAACTCCTGCCCGGACCACTCCCCCAGGCCCTCGGGGAGGCGGGAGAGGCGCTGGGCGGAGCGCAGGGTGGCGAGGGCGGATTCCACCAGTCCGCGCAGCCGGTCCACGATGGAGTCGCGGTTGCGCTCCAGCTGGGCCAGTTCGTCGGTGAGCACCCGCAGCCGGGGGGCGAAGGCCTCGGCCCACTGGGCGGCGTGCTCGGGCAGCGCGGCGGCGGGCAGTTCGCGGATCTGCTGGCGGGCGGGGGTGCGGACCTGCTCGTAGCGGGTGGAGTTGGCGTGCCGGACGAGGATGTCGCAGGCCTCGCGTACGGCGGCGTCGGCGGCGGACAGGTCGGCGGCGCAGCCGCGCAGCGAGCGGCGGGCCTCGGCGGCGGACTGCCGGGCCTCCTCCAGGGTGCCGGGGTGCGGCTCGGGCGCCTCGGTGTCCTCGTCGGCGGGGTCGCGCAGCTGGTCGCGGAGGAGGGCGGCGGTCTCGTCGAAGCCGCCGGCGGCGTCCTCGGAGGCCCGGTGGCCCTGGAGCAGCCGGGCGTGGGTGGTGCGGGCGGTCTCCAGGGCCTCGGTGCGGACGGCCAGCTCGGTGGTGGCGGTGCGCAGCAGGGTCTGGGCCTGCTCGGCGTCGGCGGGGTGCAGCTCCTCGGGGAGCTCGGTGTGCGCCTCGCCGTCCTCGGGGGCGAGCCGTTCGGCCTCGCCGCGCAGCCGGCCGAGCTTCTCGCTGGCCTCGGAGGTGCGGGACTCCAGCAGTTGGACCAGGGCCTCGGCGCGGGCGGCGGCGGCCTGGCGGGAGGGGCCGTCGGCGCCGTCGGGGCTCTGAAGCAGCTGGGCGGCGCGGGTGCGGACCTTGTTGGTGAGCCGGTCCAGCTCGGCGAGGGCGGCGCTCTCGTCGCTCTCGGCGCGGGCCTGTTCGGCGCGCAGGTCGGCGCCGACGCCCACCTTCTCGTACAGCTGGGAGGCGGCGCGATAGGCCTCCCGGAGCGCGGCGAGCGGCACGCGGGGGGTCTCGCCGTCCTCCTCGGGAAGGTTCTCCGGGGCGCCGGCGATCTCGGCGCGCTCGGCCCGCAGGGCGCGGGCGGTGCGGTGGGCGTCGTCGGCTCCGCGCTGGGCGGCACGGCGGTCCTGGTCGGCGGCGCGGGCCCGCTCCAGGCAGGTCTCGGCCCTGGCCTCGTACTCGGCGGCCTCGTCGGCCAGTTCCCGCAGCCGGGCCTGCCAGCCGGAGCGCTCGCGCAGCCGGTGGGCGAGCCCGGCGAGGGCGTCGGCGGTGCGGCGGGCCCGCTGGGCGGCCTCCTGGCGCTCGTCGCGGACCCGGGCGGTGTCGGCGGCGGCCTCCTCGGCCTCGGCGCGGACCGCGCGGGCCTCGGCCAGGGTGGCCTCGGCGACTTCGGCGGCCTCCCGGGCGGCGGCCGCCCCTTCGGCCAGCTCGGCGAGCATCCCGGGCGGGCAGTCGGCGCGCCAGGAGCCGATCCGGGCGGCCAGTGAGCGGTCTCCGGCGAGGCGGGCGGCGAGGGCGCGGATCTCCTCGTCGCGGGCGGCGGCCCGGTCGCGCAGCGCCTGGCGCTCCTCGTCGGCGGCGTTCTCGTCGTGCATGGCCGGGTTGGGCGGCACCAGGAACACATCGCCGTCGGTGGCGGCCTCCCGGCCGGGCACCGGGGCGAGCAGGGCGGCGGCGGTGCCGACGGCGACGGCGGAGCGGGGCAGCAGGGCGGCGCCGGCCAGGGCCTCGCGGGCCCGGGCGTAGGAGACGGGGTCGGTGATCACCACACCGTCGACCAGCTCGGGGCGGGCCGAGAGCACGGCGGCGTGGTCGGCCGGGTCCACGGACTGGGCGAGGTAGCGCCAGCCGGGCAGGGCCGGGATGCCGTGCTCCCCCAGGAACTCGACGGTGGCCAGCACATCGGGGCCGGGCGGCAGCAGTCCGCCGTCGCCGAGGGCGCCGAGGATGCGGGAGTCGTCGGCGGCGGCGGTGCGCAGCTCGAACAGTTTGCGCTCGGCGGAGGTGACGCCCTCGTCGAGGAGTTCTCGCAGCTCGTCGGCGTACCGGTCGAGCTCCTCGGCGGTCAGCGCGCCCGCCGGACGCGGGGCGGCGGCCTCGGGCTCGGCGCCGTCGGCCCGGCGCTGGCCGGGGACGCCGGGGGCCGGGCGGTCCTCGGGGAGGCCGAGGAGCTCGGCGAGGCGCGGTTCGGCGGCGATCGCCTCGGCGGCGCGCCGTTCGGCCTGGTAGGAGCGGTCGGCGGCCTGGGCGGCGGCGTCGGCGCGGGCGGCGGTGAGCTCGGCGCGGGACTCGGCGGCGCCGGCCTCGCGGGCTCGGTCGGCAGCGGTGCGGGCCCGCTCCCGGGCCGCGTCCCAGGCGGCGACGGCCGTCTTCTCGGCGTCGCTGGCGGCGAGCGCGGCGCGGGCCGGGTCGGCGTCGGGGGCGGTGTCGTCCAGCCAGCCGGCCCGTACCGCCTCGGCGGTCTCCTGCTCGACCTCGGCGAGCCGTTGGCGCAGGTGCCCGGCCTCGCTGCGGGCGCGCTGGGCCTCGGTGGCGGCCGTGGTGGCGTCGCGGTGCGCGGTCTCACCGGCCTCCTGGAGAGCGGCGGAGCGCTCCTCCTGCACGTCGGCGTGGCGCTCGCCGTCCTCGGCCGCGGCGGCCAGGGCGCGGACCAGGTCGGCGGCGGCCTTGGCGCGGGCGGCGAGGGCGGGGGCGGCGTCCCGCTCGGCCTCGCGGATGGCGGCGGCGACCCGGGTGGAGCGGTCGGCGGCGGCTCGGTGCCGCAGTACGGCCTCGGCGGCCTGCCAGGCGGAGTGCAGGGTGCGGGCGTCGATGAGTTCGCGGCGCTGGGCGGCGGCGCTCTTCTCGGCGGCGGCCAGCGCCAGGGAGGCGTGGCGGTAGGCCAGCTCGCTGGTGATCAGGGAGCCGTCGGCGCGGGCCCGCTCGGCCTCGGTGACGGTGTGCGCGGCGGCGGTGACCTGCCTCGCCAGCTCGGCGGCGCGGGCGCGCTCCTCGGAGGCGCGCAGGGAGAGCCGGCGGGCGAGGCGGCGGGTGCGGCGCTCGGCACCGGCGTGGATGTCGCGGGCGCGGGCGCGGGTGCCGGCGGCCTCGGTGATCCGGCCCAGCAGGTCGACCGAGCCGGCGGTGAAGTCGCGTTCGGCGGTGAGTTCGGCGCGGCGGCCGAGCTTGTTGCCGAAGCCGGAGACCAGGTCGGCGAGGCCGTCGGTGTCCCGGGTGTCGGTGACGGCGCGCAGCAGCAGGTCGGTGAAGTCGGAGTCCTTCTTGACCGCGAAGAGGCCGGCGGCCTCGCCCTCGTCGGCGTTCATCTCACGCTGGTAGCGGAAGAGTTCGGGGTCGAGGCCGAGGTCGCCGAGGTGCTCGTTCCAGCGGTCGTGGATCTCCTCCCAGTACACCTCCAGATGCGGGTAGGCCTTGCCGGCCTCGGTGAGCGCGTCGCGGAAGCCCTTCATGGTGCGGCGGCGGCCCTGGGCGCCGGAGGCGCCCTCGACGGGCGGGCGGACGGCGGTGGACTCGGCGACGGGCAGCGAGTCCAGTCCGAGGCCGGGTCCGGGGCGGAAGGAGTACCAGGCCTCGGCGAACTTGCGCGGGTCGTTGGAGACCTGGCGGCCGCGCCACTCGCTGGCCTTGCCGACGACGACCAGCTCGCCGGTGAGGGTGTGCTGCCACTCCAGGGCGACATGGCCGCAGTCGTCGGCGAGCAGGAACTTGCGCAGCACCCCGGAGCTGGCGCCGCCCAGGGTGTTGCGGTGGCCGGGGAGCATGACGGAGAAGATCAGCTTGAGCAGTACGGACTTGCCGCCGCCGTTCTCCAGGAAGAGCACGCCCGCGGGGGCGGGGCGGCGCGGCGGCCCGACCGGCTCCTCCTCGAAGAACTCCGCCTGGGTGGGGGCGGGGTGGGGCACGGGCGCGCCCACTCCGCGCAGGTCCAGCACGGTGTCGGCGTAACGCGCACCGGCGGGCCCGATGGAGTAGAGGCGTACCCGGGACAGCTCGTACATGTGGCGGACTTCCAGTCGTCGTTCAGCGGTTGCGCGGTGGGGGGGGGCGGCGGGCGGGGGCCGGGTCTCGGGCGGACTCAGCCGTGGAAGGGCAGTCCGGCGTCGGCGACCAGCTCGGCGTCGTCGCCCTCGGGCGGGAGGAGGGTGGCGGTGCCGTCGCCGACCGGGACGACGCCCAGGTCGAGCAGTTCGGCCATGGCGGCGCTGCCGGCCATGTCGCGGACCTGGAGCTGGTAGCGGGCGGTGGTGCGGTAGGAGCCGCCGCCCTCGTCCCCGGTGCGCTGGAGGAAGCCGGAGTCGGTGAGGAAGGCGACGGCCTTGCCGATGATGCCGGTGGTGGAACCGGCGAGCCGGCGGGCGTCCTTGGTGGCGCCGGTGGAGCTGCGGCGGTGGTAGACCCGCCAGGCTGCCTCAAGACCGGGGGCGTCGGTGGCCGGGTCGGTGTTCTCCCCCTGCTCCTCGGCGCGCTCCTCCAGCCGGCGGCAGGCCTGCCGGACGAAGGCCTCCACCCCGTTGACCGTGATGCGGCCGATATAGCCGTCGTCGGCCAAGTCCTCCGGGCGGGGGAAGGCCATCGCGGCGACGGCCAGATGGGCCAGGCCGTGCAGGAAGCGGTCGGCGGAGTCGCTGGCGGCGCGGCGGGCGTAGTCGCCCATCCGGACGGCGAAGACGGAGTCCTCGGAGGCGGTGACGGCCATCCCGGCGCGCGGGGAGACCTCCAGGACGATCAGCCCGAGGCCGGTGGCGACGGCGTCGGCGAGGCGGGCGAAGGCGGGCTCCTCGCGGTAGCGGCGGAGCAGATCGGCGTACTCGGCGTCCCGGGCGGGCAGCAGCTTGGGCTGCAGCCCGAAGGAGACCAGCCGCGCGGCATCGGCGGCGTCGGCCGGGGTGACACCGCCCTGCCCGGCGGCCGGGGCGTGCTGCGCCACGGCCTCGGGCTCGCTCCACGCGTCGGCGGGCTCGGCGTGGTGGTCGCTCACGGCTGGGGCTCCTTGCTGGGGACGGGCTGGGGTACGGCGGCGGCCGGTGTACGGGGCGGGGTGGCGGGTGTACGGGGTGAGGTGGCCGCGTCGGACGTACGGGATGAGGGGGCCGCGGCCGGTGTACGGAGCCGGGCGACGGCGGGCGTACCGGGCGGGGCAGCACCGGCGGCCGTACGGGACGAGGCGGTGGTACGTGTCGAGGCGGGGCCCTCGCGGTGGGTGCGGGCGGCGGGTGCCGTGGCCGGGGCGGGTCCCGTGCCCGGGGCGGGTGCGGCGGCCCCGCGTGGGTCGGGGGCACCCGGGCGGCGGGCGGGGACGGCCCGGGCGGCGGAGGCGGGGCGGGCGACGGGTGTACGGCCCCGGGTCCGGGTGGTGGTCATACCGGGTCCGTCCGGTCGGCGGCCATTCCGGCGGCGTCCAGCAGGGCGGTGCCCAAGATGAGGTCGGCGCCGCCGAACTCGGGGTCGTCCAGCTCAGTGCCGTCGTCCACGGCGAACAGCAGCCGCTCCTCGCCCTGGCGGTAGGCGGTGCCGACCGGCGGGCTGGCCGCGTGCACCGCCAGCAGGGCGACCAGATAGGGCAGTTCGGTGCCGGGGGCGCGGCGGCGGGCCTCGGCGAGCAGGCCGGAGAGCCGCCGGGGGGCGTCGTACTCCAGGGTCAGCAGCTCGGTGGCGGCGGCCAGCTGCTCCTCGCTGAACCGGCTGTCGTCGGGGGTGGCGATCAGGTCGGGCTCGGGCATCTCCGCACCCAGGTGCTCCCGCTCGACGGGCGGGGTGAGCAGCAGCTCGACGAGATCGCCGACGCGCACGGACGCCGGGGTGCGCAGTCCGGTGCCATGGGCGAAGAAGGCGTCGGTGGCCCGGGTGGCCTGCTCCACCGGCAGCGGCAGCAGCGGGGCGAGCAGCTGGCCGTAGAGGTCGAGCCCGGAACGGGCGGCGGGCTGGGCGAAGGCCTGGCGGTCCTGCTCGGCCCGGAAGAGCGGGCCGGCCTCCAGCAGCCGGGACTGGAGCTGGGTGTGCCGGCGGATGCAGTCCTTGACGATGTCGACCAGCTCGGCGGCGCGCCGCTTGTGCTCCTGGTCGTCCGCCTCGTCGCGGGCCTTGCGGATGTTGGTGAGGATCGCGTTCTCGTGGCGGTAGCGGTCGGCGACATGGTCGAGCGCCTCGTCGATCATGTCGGGGACGCCGCTGAGCCAGTCCACGGCGCGGACGTTGCGCCGGGTGGCCTCCAGGGTCTTGCGGAGGGTCTCGGCGTACTGGACCGTGCGGTAGCGCGCCTGCTCGGCGGCGAGCTGGGCGTCGGCCAGCCGGCCGCGGCTGATCAGCACCTCCAGCTTGACCTCGGCGGCGATCTGAGCGCTGGTCACATCGGTGTCCAGAGCGCCGACCAGGACGTTGACCGCCTCGTCGGTGGTGCGCAGATAGACGCTGCCGCCGTAGCCGGGGACCTCCTCCAGGAGCTTGAAGTCGTAGTCCCGGCGGATATAGGCGCCGTCGGCGCCGAAGGTGCCGTAGACGGCGCGGAAGCCGCGGTCGACGCTGCCGACGTTGATGAGGTTCTCCAGCACCCAGCGGGCCACCCGCTCGTGCTCGGCGGCGGGTCGCCGCGGGGCCTGCGCGGCGACCCGGGGCAGCAGCCGGGCGACGACCTGCTCGTGGTCGGCGCCGGTGTCGAAGTCCATGTTGAGGGTGACCAGGTCGATGGCGGCGAGGGCGACCTCGGCCATCGCGTAGGTCGCGTACTCACCGGCCAGGTTCGCCTTGCGGACGTCCAGGTCGTGCAGCGGGGCGGTGCATGCGAGCGCGCGCAGCCGGCGCGCCAGCCCCTCGTCGGCGGCCGGGCCCTGCGCGGGCCGCGGCCCCGCGCTGAGCTGGGGCGGAACGGGTTCCGTCGAGGCAGGCGAAGTCACGGTGCACAGATTAGGTCCTCGCACTGACAACGGTCGAAACGGCGCAGATGGCCCCACCCGCACCCCGGTCGCCGCCCCGGCGGTCCGCGCCGCGGACGCCGTCCGGCACCCGGCCCTACGGAGCCGTCCGACCGTCCGGAACGGCGGCGTCCACATGACGGGAGTAGGCCGCGACCAGCCGTTCGCGCGAGTCGTCCAGGTAGTCGGCGAGCAGCCGTTCCGCCGCGGTCCGGTCGCCGGCGTGCAGGGCGTCCAGGATGGCCCGGTTGCGGACGAGGTAGGGCTCGTGCAGGGCACGCGGGTCGTCCACCACATGGAAGGCGAGCCGCAGTTCGGCGAGCACCCCGCGCATCAGTTCGTCGGTGCGATCGCTGCCTGCCAGGGCGACCAGTTCCCGGTGGAAGTGGATGTTGGCGGTGGACACCGCCTTCCAGTCACCGCCCTCGGCGTCCCGCTCGCCACCGGCCACCGCCCGGTCCAGGCCGTCCAGAGGGTAGGGCGGTTCGCCGAGCTCATGGACCACGGCGCACTCGACCAGCCGGCGGGTGCGGTAGATGTCGAGGACGTCGCCGACGGCGAGGACCCGCACGAAGACGCCGCGGTTGAGCTGGTGGACGAGCAGCCGCTCATGGGTGAGCAGCCGGAACGCTTCCCGCAGCGTGTTGCGGGAGACCCCGAGCGCGCCGCCGATGCCGTCCTCGGAGAGGCGGGTGCCGGGTGGGAAGTACCCGTCGGCGATACGCGAGCGCAGGATGTCGGCGACCCGCTCGGCCGTGCTGGTGCGGCCCAGCAGCGCCCGGTCCTCCGACAGCCCGCCGGCCTCGGGAATCGTCGTCCCCACTGCGCCTCCCGGCTCTTCGCCCTGGTCGTCCGGGGCAGGTCCGCCCCGTTCCCGCACCGGTCGGCGGGAGCCCTGGCGCCATCCTAGGGAGTTTCTCGTGGCGGAAGGTAGCCAACCCCCTACAACCCCCTTGTCGGATCGTTGAACGATCCCTACGTTGGCGATACGGCACTTCCACGGCCGCGCATGTGCACCACTTCCGATCCGGCTCCTGCCGCCCCCACCTGTCCGAGCGAGGTGCAGATGAGTACGACCCAGAAGACATCCCGTCCCACCCGTGGCGAGGACCCCGGCGAACACGGCGCGTTCGCGTGGATGCGGGCGCTGGGCCCGCGCGGCCGGCGCGCCTTCGCCGGGGCGTTCGGCGGCTACGCCCTGGACTCCTACGACTTCTTCACCCTGCCGCTCAGCATGGTGGCGATCGCCGCCTACTTCGGTCTGAGCAGCGGGCAGACCGGAATGCTCACCACCGTGACGCTGGTGGTGTCGGCGGTCGGCGGGGTGCTCGCCGGTGTCCTCGCCGACCGGATCGGCCGGGTCAGGGCGCTGGTGGTCACCGTGGTCACCTATGCGGTGTTCACCCTGCTGTGCGGCTTCGCCCCCAACTACGAGACCCTGCTGGTGTTCCGGGCCCTGCAGGGGCTCGGCTTCGGCGGCGAGTGGGCGGTCGGCGCGATCCTGGTCGCGGAGTACGCCTCCGCCCGCCACCGGGGTCGCACCCTGGGGGCGGTGCAGAGCGCCTGGGCGGCCGGCTGGGCCCTGGCCGTCGTCGTCTACACCCTGGTCTTCCACTTCCTGGACGAGGCCACCGCCTGGCGGGTGATGTTCTGGACCGGGGCGCTGCCCGCTCTGTTCGTCCTCTACCTCCGCCGCAGCGTCAAGGACGCTCCGGGCGCCATCGAGGCGCGCCGGGAGGCCGGCGCCGAGCGCGGCTCCCTCACCGCGGTCTTCCGGCCGGGCCTGCGGCGCACCACCCTCTTCGCCGTGCTGCTCTCCACCGGTGTGCAGGGCGGCTACTACACGCTGGCCACCTGGGTGCCGGCCTACCTCAAGAGCGAGCGCGGGCTGTCCGTGGTGGGTACCGGCGGCTATCTGGTCCTGCTGATATCCGGCGCCTTCATCGGTTATCTGACCGGCGGGTACCTCACCGACCGGCTCGGCCGGAAGCGCAACATCGCGGTGTTCGCCGTGCTCTCCGCGATCTGCGTGGTCGCCTACACCGGCATACCCGCCGGCGCGGACGGCCTGGTGCTGGTGCTCGGCTTCCCGCTCGGGTTCTGTATGTCGGCCATCTTCAGCGGCTTCGGCTCCTTCCTGGCCGAGCTCTACCCGACGGCGCTGCGCGGCACCGGCCAGGGGCTGACCTACAACACGGGCCGCGCCGTCGGGGCGGTCTTCCCCGCCCTGGTCGGCTTCCTCGCGGACAGTTGGGGTGTCGGCGGTGCGCTGGTCTTCGGCGCCGTCGGCTACGGGATAGCGGTGCTGGCCCTGCTGGGCCTGCCCGAGACCCGCGGCCGCGAGCTGCTCTGAGCGGCGGGAACCGCTCTGAGAGGCGGGTACCCGGGGCCGGTGCGCGGCAGGGCCCTGCTCACCCGTCGCCGCCTCGCGGCACCCCCGCCCCCATCCACCGACAAGGAGACAGACCACCATGACCTGGGCCTCGATCGACCTCAACGCCGACCTCGGCGAGGGCTTCGGGCGCTGGCGGCTCACCGACGACGAGCAGTTGCTGTCCGTCGTCACCAGCGCCAATGTGGCCTGCGGCTTCCACGCCGGGGATCCGGCCACCATGCGGCGGGTGTGCGCCACCGCGGCCGAGCACGGGGTGCGGATCGGCGCCCAGGTCTCCTACCGGGATCTCGCCGGCTTCGGCCGCCGCGCCATGGACGTACCGGCCGGCGAACTGGCGGCCGAGGTGGCGTACCAGATCGGCGCCCTGGAGGTGTTCGCCCGGGCGGCGGGCTCCCGGGTGTCCTATGTGAAGCCGCATGGCGCCCTGTACAACCGCGCGGTGTGGGACGAGGAGCAGGCCCGGGCGGTGGTGGGAGGGGTCCTGCTGGCGGGCGGCGCCCTGCCGGTGCTCGGGCTGCCCGGCTCCCGGCTGCACGCGGCGGCCGAGGAGGCGGGACTGCCGGTGGTCGGAGAGGCGTTCGCCGACCGCGCCTACACCCCCGAGGGCACCCTGGTGCCGAGGACCGAGGAGGGCGCCGTCATCACGGACGCCGACGCGGTCGTGGAGCGCTCGGTGGCGGTGGCCCGCTTCGGCACGGTCACCGCCCGGGACGGGACCTCGGTACCGGTGCGGGCCCGCTCGCTCTGCCTGCACGGTGACACCCCGGGCGCGGTCACACTCGCCCGCCGCGTCCGGGCCCGGCTGGAGGACGCCGAGGTCCGGGTGGAGGCCTTCGTATGAGCGGCCCCGAGAACGCTCCGGAGGGCGGGGGGCCGCGCCCCGGCGAGGGGGTCAAGGTCCTGCCGGTCGGGGAGCACGCCCTGCTGCTGGAGTGCGCGGACGGCGAGGCCTCGGCCGCCCTCCACGCCGAGCTGCTGCGCCGCCGCCGGGCCGGCGAGCTGCCCACCGTCCGGGAGGTGGTGCCCGCGGCACGTACGGTGCTGCTCGACGGGGTGGACGACCCCGACCGGCTCGCCGTACTGGTCGCGGGGTGGGAGATCCCGCCGCTCGACTCCCGTCCGGCGCCCGTGGTCGAGCTGCCCGTCCGCTACGACGGGGCCGATCTGGCGGAGGTGGCGGAGGCCTGGGGGGTGCGCCCGGAGGAGGTCGCGGGGATCCACTCCGCCGTGGAGTACCGGGTGGCGTTCTGCGGCTTCGCCCCGGGCTTCGGCTATCTCACCGGGCTGCCCGCCCGGTACGAGGTGCCGCGCCGGGCGACGCCGCGCACCGCGGTGCCGGCCGGATCGGTCGCCCTGGCCGGCCCCTACACCGGGGTGTATCCCCGCTCCTCACCCGGCGGCTGGCAGCTCATCGGCCGTACGGACGAGGTGCTGTGGGACCCGGGGCGGGAGCCGGCCGCGCTGCTGGCGCCGGGGACCCGGGTGCGCTTCCTGCCGCGGCGAGCGGAGGCCGGATGAGCGGGCGGACCGTGGCGGTGCTGCGCGCCGGGGCCCTGACCACCGTTCAGGACCTGGGCCGCTTCGGCCAGGCGCACCTGGGCGTACCGCGCTCCGGTGCCCTCGACCCTTCGGCGGCCAGGCTGGTCAACCGGCTGGTCGGCAACCCCGAGGAGGCGGCCGTCCTGGAGACGACCATGGACGGCTGCGCGCTGCGGTCCGCGGCCGAGGTGACGGCAGCGGTGGGCGGTGCGCCCTGCCCGGTGCGGGTGGACGGCCGGCCCGCGGCCTGGGGCGCGGCGGTACGGATGCCGGCGGGCGCGGTGCTGGAGGTGGGCGCCGCGGTGCGGGGGCTGCGCTCCTATGTGGCGTTCGCCGGAGGGGTGGCCGTCGATCCGGTGCTGGGCAGCCGTTCCACGGACCTGCTGTCCGGGCTCGGCCCGCCCGCGCTGAGGGACGGCGCCGTCCTCCCACTCGGCCACCCGGCGCCAGACGGGCCCGGCCCCTGCTACGAGGCTCCGCCCTGGCCCGGCCCACCGGACGAGCTCATCCTGCGCGTCCGACTGGGCCCCCGCACCGACTGGTTCACCGCGTCTGCGTTGAGGACGCTGACCACGAGCGCCTACCGGGTCTCGCCCGCCGGCAACCGCATCGGGCTACGGACCGAGGGCCCCGCACTGGAGCGGGCCCGCGAGGACGAGCTGCCGAGCGAGGGCATGGTCCTGGGCGCGGTGCAGGTGCCACCGGACGGGCTCCCGGTGGTGTTCCTCGCCGACCACCCCACCACCGGGGGCTACCCGGTGATCGCGGTGGTCCGCGAGGACGACCTCGCCGCGGCGGCCCAGGCAGTGCCCGGCACCCCTCTGCGCTTCCTCGCCCGCTCACCCCGGGCCCGGGTGTCGGGTGCGCGGGTCCGGGCCCCGACGAGCCGCCGACCATAGGCGGTCCCCGTGGAGGACGCCCGCCATGGACGGATACGGCGGAGGCGCCCCGGGCAGCCCCCGCCCGTCCGCGCCCGGACCTTGCCGCCCCGTTCGGTCATCGCGACCGGCACGACCCGGGCGGCGGGTGGCTCCGTCAGCGGGCGGACGGGATCGGGCAGTGCCCTCGTCCTGCGGCGGCGGACAGCTCAGGGTGGCGGGCGGGGCGGGCAGCTCGCGTCGGGGCAGGGTCGGAGCGGGGCCGGCTGGTGCGGCAGGTGACGACACCTTGCCTGCCGTGGCGAGACCTACCCGTGCCGGGCGTGCGGTCGGGCGGGCAGCTCGCCGACGGGCGGTGCTCATGGGTGCCGGCAGCGACGGGACCGACCGAACATCGTCGTCGTCCGCCATGCGGGGGCGAGCACTACCAGGGCCCGCAGGGGCACCGCCGGGCCGGGCAGCGCGCCGACGAGGCGAGGCCGGTGCACACGGGTGCGACGGCGAAGGGCCCACCCGGGTACTGCCGTCGACCCCCTGCCGGGGCGAGCTCCACCGTAGTCGGGCAGCCCGCCGACGGATGGCACGGAGGGCGTCGACGTGCCGCCGCCCCGGGGCCGGCCTGGGTGGGGCGGGCGCCGGGGCGGGTGGGCGGGGGTCAGAGGGCCGGCAGGGTTTCGCCGTCGGGGCCGATGCGGCTGCGGACGGCGCTCTGCACCTCGTCCTCCTCGGCGGGGTCGGCGGCGAGCCGGCGCAGCCGCTCTGCGACGCGGACGTCACCGGTCTCGGCGTGCAGCGCGGCGATCTCCCGGGTGGTCTCCTCGCAGTCCCAGAGGCATTCGACGGCGAAGCCGGCGGGGAAGCAAGGGTCGGTGGCGGCCAGCGCGCGGGCGGCCCGGCCACGCAGCTGGGAGGAGGCCGTCTCCCGGTAGACGTGCCGTAGCACGGGCGCGGCGCAGGCGACACCGAGCCGCCCGGCGCCGTCCACCAGGGCATAGAGGGAAGGCGCGTCGGGGCCGTCGACCCGTACCGCGTAGCGCAGCGCGTTCAGCACCAGTCCGGCGTCCCGGGCCTCGCCGCGGCAGGCGAGGACCTTGGCGGCGGAGGCGCCGAGCTCGTCGGAGCGGTGCACCCAGCGGCGCGCCCGGTCCACGGCCTCGTCGCCGCACATCCGCTCGAAGGCGGCGACCGCGGTCTCGGCGACCGCGGGCGAGCCGGCGTCGGCGGCGGTCTCGACCAGGTCCAGCACGGCCGGGTCGCGGGCCTCCGCGAGGTAGTGCAGGGCGGCGCAGCGGGCACCGTCCGGGCCGCTCCGGGCCGCGTCGAGGATGCCGGCGCGGTCCTCGGGGCCGGCCACCGCGGTGAGGCAGCGGGCGGCGGGGACATGGAGGGCGGAGCCGCGCTCCAGCGCCTCCTGCGCCCAGTCGAAGACGGCCTGGACGCTCCAGCCCGGGCGCGGTCCGCTCGGGCGCAGCTGGCGCTGCCACCGGTCGAACGAGCCCTGCTCCCGGGCGGCGCGCACCCTGGCACCCACCGCGGGGCGCGGGTCGTCGGCCCACAGCCGCCAGGGGCGCGGTTCGAAGGCGTCCCGGACGGTGGCGGCCAGCTCGGCATCGCCCTCCGGGCCGGCCGGGAAGCGGGCGAGCACCGGCTCGGCGAGCGCCCGCAGTCCGGCGTCGTCGTCGCGCAGGGCGAGCTCGTCGAGCGCCCAGGCCCAGTTGGTGCCGGTGGCGGCGTAGCGGCGCAGCAGCAGCAGGGCGTCCTGGCGGCCGTAGGAGGCGAGGTGCCCGAGGACCGCGAGAGCAAGGCCGGTGCGCGACTCCTCGGTGTCGAGGAAGTCCTCGGCGTCGAAGAGGTGCTCTTCGACGCCCTGGAGTCCGCCATGGAGGTCCAGGTAGAGGCGGGCGTAGTAGAGGGAGCGGTTCTCCACCTGCCAGTCCTGGCGGGGATCACCGGTCACACAGTGGTCGAGGGCCGCCAGCGCTTCGGCCCGCGGGGCGGCGAGGGCGTGCAGCGTGCCGTCGCCGCGCCCCCGCTGCAGCAGGCCGAGCAGGGTGCCGCTCGGCGCTATGACTGGATCGAACATGGAAGTTGCCTCATATCAAGCTGTCGACGAACCCGGAGAGCCCCCGGGACCCGGGCGCGTCGAGCGCCGCGGGGGACGGTGGTGGCCTAGGCCGCGCAGCAACATGTCGAGCCGCCCGTCGTCGTCTTCCGCTTGAGTTTCGTGAGCATCTTCCTCTGCCTCTCCTCGGTGGCCCCGTGTGGGCCCGTCGTCATGATGACCCAGTCATTTCGCCACCGCGACCACATTTACGACACCGCCCCACCTGGGGTTCGGCCTCCGTTCACCGGGCCGCGAACAGCTCCAGCAGATCTGCCTTCCCAAACATACGGGCGGTATCCACCGCGGACGGAGTCCCGGCTTCCGGATTCGCCCCGCCGGCCAGCAGCACCCGGACGACCTCGTCCTCGCTCTTGAAGACGGCTCCGGCGAGCGGGGTCTGGCCGCGGTCGTTGGCGCGGTCGAGGTCGGCGCCTCGGTCGGCCAGCACCCGCACGGCCGGGGCGTGCCCGTGGTAGGCGGCGAGCATCACCAGGGTGTGGCCCTGGTCGTTGGTGAGGTTCACCGGGACGCCGGCGTCGACATAGGAGGCGAGGGCCTCGGCGTCGCCGTTCCGGGCCATGTCGAAGACCTTGGTCGCCAGCTCGATCACCTCGGGGTCGAGACCCTCGTTCGCCGGGTTCTCGCTCGATGCGTTCTGACTCGCTGCGTTCTCGTTCGATGCGTTCTGACTCGCTGCGTTTTCACTCGACGGGTTCCCACTCATCGGACGGGCCGCCTTTCACGTCGGGAGGAGCGATGCCGCCGACCGTCCGGCGGCGGATTCCTCCGGCTGCCTGCCGGAGGAACGAACGGAAGGGTACTGCCCGGCGCGCCGTGCGCTCGTCCGGGAGCCCGCCCGCCTGCCGGCTGCCGGGGAGGTCCGGCTCTCGGCGCCCGGCGGCCAGGGGGAAGATCCCGACCCGTGTGCCATTGGGGTGAAAAGTCATCTCTTTCACCTGATTGCCACTTTCGCCCCATGGATACTTCCGGCGAGGCTGGAACAACTGAAGGTGACTGTCCCCTCACCCAGGAGAACCCCTCATGATCCTGTCCATCTCAGGCGTGGTACTGCTCGGCATCATCGTCTTCCTCTTCTTCAAGAAGGACGGGCTCAAGGCCTCCCACGCCATGGTCTGCGCGCTGTTCGGCTTCTATCTGGCCGGCACCGCGATCGCGCCCAGCATCACGGCCGGCGGCGCGAGCCTGGCCAGCCTGCTCGGCGGCATCAACTTCTGACGCCCGGCGGCCCCTCACCCCCAGGAGTACGACGTGGCCAGGCGACCACTCCCCCGCTTCCTCCGCCCCTCTCTGCGCCGGCCGCCCCGCCCGGCACACCAGCCCGGCAGGCGCTCGGCGCTGTCCGGTCTGGTGAGCGGCGGCGGCGCGCGGATCGCCCGTGGCCGGCAGGCCGCGCGGACGGCCGCCGACGGCGCCGCGGACGTCCTCCAACCGCTGATCACGGTCGGCCGCGGCCTGCGCAAGCTGTCCGCGGCCGCCCGTGCCCGATGGGCCGCGACCCCCAAGGACCGGCGCGGCCCCACCCTCCTCGTCGCCCTGGCCTGCGTCCTGGCCGTGGCGATGATCCCCTACGGCCCGGTCCTCGCCCTGATCGCGCTGATGGGCGCCGCCGGGTGGAAGGGCCGTGAGCGCCCCGTCGCCAGGACCGGCCCCGACGAGGCGGAGTCCGAGCGGCTGAAGGCGCTGTACGAGGCGCTGGTGCCGCTGCTCGCGGTGCCCGAGGACCCGGCGCCGCTCTTCCGGCACGGCGGCGAGTGGGCCGGCGCCTTCTCCGACGCCGAGTTCGACGGCGACGGCCGCCTGGGCCGGCTGCTGGTCGCCTACCCCGCGTACTTCCCGGACGGCGACCCCGGCTGCCGGGCCCGGGTGGAGCAGGTGCTGCGCGCCAAGTCGGGCCGGGGCCGGGAGTACCTCTTCGACTGGGACGAGGAGGGCAACCGGCTGCTGATGCGGGTGCTGGCGCCGCTGCCCACCTCCGTCGCCGCCCAGCGGTTCGTCACCGCACCGGGTGAGGCGGTGCTCGGCTTCACCGACGAGGAGGCCGTCGCCCGTACCGTGCCGGTGTGGGACGGCGAGGACTACCGCGACGCCCCACCGGTGGTCTGGCGGACCGGCCCGCGCTCCGCCGAGCCGCATCTGCTGGTCCTCGGCCGCCCCGGCGGCGGCACCACCACCCTGCTGCGCTCCCTCGCCCTCCAGGCGCTGCACCACGGCGAGGTGCTGATCGTGGACGGCGGCGGCACCGGTGAGTACGCGTTCCTGAAGGGCCGTCCCGGGGTGCTGGCCATCGAGTCCGGACTCTCCGGCGCGCTGGCCGGCCTGGAGTGGGCGGCCCGGGAGACCGAGCGACGCCTCGGCGCGGCGGACCGGGCGCGCCAGACGGGTCAGCCGGCTCCCGAGGATGTCCGCCGGCCGCTGTGGGTGCTGGTGGACCGGCCGAGCGCCTTCGTCCACTTGGCCGCGGCGGACGGCGCCCCGGACCCGCAGCGGGAGCTCGGCGTCCCGCTGCGGCACGGCCGGACGGCCGGGGTGACGGTGGTCGTCGGCGAGCAGCTGGACGGCCTGGGCGAGCTGTCGGAGGAGGTACGCGGATACACCAGGGCCCGGGTGGTGCTGGGCGCCGCCTCGGCCGCCGAGGTCGCCGGAGCGCTGGAGACCGCCCCGCACACCACCCCGGTGCCGGATGTCCCGCCCGGCCGGGGGTACGCACGGTTGGGTACGGGGCGGGTGCTGCGGCTCCAGGTGCCGGCCACCCCGGACCCGTACGACGACGCGACCGGCGAGGCGGAGCGGCAGGCGGTCCTGGCCCTGCTGCCCGGACACGAGCCGGGGACGGAGACGGAGCGGACGGGGGACGCCGCCCCGGACGAGTCCGTTCCGGCGCCTCCGGCGACCTCGGCGGAGCCCGTACGGGCGCGGCCGGAACCCCCGGCCCCGCTGCCGGAACCCGCGGCGGGCCCGCACCCCGAGCCCGTACCGCCGGCTCCGGCTCCGGCCCTGACGATGCCGCAGCGGCACCCCGAGCCGGTGGCGCTCACCCCGGCCGCCCCGGCATCGCACCCCGTACCGTCGACCGCCCCTCCGGGATACGCGGAGCCCGCCCCCGCCCCGGTCTTCGTACCCGCGTTCCCCGCCGGGGTCGGGCCGCGGCCGTTGGCGCACCCGGTGGCGAAGGCGGAGCCGCCGGCGGCCGTCCCGCCGCTGGACTCCACCCAGCCGCTGCCCCGGGTGGTGCCGCACACCGTGCTGCGGTCCCCCACCGTCACGCCGCAGACACCGGCACCGGCACCGGCACCGGGAGAGCCCGGGAGGTAGCGGGAGCAGAGCAGGGCGAGACCCCGAGGGCGCGGCCGGTCAGGCCACGAAGGTCCTCGGGGTCTCGCCCGTTCCGCTGGCGCCCGCGCGGACCAGCCGGGCGGCCGCGGCGAGGCGGGCGGCGGCCTCGTCGGCGACCGGGCCGGCCACCGTGAAGGGCAGCCGTACATAGCCCTCGAAGGCGCCGTCCACCCCGAAGCGCGGCCCGGACGGCACCCGGATGCCGACCCGCTCCCCCACCTCCGCCAGCCGGGAGCCGGACAGCCCCCCGGTACGCACCCAGAGGGTCAGCCCGCCCCGGGGCACCTCGAACTCCCAGTCCGGCAGCTCCCGGCGGACCGCCTCGACCAGGGTGTCGCGGTTCTCCCGGGCCTGGACGCGGCGCAGCGCGACCGCCTCCTCCCAGCCGCCGCCCCGCATCAGCCAGGTGACGGCGAGCTGCTCCAGCACCGGGGTGCCCAGGTCGGCGTAGGCACGGGCGGCGACCAGGGAGCGGATCACCTCGGGTGAGGCGCGCACCCAGCCGATCCGCAGCCCCGCCCAGAACGCCTTGCTGGCCGAGCCGACGGTGAGCACGGTGCCGCCGGCCGGGTCGTAGGAGCAGACCGGGCGGGGCAGCTCGATCCCGTCCTCCAGGTGCAGCTCGGACATGGTCTCGTCGACGACCAGGACGGTGCCGGCCGAGCGGGCCGCGTCCACCAGGGACCGGCGCTGGTCGTCGTCGGCGAGTGCCCCGGTCGGGTTGTGGAAGTCGGCGACCACATAGGCGAGCCGTGGGGCGGCGTCCCGCAGCACCTGCCGCCAGCGGGGCAGATCCCAGCCGGACAGCCCCTCGGCCATGGCCACCGGGACCAGCCGCGCGCCCGCCTCGCGCATCAGCTGGAGGATGTTGGCGTAGGAGGGGGATTCCACGGCGATCCGCTCCCCGCGGCCCGCGAAGAGGTGGCAGATGGCGTCGATGGCGCCCATCGCCCCGGTGGTGACCATGATCTGCTCGGGCATGGTGGGGATGCCCCGGCGGGTGTAGCGGTCGGCGATCGTCTGCCGCAGCGCCGGCAGCCCGGCCGGGTAGTCGCCGTGGGTGTGGGCGTAGGGCGGCAGGTCCTCCAGCGCGCCGTGGAAGGCGCGGGAGAGCCAGGGTTCGGGGGCGGGCAGGGCGGCGCAGCCGAGGTCGATCAGGGAGCCCAGCGACTCCGGAGGCAGCGGTTCCAGGCCGCGGGCGGGCAGCGGGTTGCCGGCCGGGACGGCGGTCCAGCTGCCGGCGCCGCGGCGGGACTCCAGGAAGCCCTCGGCACGCAGCGCCTCGTAGGCGGCGGCGACCGTGGTGCGGCTGACGGACAGCGCCAGGGCGAGCTCGCGCTCGGCGGGCAGCCGGGTGGCGACCGGGACGCGGCCCTCCAGCACCAGCAACCGGATGCCGTCGGCGAGCGCCCGGTAGGCGGGCGGGCGGCGGGTCCCGGGGCCGGCCGGGCGGGTCTGCTGCGCGCCGAGTTGCCGGGCCAGTTGGGCGGCACCCACCGCTGAGGTCCAGTCAGCCATGGAAATCAGTCCACCTTCCTCGGATTGGCCGTATTCGCCGGCCGAAAGCCTGCCACAGGGTGGTGGAAGTCAGTCCACCACCACTCCAACGGGGGGCGCAACATGTCCACGACGTCGGTTCAGCCGGCCACCACACCCCGGCCTGCCCGGCACCTCCCCCGCCGGCTGTTCCAGCTCTACGCCGGGCTCGCCCTGTACGGCTTCAGCTCGGCCCTGCTGGTTCGCAGCGGCCTCGGGCTTGAGCCGTGGAACGTGCTGCACCAGGGCCTGGCCGAGCGGACCGGGCTGTCCATGGGCGTCGTCCTCACCATCCTCGGCGCCCTGGTGCTGCTGCTGTGGATCCCGCTGCGCCAGCGCCCGGGGCTCGGCACCGTCTCCAATGTGCTGGTCATCGGCGCGGCGATGGACGCCTCCCTTCTGCTGGTCCCGGATGTGCACGGGCTGTTCGCGCAGACCGGGCTGATGGCGGCCGGGATCGTCCTCAACGGCATCGCCACCGGTCTGTACATCGCGGCCCGGTTCGGCCCGGGCCCGCGCGACGGGCTGATGACCGGGCTGCACCGGCACACCGGCCGCTCGATCCGGCTGATCCGCACGGTCATCGAGGTGTCGGTGGTGGCCACCGGCTTCGCGCTGGGCGGCTCGGTGGGCCTGGGCACCCTGCTGTACGCGCTGGCCATCGGCCCGCTGGCCCAGTTCTTCCTGCGGTTCTTCGACATCCCGGGCACCGGGGCGGGCGCCGTGGTCGCCGCGGGGACGCGGGCCGCGCCGGAGGCGGACGGCGGGACGGGGACCTCGGTGGACCCGGGTCGGGGAGCAGGGGCGATACTGCGGCGGTGAGCGCTCGCGTACCCCAGCCCGTACCCCGTCCCCATCCCTATCTGGACCACCCGCTCCCCCTGCCGTTCGCCCACCGCGGCGGAGCGGCGGACGGCCTGGAGAACACCGCGGCCGCGTTCCGCCGGGCCACCGCGGCGGGTTACCGCTACTTCGAGACGGACGTGCACACCACGGCCGACGGCCGGCTGGTCGCCTTCCACGACGCCACCCTGGACCGGGTGACCGACGCCCGGGGCAGGATCGGGGAGCTGCCGTGGAGCGCGGTGGCCGAGGCCAGAGTCGGGGGCACCGAGCCGCTACCGCTCTTCGAGGAGCTGCTGGAGGAGTTCCCGCACGCACGGTGGAACGTGGACCTCAAGGCGGAGTCCGCGCTGGGGCCGCTGGTCGACCTCATCCGGCGCACCGGCGCCTGGGACCGGGTGTGCGTCGGCTCCTTCAGCGAGGGCCGGGTCGCCCGGGCCGTACGGCTGGCCGGCCCGCGACTGGCCACCTCCTACGGGGTGCGCGGCGTGCTGGCGCTGCGGCTGCGTTCGCTCGGCGTCCCGGTGCCGCTGCGGGCGGGCGCGGTGGCGGCGCAGGTGCCCGAGACACAGGGCGGGGTGCGGGTGGTGGACCGGCGGTTCGTGGCGACCGCGCACCGGCTCGGCCTCCAGGTGCATGTGTGGACGGTGAACGAACCGGATCGGATGGCCCGTCTCCTCGACCTGGGGGTCGATGGCATCATGACCGATCATCTTCAGACGCTGCGCGGGGTCCTCACCGAACGGGGAGCCTGGGTCTGAGGTCCGGGGCCCGCCCATGATGTGGGCGGCGCGCCGGGCCGGCACCAAGGGGGCGGCAATGGACACACGCACCACCGGCCACCCGCCCGACGGGGCGGACGGCCCGGACGGGGCGGAGGACGCGGCGGCGCGGGCGGCCCGGCGGCGGGAGCAGCGCGGCTGGTACTTCTACGACTTCGCCTGCTCGGTGTACTCCACCAGCGTGCTGACGGTCTTCGTCGGGCCGTATCTGACCTCCGTGGCCAAGGCGGCGGCGGATCCGGACGGCTTCGTCCACCCGCTGGGCATCCCGGTACGGGCGGGGTCGGTCTTCCCGTACGCGGTGTCCGCCTCGCTGGTGCTGGCCGTGCTGCTGATGCCGCTGGCCGGAGCGGCGGCGGACCGCAGCGGGCGCCGCAAGCCGCTGCTGGCGCTGGCCGCCTATGTGGGCGCGGGCGCCACGGCCGGGCTGTTCCTCCTGGACGGCGACCGCTATCTGCTGGGCGCCGGGCTGCTCATCGTGGCGAACGCGGCGCTGGCGGTGTCGATGGCGCTCTACAACGCCTATCTTCCGCAGATCGCCGCCCCGCACGAGCGGGACGCGGTCTCCTCGCGGGGCTGGGCGTTCGGCTACACCTCCGGCGCGCTGGTGCTGGTGCTGGACCTGGTGCTCTACACCGGCCATGAGTCCTTCGGGCTGTCGGAGTCGGAGGCGGTCCGGATCTGCCTGGCCTCGGCGGGACTGTGGTGGGGCGCCTTCACCGTCATTCCGCTGCGGCGGCTGCGCGACCGGCGGCTGCCCCGTGCGGAAGGAGCGGAGGGGGCCGAGGCGGCCGGTTCGGGGTGGCGGCAGCTGCGGGCCACCCTGAAGGACATGCGCCGCCATCCGCTGACGCTCGCCTTCCTGCTGGCGTATCTGCTCTACAACGACGGTGTGCAGACGGTGATCTCCCAGGCCTCGGTATTCGGCTCGGAGGAGCTGGGCCTGGACCAGACGACGCTGATCACGGCGGTGCTGCTGGTGCAGGTGCTGGCGGTGGCGGGCGCGCTGGGGATGGGCCGGCTGGCCCGGACGTACGGCGCCAAGCGCACGATCCTCGCCTCGCTCGCCCTGTGGACGGCGATCCTGGCCGCCGGCTACTTCCTGCCGGCCGGCGCCCCGGTGTGGTTCTACGCACTGGCGGCGGCCATCGGGCTGGTGCTGGGCGGCAGCCAGGCGCTGTCCCGCTCGCTGTTCTCGCACCTGGTCCCGGCGGGCAAGGAGGCGGAGTACTTCGCGGCGTACGAGATGTCCGACCGCGGGGTGAGTTGGCTGGGGCCGCTGGTGTTCGGCCTCGCCTACCAGCTCACCGGCAGCTACCGGGACGCGATCGCCTCCCTGGTGGTCTTCTTCGCGCTCGGCTTCGTGCTGCTGGCCAGGGTGCCGGTACGCCGGGCGGTCGCCGCGGCGGGCAACCCGGTGCCGGAGCGGCTATAGCCGGATCCGGATCCGGATCCGGTGGCACCCGTCGGCGGGTGCGGTTTGAACACGACCACCGAAGACCGGTACTGTACGTCTTTGGCCTGCCTGGCGGACCGTTACTGCGTGCCGCCATGTTCGAGACACTCGGTTACATCTCTGTTCAGATGTGACAAACCGGGCAGTGGTGGGTACAACAAGGGGCGGCACGACGGGCGACGCATGACCCGGAACGGGAATCTTATCCGCCGACCGGACGTTGACCGGATGACGACGACAGCGACACCTGTCCTGTGGGCGACAAGCCCGGGAGGCACGATTCATGAGTGAGCGAGCTCTTCGCGGCACGCGCCTCGTGGTGACCAGCTACGAGACCGACCGCGGCATCGATCTGGCCCCGCGCCAGGCGGTGGAGTACGCATGCGAGAAGGGGCATCGTTTCGAGATGCCGTTCTCGGTCGAGGCGGAGATTCCGCCGGAGTGGGAGTGCAAGGTCTGCGGTAGCCAGGCGCTCCTGGTGGACGGGGACGGCCCCGAGGAGAAGAAGGGCAAGCCGGCGCGTACGCACTGGGACATGCTCATGGAGCGGCGTACGCGTGAGGAGCTGGAGGAGGTGCTGGCCGAAAGGCTGGCGGTCCTGCGCTCCGGCGCCATGAACATCGCCGTGCATCCGCGCGACAGCCGCAAGTCCGCCTGACGCGGACGACCGGAGGTTCGCCCGGCCCGGATGTCCACCTGAGGTGACCGCCTGACGGCGGGCGCCCGGCGCACGGCGGCAGAGCACCAACGCCGAGGGGCGGCGGTACGTGATCCACGTACCGCCGCCCCTCGGCGTTTCCCGCGCCCGGTCCGGTGTCGCCCGGGGCCGGGGCCGGCGTTTCCCGTGCCTGGGCCGGCGCCCCGTCCGGCGTTTCCCTGGGGCCGGGGCCGGCGTTTCCCGCGCCCGGTCAGGCGTTTCCCTGGACCGGGTACGCGTTTCCCGCGCCCGGACCGGCGTCTCCCGTGCCCGGGCCGGGCCGGTCCGCGGGTGCGCAGGTCAGCGGGTGAGGGGCGGGCGGGGGCCGGGGTCGCCGCCGGTGTCCTGGCGCGGCGGGGTGTCATCGCGGATCACCTCGCCCTGGACCACCTTGCCGTCCGGGCGGTGCATCCGGGCCTGCTGGAAGGCGCCGCCCAGGGTGCCGGGCGCCGCCGCCCGCATCCGGCGCTCCAGCCGGCGTTCCGTCGAGCGGCCCACGGCGGCGCGGACCGGCGGGACGAGCAGCAGCAGACCGGCCGCGTCGGTGACCAGCCCGGGGAGGATCAGCAGCAGTCCGGCGAGCATCAGCAGTCCGTTGCCCTCACTGCCGCGCCCGGTGGGCGGGGCCGCTCCGGGCTCCTGCTGCCGCTGCACGGTCTCCTGGAGGTTGCGGAAGGCCCGGCGGCCGGCCCGCTTCACCACCGCCCCGCCGAGCAGGGCGGCACCGGCGAGCAGGGCGAACACGGTGAGCCCGCCGGCCGCGTCGGCCACCAGGATCAGCAGCCAGATCTCCAGCACCAGCCAGGCGGCGAGGGCGAGCGGGACCAGGGAGCGGGTTCGGGAGCGCTTGCGGGTGTCGGGGGGCGGTGCACCGGTCGTCATGCTCCCAGTGTGCCGAAGCGCCGGTCGTACCGGCGTAAGAGGACCGGCGTCGGAGGTTCAGCGCGTGGCGGCGAGCAGGAGGGCGGCGGTCTCCGGGTGGGGGCCGGCCTCGGCCCACTCCAGCGGGGTGCGCCCCTGGCCGCCGTCCTCGCGGAGGGCCGGATCGGCCCCGTACGCCAGGAGTGCGCGTACCGCCTCGGTGTGGCCCCAGCAGGCGGCCGCGCACAGCGGCGTGCCCTCGGAGCCGAGGCCGGCGCTCTCCCGGTCGGGCGAGGCGCCGGCCCGCAGCAGCAGACCGGCGATCTCGGCGTCACCGTGCACCGAGGCGGCGTAGAGCGCGGTGGTGCCGTAGGCGTCCGCCGTGTCCGGGTGGAGTGTGGTGCGCAGCACCGCCCGCACGGTGGCGGGGTCCTCGGTCCCTGCCGCCCAGACCAGCCGGCCGGCCAGCTTCTTCCGCAGTCGGCTCTTCACGCCGCCCCCCTGTCCATCACGCGTGCCGGGTCAGCGCCCGGGCTCGCCGGGCTCCCGGGGCGGACGGGCGGATCCGTCCTGGCCGCCGCGGCCGAGCAGCTTGCCGGCGCGGGAGCCGACACCCCAGGCGGTGACCCGCCACAGCGCCTCGACCACGATGTCCTTGCTCATCTTGGAGTCGCCGAGCTCTCGCTCCACGAAGGTGATGGGCACCTCGACCACGTGGTAGCCGGCGGTCACCGCGCGCCGGGCCAGGTCCACCTGGAAGCAGTACCCCTGGGAGGCGACCTCCTCCAGGCCCAGGCCCTCCAGGGTCTCCTTGCGGAAGGCCCGGAAGCCGCCGGTGACATCGCGGATCGGCACATCGAGCAGCAGCCGCGAGTAGGTGCTGCCGCCGCGGGAGAGGATCTCGCGGTGCTTGGGCCAGTTGACCACCCGGCCGCCCGGCACCCAGCGGGAGCCCAGCACCAGGTCGGCGCCCTTGAGGGCGGTCAGCAGCCGGGGCAGCTCCTCGGGCTGGTGGGAGCCATCGGCGTCCATCTCGACCAGTACGCCGTAGCCCTGCTCGATGCCCCAGCGGAAGCCGGCCAGATAGGCGGCGCCGAGGCCCTCCTTGCCCTTGCGGTGCAGGACGTGGACGTGGTCGTCCTCGGCGGAGAGCTCGTCGGCGATCTTCCCGGTGCCGTCGGGGCTGTTGTCGTCCGCCACCAGGATGTGGGCCTCGGGCACCGCCTCGCGCACCCGGGTGACGATCGGCGTGATGTTCTCGGCCTCGTTGTAGGTCGGGATGATCACCAAGGCTCTGCCGAGCGGCCCGTAGCGCCTCTGGTCACCGTCGTTCACTGCTGCCCCTCACGTCCGTACACGGATGACCACCATAGCGAGCCGCGGGCGGGGCCGGGTGGGCGGCGGCCGGGTAAGGGGAGGCGGGGAGCCCGCGGGCCGGGCGCCGGCGGGCGCCCATGGGGCCCGGAGTCCTTCGGGCCGACCTGGCGCCCGCTGGCTGCGGGTCGACCGAAAGCCGTTGTCTACTGAACGTCCGGGCCCCACCCGGGTCCGCACCCTCCCCCGCTCCGGGGACGCGCCCGGGAGCGGGAGGGACACCCTTTCCGGCTCTCACCGGACCCGCTCACGAGGCGAGGGCGCTGGACCTGGCTCCCAGTGGCGGCGCGCCGGGTCGGCGTACCGCCCCATGGCCCAGCGGCACTCGACGACCGCGGGAACGGTCCGGCCGGACGGATGTCCTGGAGTGGACCCGGCCGAAACTACCCGTCCGCGACCGCGCGCTGTCAATACCCGAACCACCCGGTGGACGGCGGTTGAACAGCAGGTCAGTGCGGATCGGTGCCGGATCGGCGGGAAAGATCCGCAGGTCGTACGGGCCCCGGCGGGGCGCCGGACCGACCGCGGGCGGGATGCGGGCGGTGTCCGGAAAGCGCGTGCCTCACTCGTTCGGTCGTACGAAGACGGTCCGTCCGCCGACCACGGTCCGCAGGCAGACCGGCAGCTCGGCGCCGGGGGCCAGGTCGGGCAGTCCCGGGGTGCCGGAGCGGGGGTCGGTGGACCAGCGGGCGACCCGGTCGTCCGGCGCCTGGACCAGCAGCTCCCCGGTGCGCCAGACCGCGTAGTCGGCGGGGGCGCCGGGGACCAGCACCCCGGCGTCGTCGCGTCCGGTGGCCCGCCAGCCGCCGCGGGTGTGGGCGGTGAACGCGGCGCGGACCGAGATCCGGTGCTCGGGGGTGCGGTGGAAGGCGGCGGCCCGGACCGAGCCCCAGGGGTCGAGCGGGGTCACCGGGCTGTCGGAGCCGAAGGCGAGCGGCACCCCGGCCCGCAGCAGCGCCGCGAAGGGGTTGAGGGTGCGGGCCCGCTCCGCGCCGAGCCGCTGGGCGTACATCCCGTCCTCGCCGCCCCAGGCCGCGTCGAAGGCGGGCTGTACGGAGGCGGTGAGGCCGAACTCGGCGAAGGCGGCGATCGTCGCGGGGGTGAGCATCTCGGCGTGCTCCACCCGGTGCCGGGCGGCCCGGATCCGGGCCGGGCCGACCGTCTCGGCGGCTCGGCACACCCCGTCGGTCACCGCGGTCAGGGCGCCGTCGCCGATGGCGTGGAAGCCCGCCTGGAGGCCCGCCTCGGTGCAGGCGGTGACATGGGCGGCGACGGCGGCCGCGTCGAGGTGGGCGGCGCCGGTGCCCGGCCCGTCGGCGTACGGCTGGTGCAGACAGGCGGTACGGGAGCCCAGGGAGCCGTCCGCGAAGAGGTCGCCGGCCGCGCCCAGGGCGCCCAGCTCCCGTACCCGGTCGGCGTCCTTGGCGCCGGTGACCGCCTCGGCCCAGTAGCCGACCACCCGGGGGCCCGGCTCCCGTCCGGCGAGGGCCAGCAGGGCGGTGAAGTCCTCCTCGTCGGAGATCTCGGGCCCGCCGCACTCATGGACGGTGCCGATGCCCTGGGCGGCGGCGTGGGCCAGTGCGGCCCGCTGGGCCTCGGCGCGCCGGGCCGGGGTGACCGCGGCGTGCGCGGCGGCGCGGACCGCGTGGTGGGCGGCGCCGGTCAGCGGGGCGCCGGGGTGGAAGCCGTCGAGCGCGGTGACCCCGGGGACCAGGTCCAGCAGGGCGGTGGTGGCCACCGCGGAGTGGACGTCGATCCGGGGCAGGTAGAGCGGGCGCCCGCCGGCCGCCTCGTCCAGTTCGGTACGGGACGGGGGCCGCCCCTCCGGCCAGCGGGAGGCGTCCCAGCCGTGGCCCAGCAGCACCCGGTCGCCCGGGCGGCCCGCCGCGTACGCCCGTACCGCCGCCAGCGCCTCGGGCAGCGTCCGGGCGGCGGAGAGGTCAAGGCCGGTCAGCGCGAGCCCGGTGGCGGTGGTGTGCACATGGGCGTCGGTGAAGGCGGGCGCCACCAACGCGCCCCGGAGGTCCACCACCTCGTCCACCCCGCCCGCGAAGGCGTCGGCCGCGCCCTCGGAGCCCACCCAGGCGACATGGCCGCGCTCGACCACCATCGCGGTGGCGAAGGGGTCGGCGGGGCTGTGGACTTCTCCACCGCGCAGCAGCACGGTGCGGTGCCCGGGGTCGGCGGACTCGGACTCGGTCGTGGACGTCATGGACCAAGGTTAGGTTCGCGGCTCAGACGCGCGGCGGACGGGCCTCGTAGGGGGTGGAGAGGACGACCGTGGTACGGGTGGAGACACCGGCCTGGGAGCGGATGCGGGTGAGCAGGTGCTCCAGCTCCAGCGGCGCCGAGACCCGCACCTTGAGGATGTAGTTCTCCTCGCCGGCCACGCTGTGGCAGGCCTCGATCTCATGGATGTCGGCGAGCCGCTCGGAGATGTCGTCGGGGGCGCTGGGGTCGAAGGGTTTCACCGAGATGAACGCGGTCAGCGGCAGCCCGACCGCCTCCGGGTCCACCACGGCGGCATAGCCGCGGATGACACCGCGCTGCTCCAGCCGGCGCACCCGCTGGTGCACGGCCGAGGTCGACAGACCGGTGGCCTTGCCCAGGTCGGTGTAGCTCATCCGCCCGTCCTTGACGAGCAACTCCACGATCTGACGATCCAGCTCCTCCATGCGGTCAACCTATTGCCCCGGACCACCCCGGGCACAGCCGGAGGGGGTCTCGGAGCGCACCTGCGAGCGGCATGTGACCAACGCCACAGGACTTCGGACCGTGCGGGCCGTGACCGGATGGTTATTCGCGCGGGCGGAAGGGAATTGCTTGCTGTGGTCGTGACCGCGTGAGCCCGGTCGGCCCACCCGAGGGGGAGATTCTCCATGCAGGAGCCTGTTGATTCCGTCGTGCCGCTTGAGGACGACGAGCCTGACACCTATGGCGCGAACGCCTATGACACGTTCGAGATGTTCCGGGTCGTCTGCCCGGACTGCGCCCAGCCGATCGCGCTGCTGGCGGACGAGGAGGTGCTTCCGGAGCACGCGCTGTGTCCCTCCCCGTGGAACCCGTTCGTGCTGACCGTCTGCGCCGGCACCGGCCGGGCCGCCGCGGACGCCCGCCCCGCCGACCACTCCAAGGAGCCGGTGGAGCAGGAGACGGCGCTGCTGCTGACCCTGCCGCAGGGCCTGGACTGGCGGACCCAGCCGTTCTCGCATGTGGGCGGCCCCGGCTCCCGCCCGGTGAAGGCGGTGGCCCCGCTGCGGCCGCTGCACCGCGCCACGCCGCCGGAGGTACGGCGCGCCGCCTGACCCCGCCCGGCATCCCCACCGCCCGGCCGCTCCCCTCGGGGCGCGGCCGGGCGGTGCCGTATGCGCCGGAGGCTCCCGGCGGGACGGGGACGGCGCGAACTGGCGGCCGAATCCCCGGGGCGGTGACCCGTGGGGGCCGCGCCGCGTTGGCCCGGTATGAGCCTGCTGGACTCGACCTGCCCGGCCACCGGCTACGGCACCGCCCGGTTCCCGGCGCCCCCGTCGGACGAGGGCCGAACGGAAGAATCGGTTCCGTGGCCGGTGGGGACTCGGGAAGGACCGGCGGCGTCGGCCGATCCGCCGATCTACCGGGCGCTGGTCCGCCAGTGGGCGAGCGGCGGGCGGACCGTGCCGGGGCGGCCGGACCAGGAGTGGGTCCGGCTCACCGCACGGCCGGTGAGCGCCCCGGGAAGCGGGCAGGTGGGAGCCCCGGGGCGCGGGCTCAGCGGGTGGTCTCCGGGCCCGCGAGATGGCGGGCGATGACCATCCGCTGGATCTGGTTGGTGCCCTCGACGATCTGGAGCACCTTGGCCTCCCGCAGATAGCGCTCGGCCGGGAAGTCGGCGGTGTAGCCGTATCCGCCGAGCACCTGGACGGCGTCGGTGGTCACCCGCATCGCCGCGTCCGTGCAGAACAGCTTGGCCATCGCCGCCTGGCGGGAGAACGGGGCGCCCTCGTCCCGCAGCCGGGCCGCGGCCAGGTAGAGGGAGCGGCCGGCCTCGATCTGGGTGGCCATGTCGGCCAGCATGAAGCGCAGGCCCTGGAAGTCGGCGATCGGCCGGCCGAACTGGCGGCGGTCGGTCGCGTACGCCACCGCCTCGTCCAGCGCGGCCTGGGCGACGCCGATGGCGCAGGCGGCGATGCCGAGCCGGCCGGAGTCCAGCGCGGAGAGCGCGATGGAGAAGCCCTGGCCCTCCTCGCCGATCCGCCGGCCGTCCGGCACCCGCACCCCGTCGAAGTGCACCTGGGCGGTCGGGGAGCCCTTCATCCCCATCTTCTTCTCGGGGGCGGCGGCCGACAGCCCTTCCGCGTCGCCGGGCACCAGGAAGGCGGTGATGCCCTTGGGGCCCTCGGCGCCGGTACGGGCCAGCACGGTGTAGAAGTCGGCAATGCCGCCATGGGTGATCCAGGCCTTGGTGCCGGTGATCACCCAGTCGTCGCCGTCCCGCACCGCCCGGGTGCGCAGCGAGGCGGCGTCCGAGCCGGAGGACGGCTCGGAGAGGCAGTACGCGCCGAGCAGGCCGCCGCCGAGCATGGCGGGCAGATGCTCGGCCTGCTGCTCCTTGGTGCCGTAGCCGGCCAGCGCGTGGCAGGCGAGGGAGTGCACGCTGACCCCGAGCCCCACGGTGAGGCGGGCGGCCGCCAGCTCCTCCAGGACCTGGAGGTAGACGGCGTACGGCTGGTCCCCGCCGCCGAAGGCGGAGTCGTACGGGAGCCCCAGCAGTCCGGACTCGGAGAGCAGGGCGAAGGTGTCGCGCGGGAACCGGCCGGCGTCCTCTTCCTCGGCGGCGCGGGGGGCGATCTCCCCCTGGACGATGTCGCGCACCAGGGCGATCAGATCCCTGGCCTCCTCGGTGGGCAGTACGCGGTCCACCTGCTGCGGGGCGCGGTCGGTCATGGGGGCGCTCTCCTCCCTGTCGGGCGCTGCGGGGGCGCGCGCGAAGGGTTGGGGGCGGCGCCGCCGGAAACCACTGCCCGTCCGATGCCGCCCTCACGGATCTCGCGAGGGGCTGACCTGCGGCTGCGGGCGCGATGAGTATGCCCGATCGGCGGGCTCCCGTCACGGGTGGAGAGAGATCGTTACGGGGTGGGACGGAAGCGGGGCGGAAGCGGAACGGAAGGGGCCGCTACCGGGGAGGCCGGAGCAAGCGGGTCAGAGCAGGCCGACCTGGGTCACCAGCATGGCGATCACGGCGACCAGCACCCAGCCGAGGACGTGCTCCAGGATCTGGGGGCCGTCGTCCTTCGGGCCTCCGGTACGGGCGCGGGGGGCGGCAGCGGCGGTGGTGGCGGCACTCATGGCTTCTCGCTTCGTCGGCGGGTGCGGAGACGGTCGTCGGCTGGTGCGGACGCGGCCGGCACGGGGACGGTTCTTCCGATGGCCCGACCACAGTGACAGCTGCGCATCCGGCGGAGTAGAGACGTGGGTCACGGCGGATGAGGGCGTGGCGGGACGGGTCGGGCGCAACTCCCTTGCGGCGGACGCGGATTCGGTGGCGGGGCCGGGGGGCCTGGGGGCGGGAAGTGTGCCGCACGCCACGTTTTGGGCGGTTCGCCCCGATTGACGGACCGTACCGGCCCTGCGGAAAACGCCGTTCCGTCCGGGACGGCTCATGATCGATCTAGGGTGGGGCCCGAGGCGGTCGGCAGGGGGTGCGCATGGGGGCGGGGGCGGAAGCCGGGGCGGCGCTGCGGGTCCCGGTCGGCGCGGACGCCGAGCGCTGGGCGAGCCGCGGGGTACGGCGGCGGGTGCTGCTGGTGGTGCACAACGTGACCTCGGCGGGGCGGCTGCTGGACGTGCTGCCGCTCTTCCACGACGACTTCCGGGTGCAGCTGCTGGTGACCTCGACCGGGTCCTCCGCCTTCCGGGGCGGGATCGCGGAGCTGTTCGGCGAACTGGAGCTGCCCGTACTGCCCTGGGAGCAGGCCCTGGCGACACCGGTGGACCTGGCGGTCTCCGCCAGTTTCGGCGGCCAACTTGAGGCGATAAAGGGGAAGTTGGCCGTACTGTCGCACGGAGTTGGCTACACTAAGAGGCTGGCGACACCGGACACCGGACACCGGACACCGGACACCGGACACCGGACACCGGACACCGGACACCGGGAGCCGGACACCGGGAGCCGGGGCCGGGGGTCGCCCCTACGTTCGGGCTCTCGCCGCAGTGGCTGCTGGCGGACGGCAGGCCCTTCGTGGACGCGCTGGTGCTCTCCCACCCCGAGCAGCACGACCGGCTGGCCCGGGTCTGCCCGGAGGCGGTCGGCGCCGCGGTGCTCGCCGGGGACCCCTGCTTCGACCGGATGCTGGCGGCGCGCCCGTACCGCGACCGCTACCGGCGCGCCCTCGGCGTACGCGGCGGACAGCGGCTGGTCGTCCTCAACTCCACCTGGAACCCGTCCGGCTTCTTCGGCAGCGGCGGCCGGGACGTGCTGCCCGGGCTGCTGCCGCGGCTGGCCGCCGAACTGCCCGCGGACGACTACCGGCTGGCCGCCGTGCTGCACCCCAACATCTGGCACGGGCACGGCCCGGGGCAGCTCCGCGCCTGGCTGGACCGGGCCCGCCGGGCCGGGCTGACCCTGATCGACCCGGTGCGCGGCTGGCGCCAGGCGCTGCTGGCCGCCGACGCGGTCCTGGGCGACTTCGGGGCGGTCTCCTACTACGCGGCGGCGCTCGGCATCCCCGTACTGCTGGCCGCCGACGGCCAGGACGCGCTGGATCCGGAGGCGCCGCTCGCGCAGTTCGTCCGCACCGCTCCCCGGCTCGATCCCTTCGGACCGCTGCCCGGGCAGCTGGACGCGCTGCTCGCCGGTCACCGGCCGCACGGCGGCCCCGCCGAGTACACCAGTTCCGCCCCCGGCCGTTCGGCGGCGCTGCTCCGCCGGTGCCTGTACGGGCTGATGGAGCTGCCCGAGCCGCCGGGTCCTGCCTCGCTGGAACCGCTGCCGCTGCCCCCGTACGAGCCGCCGCTCCGTACCGCGCCGCTCGCCGTGCGCACCCGGGTGCGGGACGACGGGGAGGTGGTGGTGGAGCGGTCGACGGAGGTCCCGTACGGGGCGGCCGGGACGGTGCATCTGGCGGTGCACGAGGACACCCGGGACCCCGGCGACCTGGAGTCGGCCGAGGTCATCTGGCGGGACGGACCGCAGGACGACCCCCGGTTGGGCGGGGCGGAACGGTGGACGGCGGAGGTGCTGGCCCGGCACCCGCACTGCCGGCTGGCGGCCTATGTCACCGGGCCCGGGGAGTGCGTGGTGCGCATCCGCCACCAGGGGCCGCTGCGGCTGGCCGCCGGTCCGGGTGCGGACGCCGACCCGGCCGCGTACGCCTCCGCGGTGCACGCCTGGACGGCCGCGGGACGGGCGCTGCCGCCGGATGGGAGCGGGCTGCGGGTCCGGGTGGCCGGAGCCGCGCACCCCTTCTCCGTACGGCCGTACGGCGGGTAGCGGGGGCCGGGAGCCTTGCGCGGTCTCAGTCGGTGGCGGGCCGGCAGCGGTCGCGGAGGTGGGCGAGGTAGGCCAGATGCAGGGTGGCGCCCTCGGGGGCGAGCAGGCGCTCGGCGGTGGCGATCCGCTCCCGTGCGGCGGGGTCCTCGCCCCCGTCGTGCAGGGTCTCGGCCAGGTCGGTGAGCACCCGGGCCCGGTTGTAGGCCTCGCCCCGGCCGCGCTCGGCGCCGGTGTCGTCGGCGTCCTCGGCGGACGGGGTGAAGAAGGCCAGCGCCGTCTCCAGCAGGGCCCGTGACTCCGCCGGTCGGCCCATCCCCCGCAGGGCACGCCCCTGGTGGCGGGTGACCAGGGCCAGCGCCCGGGGCAGATCCCCGTGGCCGCGTTCCCCCGGGCCGATGGTCCGGTAGATCCGCTCGGCCTCGGTGAAGTGCGCGTAGGCCTCCTCGAACTCCCAGCGGTACAGCCGCAGCAGGCCCTGGAACTCCACGGCGGAGGCCTCACCGAGCCGGTGGCCGGCCGCGCGCTCCTGGGCGACCGCGGCCCGCGCCGCCCGGTCGGCCTCGTCCCAGCGCTTGAGTTCGCCCAGGCAGTGGGCGAGCTGGAAGTACAGGGCCCCGGCCATCTCGGCATCATCGGGCGTCACGGCGTCAGCGGGCGTCTCGGCACCGGGGCCGGGGGTCGGGCGGTCGGCGAGGGAGGCCGCCCGGCGGAGGGCGGGCAGCACGGTGTCCAGATGCCCGGCCTTCAGCTGGAGCGGCCACAGCGCGCGGGCCAGCCGCTGGGCGGTGGCCGGGTGCCGCTGCTCCTCGGCCAGGAAGACGGCCCGGACCAGGTTGTCCACCTCGGCGGTCAGCGCGGCCATACCGGCACCGGGGCTCTCGTACGACCGTCCGGTGGGCTGGGGCAGATCGACCCGCCAGCTGTTCCGCAGGGCCGCGCGGGCGGCGCCCACCGCCGCGTACAGCAGTCCGTCCAGGACCCGGGCGACCGCCGCCGAGCACTCGGTGTAGCCGTCCTCCCAGCCCGCCAGCTGCTCCAGCCGGCGGCGGACCGCGGGGCGGAAGCGGTACCGGCCGTCGCCCAGCTCCTCGACCAGCCGTGCCTCCACCGCCTCGGCGAGCGCCCGGGCGGCCTGCTCCTCAGTGGTGTCCCCGGCCAGCGCGGCCAGCGGGGCGTCGACGGCGGGCCAGCCGCCGAGGGCGCTGAGCCGGCAGACGCGCAGCTGCTCGGGCCCGAGCCGGAGGCCGGCCGCCCGTACCGCCTCCCCCAGCGGCCCGGGTCCGCCCCAGGCGGCGGAGGGGTCGTCGGAGGGGGGCGCCGGCCGCCACCCGCCGAGGTCCAGGGCGGCGGCGCGCAGGGCGAGCGCGTTGCCCTGGCACTCCGCCAGCAGGGTCGGCAGCCGGTCCTTGGCGCGGTCCACCGCCTCCCGGCCGACCACCCGTCCCAGCAGCTGCCGGGCATGGCGGTCCGCCAGCCCGGGCACCGCGATGCTCTCCGCCTCCAGGACGAACCCCGGGCCGGAGGTGACCACCACCAGGAACACCTCGGGGGTGGCCGGAATCAGTCCCCGCACCTGGGCGGCGGAGGTGACATGGTCGACCACGATCAGGGCGCGCCGCCCCTGGGTCAGCCGCCGGTAGAGCTCCACCCGGCCGCGCTCGGTGGCCGGGATGGCATCCGGGGCGGCGCCCATCCGCTCCAGCAGCCGGCGGAGGACGGCGGCCGGTTCCGGGCCGTGCTCCTCGGCGCCGTCCCGCAGGTCGAGGTGGATCGAGCCGTCCGGGAAACGGGCGGTCTGGTCGGCGCCGAAGTGCAGGGCGATCTCACTGGTGCCGATGCCCGGCGGCCCGTACAGCAGCGCGACCCGGGGGCGCCCACCGGCCGGGCGGGAGACCTCCCGGCGGAGCTGGCGCAGCACCGCGTCGCGGTCGGTGAAGTGTCGGGTGGCGGGCGGCAGTCCGGGCCAGGGCGGCGGCGTATCCGGGTCGTCCGGCAGGCTGCGCATCAGCATGGCCCACTGGTGGGCGGCCCGGCCGTCCCCGGCGAGTGCGGGGTGCACCTGGCGCGCCAGCGCGGCGGCCTCCTCCGGCCCGGACGGCAGCGGGACGGGCCGCCCCAGAGCCCGGCGCACCTGGGCGCCGGTGGAGATCAGCAACTGCTTGCCCATCTCCCCGAAGGCGCCGTTGCCCACCGAGGTCAGGAAGGCGGTCAGCGCTCCCATGGTGACGATCTCGAACACGACGGCCCCTCCCGTGGTCCGCTGGCCGGACCGGTCCGCTGGTCTGGGCGCACTGTACCGATGCGGCGGTGGGGGCGGGGCGGGGCCGCTCGCCGGGGAGATCGTTTCCCGCCACCGGTGGACCGGGGGAAACCACCGGCGGACCGGGGGCAACCCCCGGTGGCCTCGGGGAAACCGCCGGGTGGCCGCGGCCGGGGAAACCGCCGGTGGAACTGCCGCCCGGGGGTGCCGGTCGGGCGGCGGGCCCGTACCTAGGCTCCAGGCCCCGGACTCACCCGGACTCACCCGGACTCACCGGGACCACCGGGAGATACCAGAAGGAGTACGCCGTGGAGAACCCCACCCGTAAGGCGGCTGCCGCCGCGCTGCTGGCCGCGACCCTGGTCGTCGGCGGCGCCGGAGCGGCGTCCGCAGCGGCCCCGGGCGCGTCGGGCGCGTCGGAGCGGATCACCTCCCTGGAGCAGCTGAAGGAGAGCATCGCGCTCGCCGCCGCACTGGACGAGTCGGCGGGGGTGAGCGCCCTGGGCCACGACCCGATCGGCAAGGCCGTCGAGTCCTGATCCGGCGGAGTCCGCGGAGGCGGAAGAGGAACCGAGGAACCGAGGAGAAGGGGAAGGGGTGAGCAGCGTGGGGAAGGACGAGAACGGGCGGACCTGGTGCCCCAGCGGGGACGCGCACGCGCCGGAGTCGGTCGTGCTGGGCGTGCGCTCCGGTCAGGACGGGCGGGTGGTCTATCTGGCCGATCCGGTCCCGGCCTCGGAGGTGCTGGGCGCGGTGCCCGAGGGTGTGGAGCCTCGGCGGGTGCTGCGGTTCGCCTCGCACTGCGTCAGCGACTGCGTCAACCGCCGGGGCGGCGACTGCACCCTGGTCGAACGGGTGCTGTCGGCACCGCCCGCCCCGGACACCGACCGGGTCCCCCGGTGCCATCTGCGGGCGCACTGCCAGTGGTGGTCGCAGACCGGGGTGGCCGCCTGCCGGCGGTGCCCCGCGATCGCCACCCGGCACCGGGCCGGTGACGAGCTGGGCGAGCTGATGGCCGACCCGTCGACCACCCGGGAGCAGTTGGACGCCTGGACCGCCGCCGCGGGCTCCTGAGCCGGCCCGACGGTTCGGTCCGCCCCGACGGCACTCGCCGGGGCGGCCCGGACCGTTGCCGGGATGGGCCGTCGGCGGCTGCCGGATCCGGTGGGGTCACGGCGCTGGACGCCCGCCGCTTACTCACTCGTTCGGGTGAGCAGAATCCTTCAGCCAGGCGAGGGACCACCGCGGTGAGGTTCATCCTGGTGCCGCCGCACCACCGCCTGGCCTGATCCGGCGCCGTACCTACTCCTGGAGACGAGCACGTGGCACAGCAGGTGATCCGGGAGACCCAGGATGTGGTCGAGGGCGTCGTCGATCACCTGGTGTACATCAGCTACGACGAGAACACGGTGCTCCGGCTGATCACGGCCGACGCCGGGGAGACCGTCACCGCGCTCGGCAAGGCGCTGTTCGGTGTGCGGCCGGGGGAGAGCCTGCGTCTGCGCGGTACCTGGACCCGGCACCCCCGCCACGGTCGGCAGTTCAAGGCCGAGCGGTGCGAACGGACCATGCCCGCGGGCGAACGGGCGATCCGCCTCTATCTCGCCTCCGGCATGATCCGCGGCATCGGTCCGGCCCTCGCCTCCGCGATCGTGGACGCGTTTCGCGAGCGGACGTTGAGGGTCATCGACTCCGAACCGGCGCGGCTGCTGGAGGTGCGCAACATCGGCGCCGTCCGCCTCGGCCGGATCACCGCCGCCTGGCAGGAGCAGAAGAGCATCGCCGAGATCATGCTGTTCCTGCAGAACCTGGGGATCACGCCCCATCTCGCGGTGAAGATCTACACGGCGTACACCGGCACCGAGCACGATCCGATCGATGTCGTGCGCCGCACCCCCTACCGGCTGTGCCGGGATGTGCGCGGCGTCGGGTTCCACAGCGCCGACCGGATCGCGCTCGCGGTGGGCGTGCCCAAGCACAGCGACGAACGCCTCCAGGCCGCGCTGCTGCACGAGCTCGACCAGGCCGGCGGCCAGGGCCACTGCCATCTGCCCGTACGCTCACTGCTCGCTCGCACCCGGCAGTTGCTGTCCGATGGCGACCCCGCCACCGCCGAGATCATCGACGACGCGGTGCTGCGGCACGCGCTGGGGACGCTGGCCGAGCAGGGGGAACTGGTCACCGAGACGCTGCCGCTGGCCGTGCTGGACGGCACCGACACACTGGCGGACACCGAGATCGCCCAGCTCACGCACCTGCACCGGGATGAGACCCAGCTTGCCTGGCAGGTGCGCCGGCTGCTCTCCTCCTCGTCCGCGCTGGCCGGACTCGCCCCGTGGGAGGAGCGGTTGACCGCGCTGGCGTCGGCCGAGACAGCGGGGCTGACCGATGAGCAGCGGCAGGCGGTCCACCACGCGCTGACCCAGCCGCTGTCCATCCTGACGGGCGGCCCGGGCTGCGGGAAGACCCATACCCTGCGCACCCTGGTCGAGCTCGCCGAGCAGGCCGGCGCCGCCGTCGCGCTGGCCGCGCCGACCGGCAAGGCCGCCAAGCGCCTGGAGGAGACCTGCGGGCAGGATGCGATGACCGTCCACCGCCTGATCCGCCCGCCCGACGGGGACTCCCTCTTCGACCACGCCGGCCCGCTGGAGTCGGCGGACGTGGTGGTCGTCGACGAGGCGTCCATGCTCGACCTCCCGCTCGCCCGCAGACTCCTGGCCGCCGTCCGTGACGGCTGCCATCTGCTGCTGGTCGGGGACACCGACCAGCTGCCCAGTGTCGGCCCCGGCCGCGTCCTGCACGATCTGCTGGCGGTCGAGGAGATCCCGCGCACCCGGCTCAGCAAGGTCTTCCGTCAGCACGACGACAGTGCCGCGATCGTGGTGAACGCCCACCGCGTCCTGCGCGGTGACGTCCCGCACGACGACCCGCGGGCGTTCTGGAACCGGCCTGTCCCCGCCCCCGACGACATCGCCCAGCGGGTGGTCGAACTGGTCTGCGACCTCTTTCCCGTGCACTTCGGGGCCCGCCCGGAGGACATCCAGGTCCTGTGCCCGGGCAAGAAGAACGTCGCCGGTATGAGCGATCTCAATCTGCGCCTCCAGGAACGCCTCAACCCGCCCGCTCCGGACAAGCCGCAGCACTACCACGACGGAACGGCCTTCCGGCTCGGTGACCGCGTCCAGCAGATCCGCAACAACCCCCACCGGGGCGCGTCGGGGGTCTTCAACGGCAGCGGTGGCACGGTCACCGCCGTCGACGCCGAGTCCCACCAGCTGACCGTCACCTTCACGGACGGCGAGACGGCCGCATACCCCTTCACCGATCTCGACGAACTCGTCCATGCCTACGCATTGACCGTCCACCGGTCCCAGGGCAGCGAGTACCCCTATGTCATCGTCCCCATGGTCAGCGCGGCCGGAATGATGCTGCTCCAGCGGAACCTGCTCTACACCGCCATCACCCGCGCCCGCCACGGCGTGATGCTCATCGGCCAGCCGGAGGCCGTGGAGCGGGCGGTCGCCAACAACCAGACCCGGCGCCGGCACACGGCACTGCCCCACCGCATCACCCACCCGGGCCCGGCCGTACCGCCCCCGCGGCGCCAGGCGCCCGCCGGACAGCTCACCCTGGGCTGAAAGGACCCGCCGTCAGCGGGACGACGGCGCTTCGCATACCCGTGCCACCTCGTGGGCGGCACACAGCCAGCGCGTAGGCGAGTTGGGCCGGCGGTGTGCGGACCGACGCGCCTGGGAGTGAGCCCGTGGGCCCCTGCGGCCGGCGGCCGCCGCCGTTCCGGTCAGGCGCGCAGCGCCGCGTACTCCGCGAGCCATCCCGCCGCCAGCCGGTCACCGCGGGTGAAGACGGCCGCGCCCCGGTGCCCGCCGGAGGCGTCGGCGGGGTCGTCGGGATCATCGGGCGGGAAGGGCAGCGTGGCCTCCTCGCCGTCGGCGATGTGCAGGGTGGTGGCCATGCCGCTCCACAGGCGGATCACGGCTCCAGGCGGGGCCCAGACCCGGACCGTGTGGTCCTGGAGAGTGATGCGGGTGCCGGTGGCGCGCTCCGCGAGGAGGGCGCGGTAGCGGTCCGGGGCGAGTTCGCAGCCGGCCGGCGGCGTCGTGCTGGTCCAGTCGGGCGCGTCGACGGAGCGGGCCCGGGCCGCGTTCCACATCTGGGGCACGAGGGCGGGCGCGTGCGGGGCGGTGGCCATGCGCTCGCACATCCAGAGCAGCCGTCCGGCCCCGCGGCGGCCGCCCAGGGTGCGCCAGCGGATACGCAGCGCGAGATCGCCGGCGACCACCGCCACCCAGGGGTGGACCGTGCCGAGGGGGCCCTGCGCGCCGAGCCAGGCGAGATAGCGCTGGGCCTCCTCCAGGATGCCGGTCATGGAGTCCACCGGGATGCCGAGGACGTACCCGGGGCGGCCGCGGAAGAGACGCGGACGGGTCGCCGCGAGCAGCAGGACCGCACGGGCCAGGTCCCCGGGCCGCAGCCGCTGCTCCTCGTCGTCCCGCGCGGCTTCCTCCGCCGCCGGCCCCAGCCCCCAGGGGTCGTCCGGCTCCTCGTCCGTGGCCTCGATCTCGCGCAGGACCCGGCGCAGGGACGCCTTGGCCCGCTCGGTGAACGGCGCCTGTTCGAGTACCGGCAGACGGGTGCTGAGCAGGGTTGCGAGCAACTGCTCGGCGGGGAGCGCGGCTTCGGGTACCGGGGCCTGCCGCAGCGCCGTCGCCAGGTCGTCCGCGATCGCGGCGTCGACCATGAAGCGGCTGGTCAGCCGGCCCAGCGGACTGGGCTCCAACCGTCCCTCGTCGGTGCCGGGCCGCAGGCAGCCCGTGGCGGTGAGGAACCGCGCCGCCTCGTGCAGCGGTTCCACACTGTCGTGCCCCTGGTACGCGGCGAACGTCCCGGCCCACCAGCGCTCCGCCTCGTCGAGGGTCGACAGCCGCTCCTGTACGGCCTCGGCGAGAAGATGGTCGGCCAGGCGGTCGTCCAACCGCGACCGCACGGTATAGCCGGCGGCCAACCGGGCCTGCCAGTGCGCCCGTTCGGCCGGGTCGGTGAGCAGGAACGCCCAGCCCTCGTGCTCTCCGGCGCCGATGCGGCCGGCGCGTCCGAACATCTGCTGGACCATCGAGACCTCGATACGGTCCAGACCGAGGGTCGTGTCGCACACGATCACCGCGCGTGCGGGCAGGTTGACGCCGGCGGCCACGGTGGAGGTGGCGACCAGGACCTGTGCCTCGTGAGCGCGGAAGGCCTGCTCGGCCTCGCGTTTGTAGGGCCAGTCCCGGTAGTGCAGGCGTACCCCGGCCTCGGTGCACAGCCGCTCGACACGTTCCGCGTCGTCGGGGTCCACGCCGGCGGTGGGCACGCCCCGGTCGGCGGCCAGCGCGAGCGCCGTGGCCCGCACCCTGCGCTTGCTGCCGCAGAAGACCAGGACGCTGCCGCCGTCCTCGGTGATCTGCCGGGCGATGCGCACGGCGGCCCCGGTGCGGACGGCGGCCCGCTGCCCCCAGTCCGCCTCGTCGACGGGGGGCAGGTGGGGCAGTTGCCAGCTGAGCCGGGTGGGCCGCCAGGTGGTGCGGACCAGCCGGGCCCCCAGCCAGTCCGCGACCTCCTCGGCGTTGGCGACCGTCGCGGACAGCCCGACGATCCGGGTGGCCGCACTGTCCTCCCGTACACGGGCGAGCAGCGCCTCCAGTACGGCTCCGCGCGTCGGGTCGCCGAGCAGGTGGATCTCGTCCACCACCAGGCAGCCGACCTCCGCGAGGGCATCCCGCAGCGAGCCCGCGCGGCAGATCGCCTCGAACTTCTCGGTGGTGGCCACCCATACGTCGGCCGACCGGATCCGCTCCGCGTCCACCGCTGCCTCGCCCGTCAGGCGCACCACCCGCAGTCCGCGGCGGCGCCACAGTTGGAGCTCGCGGTCGAGCTCGTCGGTGAGCGAGCGCTGCGGCACCAGCCAGGCCGCCTTGCGTCCTCGGGCGTGGGCCTCCAGCGCCGCGACCATCCCGACCGGGGTCTTTCCGGCACCCGTCGGCGCCACCTTCACCAGGTGCTCGGCGCCCCCGAGCACCGCCGGGACGGCGGCGGCCTGCGCCGGGTTGAACGACGGGTGCGGCAGCAGCCCGGCCCACTCGGCCGGCACCAGCTCGCCGACCGGGACGTAGCTGCCGCGGTCACCGTCCGGCAGGTCCTCCAGGGCGTCCCACTGGGCGGCGAAGGCGTCCCGGGCCGCCGCCGCCCACGGCCCGGCGGCGGGGGCCGCACCGTCCGGGCCGACCGCGACCAGCTCCGTACGGCCGCCGGTGTCGCCGACCGTACCGACCTGGCCGGCCTCCTCCCAGTAGCGGCTGACGCGGTACCGGACGTCCCGTTCCGCCAGCCAGGTCCGCAACGCCTCGTACTCCGGCCCTTCGGGGAGGATCACCCGCACGTCCTCGGCCGCCGTGAGCGCGGCCTCGGCCGGGCGCCACGCGGGATCGGCGGCCTTGCACCACAGCAGGGCGCGCCGCTCGGTCCCGTCGGGTACGACCAGGTCCTCCGGCCACACCGGGCCGCCAGGGGCCCGCACCCCCGGACGCGGCTGCGCCGGGACCCTGACGATCGCGGTCACGGTGACCCCCGGTCCCACCGGGCACGCCCCGAGCCGCACGGGTGGCACGGGCGCCGAAGGGGCGCCGGGCGGCTGCGGCTCCTGGCGGGGGACGGCGCCGGTCAGCTGGTCGTACCGCTTCACCCCGAGATCCGCGAGGGTGAGGGCGGTGGGGCAGGCCGGGCAGACGAGCGCCGTGTACTGGTAGGTACGGCCCTGGGACTCGTACGGTCGGCGCAGCGCGTGCAGTTCACCGCCGCACGCGGGGCAGCGGCGGCCGACGGCCGCCTCGTAGCTCCATCCCGGCTCCCCGAATCGCGCCGGGAACTCCCCGCCCAGCGTGACTCCCCACCGCTCCCGTGCCAGGTCGGTGACGGATCCCGGCACCCCCGCCTCGTCACTGCGCATGACCCGACTGTGGCATCCGATGATCACCGCGCGCAGGCGGTTCGGGCAGTTTCCACCGACTGTGGCTCCCGCGTCCCGGGCACCCGCACCGCCCGGCAGGGCCCGACGGTCCGGGTGGCCTGGGGGATTCCCCTCTCGGGCCACCCGGACCGGTGTTCGCGGATCTCCCGGCCCGTCGGCGGCCCGGCGCTGGTACCGGAGAGGCGGCGGGTCAGCGGATGCCGAGGCCGGTGAGCACGCGGCGCTGGGCGGCGGTGGCGTTCTGCGGCCAGAACACATAGGCATCCCACCGGAGCCGCCCTTGACCGCGCCGTTGGCGTCGTAGCGCTTGGTGCGGAGCCAGATGTTCTCCAAATGGGAGGGCGCCGCTTACCACGCGGCACCCTCCCATACAAACATGCAGGTCAGAGGCACGTGCCGCGCGAGACAAATCGAGCGCGGACGCGCTGGTGCTGACCTGGTGCTGACTTCCGCTGTCGTCCGTTCCGGCCCGTTCGGGCGCGTTGTGCTGGATCAGTGCTGGCTCTGGGGCCCTCGCCGCCCGGCAGACCTCCACCCGTTTGGTACGGCCGTCTTTCCTCACTACTGTCCTCGCGAGCAACTGAAGCGAGCGTAGAGGAATTGCCTGTGAGCGAGCCGATGTGGGACGTCAAGGCGCTTGCCGCCTATCTCGGGAAGCCCACTTCTTGGGTGTACGACAACCACCTCAAGGAGGAACTACCGAGCTTCCGCGTAGGCCAACAGCTTCGATTCCCTCCGCCGGAGATTCAACAATGTCTGGAAGAGCGATGACGAATTGCGGCATGAACGTTAAGCGCAAGGAGAAAGCGCGCGACCGTCTCACACCCATTTCCTGACTGGACGCCCCTGAAACCTCCTTGAGACTGACCCGAAAGTCCCCGCCGCTCCATCCAAGCCCTGCTCGGCGACGACGGATACGCCTCTGCCCCTACAGCCCGCGAACTCCGAAATCGCTGGATCTCCCGGCAATCCCTCAGAGGGGCGCCCAACACCGAGGACCTGGATGAACTCCACTACACCACGCCACCAAACAGAATCTTCACCTTCCTCCACCGGCTCACCGGTCTCGCCACCTGCCGGGAACGCCGAAACCAACTCCCCGATGCATACACCCTCGCTCACACGCCCGAATTCACTGGAGACGACTCACAAGAGGCCAAATTATAGCCTTTACGATCTCTGAAACCGCGTCAGGCAATGATCCTCAATGGAAACAGACCACGCCTGCCGAATTTCAACCAAAGCCACTGAAAAACCCCATTGCAGGATCATCCAGTGTTCCTCCGACCAGCCCGCGGTCCAGGAACCGATTGAACTCCTCACACGCCGTCTCGGGTAGCAGAGCACAGCTGTGGCATGCCGCGAGATTGCAAGAATCCGGCCCCTGACCGTTACTATCCATGCAGACTGGGTCAGAAGAACACCAGCGGGCGTTCGTGATCGCGTTCCTCAGGACCTCTTCAAAGCGCTCAGGCTGGCCCATTCGCACGAGCCCACCGAGGGTGCCTTCCGAGTCGCCGGCGGCAGTGTAAATGAGCAGCCCGTTCATTCCGCTACTTCCGGGTGAGACGTAGAGGCGTTCCCGTAGCGACGCTGAGCTGTAGCCGCACTCGAACGTCAGCTGATTGATCAGCAGGTGTGCGAGCGTGTGCAGCAGGACAAGCCGAGGTGTTACCTCCCGTGGCGCAAGGTGACGTTCCTGCGCCACTGAATGGAACTGCTGGGCCATAGGGATCAGCCGACCCTTCACAGAATCGGTATTTTCCCACGCGTCGAGGGCTTTTAGGGAGAGTTCCAGGTAAATACCCTCCCCGAGCACCGTGTAGGCAGGCAGCCATGACTCGCCGTCCTCTGCGGCATCGCGGCGTAGCAAGGCGGTGCGGGTCGCCGTGTCCCGGCTGGACGACTCGGCGAAGATACGGTTGAACCCCCAGAGGACGCGGGTCTCTCGCAGTTTCTCGACGAGGCGGACTCGTGACACCAGCTCCCTGATGTCCTTGGTGTAGTAACCCTCTGGCTCCCTTACCACGAGTTCGGCTGAATCGATCATGTCCCGAATGCTCGTGTACTCCTGGTGGCGAAACAGCGCCGGGTCGTCGACAGTGTCGGTCGCCAGCTGAGAGGAAGCCTCAACGGGGGACTCCAGAATCGCGAGGGCCGCTTCGATCTGCTCGTCTGTGAAGCTCTCCAGACGGAAAGCGTTCTTCTTCGCCGCCCTCCGCAATCGGCTCGCGGTAAGTACGTCCCCGTCGTCCAGAACATCGCGGACGTTCGCCCGAGCCCTGGCAATGGTCTGCTCTTCGAGAGCCTCAAGCACCCGGGGATCCACTTCATCCGATGAAGTCTCAGGGATGAAGATGGAACTCTTGACCAGGGCGTAGTAGACGTTGGACGCGCCTCGAAGACTTCCGCGCAGCGGTTTTCCGCAGGTTTCTCCACCCGTTTCCAGGCCAAGCCAGGGCATTCCGCCACGGCAGGGGAACTCAGCACCATCCTCAAGGTGAGCGGTCAGGTACGTGGTTTCCTGCCCGTCCTCTTGGCTGGAGCGTTCGACTGATGTGATGCCTTCCAGACCCCGTTCCTTGTGGCAGGTTTCGCACACGACACGTTGCGAGGCGAGGGTGCCACCACCCGAAGTCCGGAGCTTGAGCTTGGGCGACCGGCAACTCGGGCTGGCCGCCCTGTGGACCCACTCGTGCCACGGGAAGTCCTGAAGGTGTCCACGCTCGCACAGGGCCACGAAGGGCACCTGTGCGAGAAACGGCGCCCAGGAGGCCCTCTGTCCTGAGCAGTCAGGGTTGGTGCAGCGGGGGCGCTCCGCGATGTGCAATGGCTGTGGTGTCAGGGCGCGGCACCGAGGACAGAAGCTCCAAGCGGGGAAGCGCAGGACGGGGACCTGAAGCCTGGTGTTGTACTGGTCTGAGCTGGCCTTGAAGTTGTCTCGGTAGTCCGGAGGTGTGTACAGCGCGTCTACCCCAAGGTGGCTCTCCAGTCGCCATTCACGGATACGGAACTCCTCTTGGTCCAGCCTCTCTCCCGGGGCAAACCAGTGGTCAAGACCGGCCGTGATCACAGAGGTGCCGTCCGCCAGGACTTGCATCGCCCCGGGCCCGAAAGGGGCGACGAGCTGAGAGCGCCGGACCTTACCGCGGATCACTGCCTGGCTCCTTCGATGGCGTACTGCTGGGTAATCTCGGCACGGCACTCGGCGTCGGCGCCACGCATTGAGGTAGGGGTGGGCCACGTACTCGCCTCGACGTCGCCGTCCACATAGTGGCCCGCAGCCCGCATCAGGCTGCCGAGTACAGCGGTCCCTCCAGGCGTGCCCCAGGTAGTCGGCTGCCAATGGGTCCACTCTCTACGGAGTTTCTCTAGGACGGCGCTGACTCGGTCCTCCTCGCCTGGATCGCAGAACGCCACCCGGTCGCGCAGGAGTTCCTCGGCCTCGTCGAAGAGGTCCGCCGGGAAGGGGAACGGCTGGAGAGAGTGATCGCCCTTCTGCCGGATATACGCGACGGCAACAGCGTGCAGAGCGCGGTCCAGAGCCGACGGTGCGAAAGGGGTCGCGCTGGTGGGTTCGACCTGTGCGTAAAGCCGCTGATGGTAGCTGCGGAAGCGCTCGAAGTGGCTTCGGTCGCGGGGTTTGGCAGCACCGTAGAGGGTGACGACCAAGCCAGGGCGCTTGTCCCACTTACGACCGACGCGGCCGGTGACCTGAATGTACTGAGAGGTGCTTTTGGGCTGTCCTACCACGGCCATGAGGGAGAGCCGGTCAATGTCGATGCCCACTTCGATCAGGCTCGACGCGAGGCAGACGTCGATCGCCTTGCCGCCCGCAGCCTTCTGAGCCAGCTTTTCCATTGCTTCGGGAATCTGGTCCTGCCGGAGTCGGCTCGTCATCTCCTCGACGCGGTTGAGGTACCGGACCTCTGTCCGGTCCGCGTGGGAGCGGTTGTTGATGGTCTTGAGGTAGTCAGGGATGTCCGACTGCATAAGAGACAGAGAATTACCCAACTCGCGGAGACTGTTGAAGAACGCCATCAGCGTCCACCAGGGGTCCTGGTGCTCCTTTTCCGGAGCGTCCTTCGCCGCTTGCAGGAGCGCGGCGAAGGAACGCACCTGGGTGGTCTGCATGGAACCGAGCGCGGGTGCATGGACGCCGATGTACTTCCGCCCCGGGAGCAGCTTCCCTTCGGCATCACGTGCGTAGACAGCGAAGAAGGAGTCCGCCGCATCGATGCCATGCGGAGGAAACAGGTAGACCTTGTCACGAGCGTACAAAGCGCGGATCTGCTGTTCGTGGCGACGGATCGTCGCCGTCGAAGCGATGAGCTTCGGCGGCGCCGGGTTGTCTGAGCGCCGGTCGGTGCAAAGTTCTTCAATGAGGCCCTCGTACAAGCCGGTCATCGATCCGAGAGGCCCCGCGATGAGGTGCAGCTCGTCCTGGATGACCAGCCCCGGAGGCGAGTACTCACGCCTGCCGGACTTTGCAAGCCCGAACAAGGCCCGTGCATCTGGATTCCACGCAAGCTGCGCAAACTTGTCCACCGTCCCGATGACGAGGGATGGGCGGTAGTCGTAGACGTCGTCATCGACGACATAGACCGGAAGCGGGCGCTTGATGGTGGAGAACTGGCAGTTCGTGTCGGGACACTGAAGAAGAACCCGGCCCCTGTACTCCTCATAGCCAGCTACGGGATTCTGCCTGTCCCGCTGCTTCCGGCGTGTGGGCCGGCTCCGTGATCCTGTTGCCGAGCTGGGGCTGTCAACGCTCTTCACCGGCCCCATCTGTGCCGCACACCAGGGGCATCGCAGAAGCAGAAAGGGGTTGTCTTGCCCATCGCGTTCCAGCGACCTCAACGCCTTGACAGCTTCGCTGTTCTTGTTAGGCGTCGACTCCCCGCCGACCCAGATACCGATAGAGAACGGTTCCTCGCCGAGTCCCTCCTCTCGCCCCCGCAAGTCCTCGAGCGCGCAGATCAGCCCCGCGGCGCGCAGGAACTGCTGGGCCGTCAGCAGCCGAAGGGTGTAACGCATCAGAATGGTGACGCTAGCGTCTTTGTGGTCTCGCAACCTCCTCAACAGCATCGCGAAAGCGGAGAGGCCGAGGTATGCCTCAGTCTTCCCGCCACCAGTGGGGAAGAAGATCAGGTCGACAACTGATCGGTCGGGATGCCCCGCATCGGCGGTAGAAGGGATCGCGGCGAGCAGAAAGGCGATCTGGAAAGCACGCCATGCTCCGCGTCCCTGCTGCGCAGCGGCAGCTTCGTCGGGCGGCTGGCCTTCGACACGAAGACGTCCATCGATGAGCTGGGTTGTCCGCAGCTCTGTTCCGGAGCGCAACTGCTGTTTGTACATGGCCGCGTTCGCCAGACGGAAGGCCCGGCCAATCCGGCTACCCGGGTCACGGACCAGTTCAAGCCCCTCGTGCATGCGTTCCAGCGCTCTGGTGCACTCGACAACGTGCCGCTCAGCGGTCGTACGGAGCTCGCCCTCCAGCCCGGCCGCTTCTTCCCGGCGCCTCTCAATCCAGTCCGCATACGCCACCAGAACACGTTCCAGCTGCGTCATGCCCTCCGGGGCCGTGCCAGCGAGCTGCTTCATGGAAACGGTCAGCGCCGTCCCGTCTGCGAGAACGATGTCAGGAGTGATGCTGGGCGTCTCGTATTCCGGAAGCGGATCAGCCTCAGCCCACCGTGAACGTCCCGAGAGATCAGGATCCTCCCAGTTGGCGGAACACCCGTGTCCGACGGCGTACGTCTGCTCGCGCCTGTAAAGGAGTCGGAATGAGGCATCGTCAGGATGGGCACCGGCACTGGAGCCCTCGGGGTAGGGGACAATCCAGCTGTTCTCCGGAGTCGCTGTCACTCTGGTCTGGAAGAGGCATGCGGCGTCCAGCGCCCTGGTGCCCGGACGCGACCGGTTGACAAGAGCAACGGTCGTCAGAGTGCCTGCACCGTGACGTCGCAGATTGGCTGTCAGCCGCAGAGTCAGGCCCTCCAAGCCTTTGGATTCGTCAGCCACGGGGATGAGGTCGCGGTGCAGAGCGGGAGGCTGCCCGAAGTGTTCAGGGGTCAGCCGCCATACGGCCTCGACCGGGACACGCATCCACCACGTCCGCCGGGCGCCGCCTGGTAGATCGACCTTGATCTGTTCGTACCGGCCGCCAGTCACCTTGATCGTCAGAGCGGTCTGGGGCTCCGGGGCTAGCAGGAACGAGATGCCCATGGCTGTGGGCCGACGTTCGTTGGCCCCGGCCAGTTCGAAGTCGGCGTCGTCAGAGGTAGCTCCGAGCCGCCCTGCGGAGCCTGCCCATGCTCCGTTCCGCGGCCCCTCGGTGTCTTCGGCAGTCAGGCCGGGCACGATCGCCTGATCGGCGATCTTCGGGCTTACCGCGCCGACGATGGGATACAAGACGCCAACGCCATAGCGAACCAGTGGATCGCGCTCCAGGATTTCCTCGCCAGTAAGGGCATCAGTCCAGGGACCGTATGACTCTTCCTTGGTCTTGAAAGTGCGTGTGTCCAGGGGTTTGCCGACGGGCGCAGGACCAAGAAGTTCTGCCCGCAGGGCCTCTATGATCTTGCTTCGGCCTGCGGTCCGGTCATTCTCGGGCATGGTCATTCTCCCAGTACCAGTCGTCGGAAGTCAGCGCGCGCTGTTTCCCGGGCGATGATGGTGAGGTCGTCACGTGCTCTCGATGAGGCGATGTACAAGAGTGCCTCACCCTTGGCGTCCTTTATCTCCTCGATATCTGTGACGATTACTGCCGGGGCATCCATCCCCTTGAACGCATGGACCGTTCCATGCGCGATGCTCCGGCTCTGCGTCTTCGCGAACGGAGTCAGTTGGCGCGACCAGCGGGGGTCGGTGCACAGTTCTGCTGCGCTTCCCCTTCCGCGGAACGACAGCACGACGATCTCGTCCGGAGCAAATCCGTCGGCGTGAAGTCTGGCCAGATGCTTGGCAAGGTGCTGGTCCTGCTCAGCAGGCGTGGACCACCACTCTCGTACGGCCTCGCGCTCGTTCTCCGCTCGAAGGGTCCCGCTGTAACCGGGATCCAGACGCGAGGTCTCCTCCACATACTGGGAGATCGAGGGAACATTGCGGCAGTTCGCAGTCAAAGTGAAGGACGCGGAGCCGGCGCCCGTCCGGTCCTTCAGCAGACCGATCCCCGCAAACCCTGAGTCGTAGATCGCCTGGTTCGTGAAGTCGCCGAAGCACAACCACCTGCCGCTGCCGAGACCCCCTCGAAGAGAGACGTCGAGAACATCAAGGTACGCATCCAACATGAGGTCCTGTGCCTCGTCCACGACCAAGACGTCAAAGGGCGGAAACCCCTCCAGGAGGGTGCCAAGGGCGAGCTCTGGGAGCACCTCGGCATAGAAGTCACCGTCGGTCGGACGATGCTGCTCCTGTGCCTTCGGTGCAAGCTTTCCCATGTAGCTGTGAAGTGTGCCTGCGGTGATCAGGGTCTCGGCGGCAGTCTCTTCTTTGAGCCATTGCCCCAGGAGGTTGTTGTAACAGCAGAGGAGCACTCGCGCGCCTTCGGCGGCAAGCCTGCGGGCAGCCTCCAGGGCGATGAAGGTCTTGCCAGTTCCGGCCGCCCCCTTCACGATGCAGCGAGGGTTCTCTGCGATCATGTCGAGTAGCTGGTACTGCTGGCGTGTGAACTGCTCGACTTCCTCTTGACGGCGGTAGCGCCGAATCTTCGGCGGCTCGACGAACTCGAAGGCCGGTCGCAGTACGTCCAGGATACGAGTGCACGCCGCAGGGGTCGGTTCCACATGCGACAGCGAGAACCAGGAACGGGCACTCGGGGTTCCGGCGAGATGCTCACGATGGCTTTTGATGACACCCAGCAGGAGCGCCGAGATGGGGTTGCGATGAAAGGCAACCGTGTCGATTGCCTGCCACGGGTGCCATTCGGTGGGATGAGGAACCTGAAAGCGGGCATGGGTGAAGCAGACAGCGGAGGTAATGGGCAGGGAAGGCAGCGGGGGATAAGCCTTTCTGAGCTCTGCCGTGATCGCATGCTGTGCCTCGTCCGCCTGTTTGAACGGACCACGAGCTTCCGGACGCTGCCTCCCGAGTGCCCAGCGCCCGTCTGCGAGCCGCGCCACGCTCAGGTGCGACTTCACTTCCAGGCAGACTATGCCCCTCCCCGGGACGATCACCACGAAGTCGGCCTCACCCTGGATTTGCCTCGGGTGCCTCGCGATACCCAGAGAGTGGAGCGCAATCCATCCTTCCGTGGCCGGATCATCGCGCAACCGCTCGAAGACCTCGCGTTCCCCAGGGCTGGTGGTCTCTGGGTCAAAGGACGGCGGGATCATTCGTGTCATTGTGTGTCCTCCGTGGTGCGCAGTCGGCAGAGGGCGTTCACCGGGACCAGCAGGGTGTCCGGAAGCATCTCGTCGAGGCGGGCGACAAGTGTCTCGCTGTCCGAACCTTTGGGCCTGACGGTGCACCAGCCAGCCGCTACGAGTTGCTGCACGGAGTCCGGCGTCATTGCCCACTGGAGGTAGTCCGCATGCCGCTGCCCGGCACTGCGGTGAGCACTGTCGATTCGTCGCAGCCGTTCCCAGATCCTGTCGACATTGGCGCCGGCTCCCAGGTAGCGCAGCACGACGGCGAAGTCCTCCTTGTGCCTCGGGCGGATGCACCAGTCACTGACCCAGTAGCTCACGTTGACGGTGGCTGCTCCCCGGCTGCGGAGTTCGTCAGCGACCCCCCGGATGCCTCGTGGGTGCTGCTCGGTTCGTTCCAGCAGCTGTCCCTTCCACTCGGCCTGTGTAACGCGCAGCGAAGCCGCCTCGGGGCCGAGGATGGAATCTGCCCGGTCGATGAGGTCCTGTTGATGGGGGCGATTCCGCAAAACGAGGTAGTCGCCGCGACCCACCGAAGAGGCCATCACTTGTTCTACCTGGACGTCGGGGAACTCTCCTACGTCCAGCGAAAGCACACGGGCGTCGAGTCCCGTCGGCAGAAGCACGTGCGAGCCGTCAGCGAGGACGCCCACACGCGCCTCGACCTGGTCCGGTGCTCCGCTGTGGCCGGCCGACAGATACTGGGGAAACGCAGCCCGGATTTCCTCGACCGAAGAACACTCTCCAGCGGCAAGCAGGTCGGCTTCGTCCGGTTCCGCAGACTGCCATCCCGCCCCCGGAGCCTCCGAGGGTTCGCACCGGAAGAGCTTCGACTTCTTGATGGGGCGTGTGACACCCGTACTGTCTGCTGGTCCGAACAGGAGTGGCGTCACCTCCGGGTCCTCGCGGAAGAAACCGTAGTGCACAAGCGCGAGGTTCTCGGTCCGGGGCGCGTTCAAGAGGCCCGGGTTCATCCAGGTAGGTGAGCCGACGACTACAGCAGAGGCATAGATATCGTGCCCCAGCAGGTCGGCACTTGTTCCAACCTTTACCTCCGCACCGTTCAGTGCCATTGCCTCAGCGACCGCTTGAGTGAATCGCCGGTCGGACAAGACGACGAAACCGTTGCGGGGGTCGTCCAGAGTCAGGAACTCCCGCGCGCACTGGCCCAGCGGATCGCCGCCGTCAGCCGCGAGGATCGCAAGGATCGGCTTCGCGTCCCGCAACCGGTCGACGTGCTCGGGGTCGGCGATCTTCTCCAGCCTGAGGACTGCCTCGTCGAGCTGCAGGACCGCCGCCTCCAGCTGAAGGAGTGGATGACTGAACGGGAGCGGAACCGTGCAGACGAGGCGTCGATACCGGCGCAGGAGGGCAGCGCTGGATCTCCAGAGTTCGGAGTCCGCGGCTTCGCCGAGGCCTCGCAAGAAGCGGGTCGCCGCGAAGGCGAAAGCCCGTACGGTCGGGTGTTCGACGGTTTGGTCCCAGATTTCACACTTCGCTGCACATGCGTATACCTGGTTGATCTGTTTCAGCATCGTCACGGGTTCCCTGCTTCGCTCTGCCATGCAAGCACCTCGATACCAGCAGGAACGGGTATGAGGTCCGCAGGAAGCAGCAAATCGCGCGAACTCCTGGCCCGGCTGCGATCGAGATTATCTGCCGCGGCTTCGCCGGCGGGTGCCGTGCGTTCGACGAGCGCGATCGTGACCGGTGCCATCTCTGAGCCGAGCCACCTGCAGACCGCTGCTGCCCCGTCTAGGATCACAAGTTGGGGTCTCCGCGAGGCAATGAGTTCGCAGTAGTCCTCAGGGTCTTCCCTGGCGGGCACCAGCACACTGCGGAACTGGCGGGCCTTTTCGCGGACAGTGCGGGGACGGAGCAGGGTTCCGAGCGGCACCGGCTCGGCCGTCGTCGAGGTCGCGACCAAGACCTCAGCCTCCTGCTGTACTGCCGCGCCGTTGCCCACGATCGCGCAGTGGAGGGCGCTGAAGCCGCAGAAGTCGGCGGCCGAGCCGGGGAACAGTACATCCGCGTCGACCGGAATGTCGAAGTGCTCCAGGATGCGGCTCTGGCCCATGAAATCTTTAGGGTTATCTGGCCAGCGGAGGAGGTCGATCCGGTATCTGTCCGCCGGAATCCATGCTCCGCCGACGCTGTAACCCTCGCGGTGATTCTTCGTCACCGCTTCATTAAGGATTCCGACGAACGCAGTGTTGTTCAGCGTCGAAACGAGGCGAACAGCATGGCTCCCGGGTTCCAGCCGGACGGCGCGGTGGAACTGTGAACCTCGAGGCGACGTATCCAACTGTGGTTTAAAGGCGGCATACACCGCTCCGCAGCCAATAAGGACACTGGCGAACTCGCGAGCAGGAATTGAAACCGCGATGGTGCCACAGACTCCTTGCTCTGCCACATCAACAGCCCAGGAGCCGAGTTCAGCAAACCAAACTGCCCAAGTGGGCAGCGGAAGGCGTCCCTCATCTGTACACAGCAGCATCCCACTCAACTGCGTGCGGGCCTCTGGCGGTTCCACCCTGAACTCCTGTCGTGGCCGCGCTCGGCATCCGCACCTGCAGAATATTCACCGAATCGGCACATGCAGTGGCATGCTACATGCAACACGGCCGAGGAAGACGCTCTCGGAGGTCCGGAACTATGCTGGCGGAGAGAACACCTAACGCTCCGGCCAACAGCCTGTGTGACGACGCTCGTTGGACTGGCTGAAGGTGACGAACCTGCTCGCCATCGTACGCCGGGACGGGCGTCTGAGCAGCGGATCAAGGGATCCGGTCTGGCAGCACGCTGCGGGCTGGGCCAGCCAACCGAACCGACCCCTCAAGGAAGGAACCACTCGCAGCCTGCCCTGAGGCAGAGGCCGAGCGCCGGGTTGACGCCAAGGGGCACAGCTACCGCGCTTCTCGAGCATGAGCGAACGCAATTGATTCAAGCAAGAGATCGAATCGTTCGAGACAGACTTGACCAATTCGGCTTAGCAGCTTGTGACTTCGCTCCACGTGAGCCCATGCTGCTCAGGTTTGCAGAAGCAGAAGCTGTCCGGCCATGGCGTCGTGCCATGGCGGCTTCTGACTCGCGGACCTTGAAGTTCCCGTGGACACCCCTGTCCTGCGGGCCGGTTCGGCATGTTCACCAGCCCCGCCACGCGCATCGGAGCCGATTCGACTCTCCCGTCGCCAGTTCCCAGGCGACGGCACCTGCCTCGTCAGGTCCTCTTGTATCCCCTCCCTCACTGTCCCTGGGCCAGCTCGTTGACGATGCGCAGTCCTCGTCCACGCTCGACAAGGACTCTGCCCGGCCCCTCGGCCGGTTCGGCGTCCGAAGGCGACGTGGCACCGCTGTAGAGGCCCGCAGGAAGCAGAGGGTCTCCGTCATGGATCTCGCAGATGTACCTCCCGGCGGCCGAGCGGACGTACATCTCGTACGGGCCGCACGCGTGCTCGTGCGCGTTCGCCACGAGCTCCGAGACGGCCAGGACGCCGCCGCTGACGAGGTCCCCAGACAGCCCCAGGTCCTTGAGGACACGTCGCAGGACCGCGCGGGCTTCACCCGTCGGATGGAGAGTGTGGTCGGTCCAGCGGTACACGAGGCCGAGAGCGGCGGATGGCGCGCTGATCATCGGGCGACGGACCTTCCTGTGGGTAACGGCGATGGCCTACTCCCGGGGCTACAGCGTGGTCGCGGAAATGCGGCCAGTACGCCGCTGAGAGGCATACGGCCGTAGGAAGCACCTGGCTTCGGGCACGCCGCCCCGGAAGGATCGTGGCTCAAGCACCGGCCACGAGACCGGTCACGAGTCACGTACTCAACAATGGATGCCGGTGTCCCTGGTGCTCATGGGCGTTTATGAGCGCAGAGAGTGCGAGCGGGCAACAGGGCGCCCCAGCGAGACCTCCGACCCATCACCGGCCTTCGCCTCCGCGAGTCTGATCACTGGGAGTATGGGCATGTGAGTGCTGACCTGTTGGGACGCTGGGTGCCGGATCGCCCCGTGGATGTGGCCGCGGTCTTCGCCAAGGCGGACTTCCCGTGGTGGATCGCCGGTGGCTACGCGATCGAACTCGTGGTCGGCCGCGAGCTGCGCGCGCACGGCGATCTCGATGTCCTCATCCTCCGGCGCGACCAGGCCCTCGTACGTGGCCTGCTGGCCGACTGGGACTTGTACGTGGCGGACCCGCCCGGCCAGGGGGAGCTTCGACCATGGCGTCCTGGCGAGGTCCTTCGGCAGCCGCTCCACGACATCTGGTGCCGCCGCACGCCCAAGGCGCCCTGGTCGGTGCAGCTCATGCTGGACGAGGCCGAGGGCACCCAGTGGGTCTCGCGGCGTGACCCGGCGGTTCGCCTCCCGATCGACCAGCTCGGACGCACGACCGAGACGGGCATCCCGTATCTCGCGCCCGAGGTGCAGCTCTTTTACAAGGCCAAGGCGACCCGGGACAAGGACGAGACCGACTTCGAAGCGGTACTGCCGCTGCTCGACGCCCCGGCACGTGCCTGGCTGGCGGACGCGATCAAGGTGATCGCGCCCGGCCACCACTGGCTCCGCCAGCTCCTGCCGGTCAGCCGAACGTGAGCAGCGGTACGTCGTAGAGGTCGGGGTTCCGGGGCCGGGTCATCGTGGGCGACGTGACCTCCACGATCAGCAGCTCGCTGAGGAACTGGACCTTGGCGCTGAGGAGGTGGCTCGTCCTGCCGTCGGCCGACTGGGCCTTCAGGCCGGCGGAGACGTGGATGTGCGGGAGTATCCCGCCGGTGGCGGGGTCATGGGCGAGGGTGCCGGCGCCGAACGCCTCGACGTTGGTGACGTACGTCTTCGCCCAGACCGGTGCGTCCGGGTCCGCAAGCTTCTCGCAGGCACCCACGATTTCGGCCTCCGCGAAGGCTCCGATGAACGAGGGGATGTAGCCCTGCCGTACGCCGTTGTCCCGGCAGAACGTGGACAGCGCCTCGAAGAAATCCTCCCCGTGGTCGAAGGTGACGCCGAAGGTACGGCCGACGGTCAGCTCGTGAGCACGCATGCGCGGGTGTCTCCTGATGGAGTGGGATCAGCGGGCGGAGGCGGTGGTGAAGGTCTCGCGGACAGTCGCCCCGTCGGCGCCCTGGGCGAGCAGCGCCTGCAGCAGAAGCCTCGTCTGGTACGGGCCGAGGTCTCCGGCGCCGACGAGCCCGCGGCCGAGGAGGTCCTTCTCGGAGCCGGGGAAGCCGTACGTGTCGGACAGGACGGGTCCGTTGCCGATGCGGGATGCGAGGACCACGGGGATGCGGGACGCGAGCTTGGTAAGCCCTTCGACGAGGCACTCCGGAACGTGGCCGACGCCGAAGGCCGCGACCACGAGTCCGTCGCAGTTGCCGTCCCACAGGTCGAGCAGGGCTCCGTCATCGCCGAGGGTGACGGTGTAGAGCCCGACGCGCGCCTCACGGTCGGGGGCTCCGACCAGCGGTCCGCGGCGCGGCAGGCCGCTCACCATCCGCACCCGGTTCTCCGCGATCCGCGCGATCGGGCCGCACGCTGGCGAGGTGAAGGCGGCGGGGCTGGTGGTGTGGGACTTGCGGACGGTCCAGGCCGAGTGGATCTCGTCGCCGAGTACGACGAGGCAGCCAGCGCCCCGGAGTACGGGGTCGGCGGCGGCCAGGACGGCGGCGTGGAGGTTGGCCGGACCGTCGGCGCCGGGCAGAGTGGGATTGCGCATCGCGCCGGTGACGACGACCGGCTGCTCGTGGCCGTGGTAGAGGTCAAGGAGGAAGGCGGTCTCCTCGATGGTGTCGGTTCCCTGGGTGATGACGACTCCGTCGACGTCTCCGGTCTCCAGCTCCGCCGCGATCGCGGCCGACAAGGCGGTGAGGTCTTCGAAGGTCAGGGAGGCGCCAGGCAGACGGCGGAAGTCCCGCACCTTGAGGCCGATGCCGCTCGTGGCCAGGGCGGGTACCGCGGCGAGGAGCTCGTGGGCCGAGAGCGCAGGTACGACGCCTCCGGTGGTGGGATCCGTGGTCATGGCGATTGTGCCGCCGAGGGAGAAGACCGCCACGTTCCTGACCGACTCCGTCATATCCCCTGCTCCCCTGACCGGACGCCGCCGAGCGCGGCCTCGCGAGTGGTTCACGCAGGCTATCGGGTCGGCGCCGTCCGGGTACGCGGAATGATCACCAGCTGCTCGGCCACGAACCGGCAGGCGGCCTCCAGCCCTTCGAGGCCGAGCAGCCGGCTGCGCGGCCGGGCGAGCCGCTCGGTGCCGACGGCCGACAGCTCTGCGCACCGGCGACCGAGCCAGGAGACGTTGAGGCCGAGGTACTCCGCGGTTGCCGCGAGGCGCTGTCCGGCCTGCTCGGCCGCCGTGGCCGAGTGGTGGCTGACGTGGCCCGTCACATCGGCGAACGTCCGCAGGGCTCCCGGCCGCGCGGTGACCGCGAGGTGGGACGCTCCATCGGTCCGTACCCATGAGGCAATGACGGCGCGGCGCCCGTGGGAGAGCGCGAAGCCGTCGGTGTGGGCGAAGCCTCCGTCATCGGTCACCCAGGTACGGATGCCGAAGGACTCCATGAGCGCGATGGCTAGGAACAGCAGAACGCGCTCGTACGCCGGCGAGGCTGCGACCGCCGTCTCGGGGACGCAGAACCCCCGGCCACTGGTACCGCCCGGTCGCCGGGGTGCCATTCGTTCGAGGTAGCGGTACTTGTGCCGGAAGAACAGCCAGGTGGCGGCCTCCTCACCGCGCTGCTCCCTGGTCCAGAAGACGGGTGCGTCGCCCAGGTGGTCACGGTGGCCCAGGATGTACCGGGCTGCGGTCTCCGAGCCGATGAGCATCCGGGAGACATCGGTCAGTCCCTGGGCGGAGGCGATTGGCGCGCCTGGGGAAGCGGTGAGCGTGGCCAGCGAGGTGTGCAGGGTCTGGTCGTCGCCGAGCAGTGCCGCCTCGAATCCCGACACGGCCCACAGGATGCCGTAAGTCAGGTCGTCCAGTTCGTACGCGGCGGGAATGTCGACCGGGTCGGAGGCGGTGGCGCGTACGCCGCTCGGTCGGGCGTCGGTGACGAACTGCCGGACCGCCCCGTCCACCGTGCGGTTCGCGACGACGAGCGCGCGCATCGGCATAGTGCGCCAGGCGTCCAGCTCCGGGCGGGAGTCGAGTCGCAGGCTGTCCCCGAGGAAGGAGGCTGCGGGAAGGGTCAGCACGGGAATCGCCGTCGTCGAGACGGACCGCCCGGCGGGTAAAAGAAGTTGTCCCGACCCTTCGGGCAACGCCGCGTACCCACGGGCTCCGGTGTCCGCCGTTCCCGGTCGGCCTGTGGAGTCCGGGATGTGCGGATCGGCCGTGGGCAGGAGCCCGAGCAACTCCTCCGGAACTCCCAGCGCGTCGGTCCACTGGACGAACTGCCGTCGGTCGCGGATCTGTTTGAGCCCGCGCTCCAGTCTGCTGACCTCGGCCTGGTCGATGCGGACCATCCGCGCCACGCCGGCCTGGGACAGGCCCGTGTGCTTCCTGAACAGCTTGACGACGGTGCCGAGTTCCCATGCGGCCACGGCTCGCCGGACCGTCGGATCGCGCCAGAAGGCCGAGTCGGCCCGTCGGGCGGCCTGCCCGTCCTGGCACGAGGCGCATCGTGTACCGGCGTTGAAGCGACTGAGAAGGGCACCGCAGCGCGTACACCGCCGCTGTCCGCTGTCGACCATGGTCGGCATTCTCCCTCGCTCTGCGACCGCCCGGACACGTTCCGCTGGTGGGGCTCATAAACACTCATAGGCGTGGGCCTTGGTGGCGGCCATCGTGGTGGAGCACCACCGACCGGAGCCGCGTGCCGCGACTCCCCGGACGTGAGGATCCGACCTGTGACCTCCTTGACCCTGCCGCCACGGCCCCCCGGTTCGCCGCCGCTGGCCCATGCCTGGCAGACGCTGGCGGACGGGCTGCTGACCCAGCGGCTCCATCTCCATCTCGACGAATGGCGGGCTGCCGTCGCCGAGGGAAAGGTGCTGCCGGACGTGCCGGGCGCCGATGTCTCCGTGCTGGCCCAGCGCCCGTCTCCGCTGCCGGCAACCGACGGGTCCGCGATGGCGCTGCTGGAGGACGCCGGGCTCGGCTTCTGGTGGGAGCTGCCCCAGCGACACGGAGCGGAGTCGCGGAACCGGCACGGGGCACTTCAGCGCGCCGCCGACGCCGCTGCCCAGAGCATCCTCGCTGAGCAGTCCGGGGCGGCCTGGTCCGACGCTGTGACGACCGTCAGCGCCGCCGCCGCGTGGTGGGTGGGCTTCTTCACGGTCATCCGCCACCGCGGGGTGCACCACATCACGCTGGAGCCGCACCCGAGCCCGCTCCATGAGCAGGCCCTGGGCACCGCGGTGAGCGTCGTGGCCCACGGCATGGCCACGCGGGTGCTGGAGGCGGCGCTGCGTGACTCCGACGATGACCCGGCCCTCCGCGCCGCGTACTGCCGGGCCATCGAGGCCGGAATCTGCGTCGAGCCTGAGCTGCCCGGCCTCATCGACGAGTTGGCGGAGCTCCGGCTCGTGGACCTGGTGTCCACCACGGCCCGCTGGCGGGGTCGCTTCACCAAGTACGTCGGCGGCACAGGGGCGGGGCAGGTCGAATGAACCACCGCTATCCGTTCATCGTCATCGAGGGGCTCGACGGCACCGGTAAGACGACGCTGCGCAAGGGTCTGTTCCGGCTCTGGGACGGGCTCTACGGCGTCACCCCGCTCTGCATGCTCACCACCAACTTCCTCGCCGCAGACCAGGCTGCCGCCATCGTCACCGGCAAGTACCAGCCGAACGCCGGGAACCGTGACGCCTACCTGTCCGCGATCGCGGCGGACAAGCGGACCACGCTGGATCGCCTCGTGCTCCCGCAGCGGCCGGCCCGGCCCGTGATCGCGGATCGCTGGCTCCTCAGCGAGCTGGCCTTCTTCGCCGTGAAGCACGACATGAGGGTGTCGGAGACGTACGAGGTGCTGGCCGCGCAGCTCACCGTGGCCCCGGATCTCACGTTCGTCCTGGACCTGGAGACCGACGCCTCGATGAGCCGGGCGCAGGCCCGCCAGGGTGACGCCGTCCGGGCCGACTGGGACGTGCACGACGTCCAAAGCCGGGTTCGCGAGACCTACGAGGCCGTGGTCTCGAAACCCGACGAGTTCCCGCTCCTCGGCGACGTGGTCCGCCTGGACGCCCGTCGGCCCCGGTCCGAGGTGTTGCTCGCTGCCTGGGACGTACTGCGTGAACGGCAGCTGGTGCCGCCGGTCGCCGCCCGCACGGAAGGAGGAGAGACCCATGGCTGACGGCACGAAGGCGGTGCATCTGCGCAAGGCCCTTGCCGACAGCGAACGGAAGCACCCGCTCCTGGCGATCGGTGCGGTCAACGCGCTCGCCGCGCATGTCGCGGCGAAAGCGGGCTTCGACGCCCTGTGGGTGAGCGGTCTGGAGGTGTCTGCGGCCTCCGGGCTGCCGGACGCCAACGTCCTGGGCCCCCGGGACCTGTCCGACGTGGTCGCGTCGCTCGGCCGTGTCACCGATCTGCCCGTCATCGTGGACATCGACAACGCGGGCGGTTCGGGGCGCACGGCGGAGCGGTTCGCGTACGACCTGATGCGCGCCGGAGCCGCGGCTGTGTGTGTGGAGGACAGCGCGTACCCGAAGTGCAACAGCTTCGCGGCCCACCGGGCCCAGAACCTCGCCGACCGGGACCTGCTGTGCGAGCAGGTGGGGCGCATACGGAAGGTCGCCGGCGACGGCCTCGTGGTCGTGGCCCGCACCGAGGCCCTGATCGCAGGCCATGACATGGCTACGGCGATCGCCCGCGCCGAGGCGTACGCCGAAGCCGGAGCGGATGCGGTACTCATCCATTCCAAGGACGCGACCGGTGATCAGGCGCGGGCCATCGGGCGAGCGTGGAGTCACGGCGTGCCGCTGGTCAGCGTGCCCACGGCGTTCCCCGACCTGAGCGCCGCCGAACTCGGCGAGGCCGGCTTCCGCCTGTGCATCTACGCGAACCAGCTCAGCCGTGCCGCCCTCGCGGGTATGCGCGCCGCCGCCCGTCAGTTCCGGCGCGGAGGGAGTTTCCACTCCACCGTCGTGGGGTCTCTGGCGGAGGTCGGCGACCTGATGCGCGTCGGCGAGCCGGAGGCGCTGTCGTGCCTCTGACACCCGAACTGCCTCGGATCAGCGTCTCCGTGAAGGCGGCGATCGTGCGCGACGGCGCCGTCCTCCTGCTGTCGTACGACGACGAGGCTGGGTTCCACTACAACCTTCCCGGCGGCAAGGCCCAGGTCGGCGAGGATCTGCGCCGGGCCGTGAACCGCAAGGTCGCGCAGGAGACCGGTCTGCAGGTCGTGGCCCGGCGTCTGCTGTACGTCGTCGAGTACGTCCCCGAGTCGTGGAAGGACGAGTTCGGAGACGTACAGAAGGTCCAGTTCAACTTCCTCGCGGAGCAGGTGGACGACGCGGAGCCGCGCATGCCGGAACCGCCGGACCCCATCCAGGTGGGCTTCGAGTGGGTCCCGCTGGAACGTCTGGGCGACGTGTATCTGCTACCCCGGATCAACCGCCCGCTGTCCGCGGCGTTGAGCGGGGAACTCGCCGACCCCTTCGTGGACAGGTGGTGACCTTCATGGATCCGAAGCTGAAGGATCTGCGGGAGTGGCTGCTACGGGAGCACGCAGGGACGGTCTGTGCCGACCGGCTCCGCGTGATCGCCGACGAGCTCGCCGACCTGACTGACCGCAGTCTGCCGGGAGCTGTGGTCGAACTCGGTTGTTACAGGGGCGCGATGGCCCTCTGGATCCGTAGCGTGCTCGACTCGCTGGGCGACCGCGACCGCGAGATCCACGTCTACGACTCCTTCCAGGGCATGCCCGCGCCCGGCTCCGAGGACTCGGACCACCTGGCGGCGGGCGAACTCCGGTCGTCCCCGGACGACGTGCGCGCCACGCACGCGGCCTGGGGCAGGCCGGCGCCGGTCATCCATCCGGGATGGTTCGACGAGACCCTTTCCGAGGAGCTGCCCGACGAGATCGCGTTCGCCTACCTGGACGGCGACTTCTACGACTCGACCCTCACGGGACTCACGCACTGCGTCACCCGCCTGATGCCGACGGGCGTGTTGTTCGTCGACGACTACGCGGACACGGCGGTCAATCCGCGAGCCTGGGACGGGCTCCCGGGCGTGAAGCGCGCCTGCGACGCGTACTTCGGCACGCCGTCGCCCGTAACCGTCGTCGTCGGCGAGGGTGATCTCGCCTTCGGCCGGTACGAGAAGCCGGAGTTCCTCGGATGAGCGCTGTCCTGGTGTTACGCGGTGCGGCGGACACGAACGCGATCCGCCGCGCCCTGCCCGATGTCGCCGTACACGAGTTGCCGGACCTGGACTCGCCTCCGCCCGCCGACACGGTCGTGCTCGTCCTGCGTTCCGGCGTCCGGCTCGGCGAGCGGGAGCTCGACGCGCTCCCTCGCCTGCGGCATGTCGTACGGGCCGGTTCCGGCATCGACCACATCGACGTGAGCGCCCTCCGGCACCGTGGCATCACACTGCACCGCAACGCCGAGGCCGGCGCGGGCGCCGTGGGCGAGTGGGTCCTTGCCGCTGCCCTCGCCCTGGCCCGGCGGATCCCCTTGGGGCATCACGCGCTGCTGCTCGGACAGCACGAGAAGCAGGCGTGCATGGGTGCGTCACTCGGCACCCTGGCCGCAGGTATCTGGGGCGCGGGTCAGGTCGGGCTGGCCGCCGACTGGGCCCTTGCCCCCTTCGTGGGCCGGACGGCCTTCGCCGCGTGGCTGTCGAACCCTCCCGGTCTGCGGGAGCTGTCAGCTACAGCCCTCATGGAGCAGTCTCAGGTGCACGTGATCGCTCTGCCGCTGCGTCCCACGACCGAACAGCTCATCGGCGAGGACTTCCTCGCACGCGTCGCACCGCAGCGGCCTCTGCTCATCTGCGCAGGTCGGCTGGAGACCCTCGACGTGGCCGCCTGCCTGCGGGCACTGGCGGACGGGAGGCTCTCCGGGCTCGCCCTCGACCCGGTCGAGCGAGAGCACCTGCCGCTCCTCACCGGCTCCACGACGCCGCTCAACCTCCTGGCCTCGCCCCACATCGGCGCCCAGCGCTCCGACGTGCGCGGCGCGCTCGACCGATGGGCCGTCGATGTCCTCAAGGAGATCACCGCTGACAACAGGATCCTGATCGAAGGAGGCCACCGGTGAACCCATCGGCACGATTGCGCCGGGAGATCGCCGACAGAGTCGCCCAGGCGCTGGTCGCATCCGGCGAGGCCCGCGAGGTCTGGCTGGAGGGAGCCCTCGCCTGCGGCTTCGCCCACGCAGCGAGCGACATCGACCTGCGTGGCATCGTGGACGGCGGCCTTCCGGCGTGGGAGTCGCGCATCGTGGACGGCATCCGTGTCGACCTCCAGGCGACGGCGCCGCAGCGGGCCGAGGAACTCCGTCACCTGCTCCGCTCCTTCGACGTGCGCCGCGACGACCTCGGATCGTTCCGTCGGGTGCGCGCCTCGATGCACGACCTCATGTGTCTGCGTACCGCCCTCTCCTACGACTCCGGGCGCTGGGATCCGGTGCTCGACCCCGGGGAGCGCCAGGGCTACCGCCGCTGGGCGGTCGCCGACCAAGCCGAGGTCGCTGCGAGTCTCGCGGAGGACCTGACCGGCCTCGTCGAGGACGGCCTGGCCGAACCGGCCGGCGTCGTGTGCCGGAAGCTGGAGACCTGCCTCACCGCGCTCGGCTGCGCGGCGGCCGGCCACCCGGTCCTCGGCGACAAGTGGCTGCCGCTGCTTGCCGACGCGCAGCCCCGCCCGTCGATCGACCCGGCTCGCGCAGAGACGTGGGAGTGGTTCCGTCCGGTTCAGCGAGGCGTGACGAGAGCGCTTCTGGACTGCTGGCCCGTCGACGACCCACTGCAGAAACCTCCCCATCTTGGTGCCCCTGACGCCGGCTGGCTGCCCCAGCGGTACGCCGACGGGTGGTTCCTTCGCCGTGGCGACGTCCACATCCCCATCACCGGCGGACAGCTCCTCGGGTGGCTGTCCACGGTCTCCACCGATGACGCGTAGACCGCGCCTCTCCTCCTCCGGAGTCCTCTGATGCCCGTCACCCGCACCGCCTCCATCGACCTGGAGAGTCTCTACGCCCCGCTGTTGAGCACCGGGCCGGACACGGCCGTCTCCGTCATCCTCAAGCTCCGCGGGGAGACCTGCGAGATCGACTGCCTGTACTGCTTCGAGAAGCGCAAGGAGTCACCGGGCGGCGCCCGCATCAGCGCGGAACAGGTCCACCGCCTCGGTTCGATCTTCTCCGGGCGTCCGCTCAGCGTCGAACTCCACGGCGGGGAGCCCCTGACCGCCGGCCGGGAACGGATCGCGGAGATCCTGGACGCGCTCGCCGCACAGCCGAACGTCATCCGCGTGAGCCTCCAGACCAACGGCCTCCAGTTCGACGATGCCTGGCTGGACCTGTTCGAGCAGCACTGCCCCCAGCTGGAGATCGGCCTCTCCCTCGATGGGGACGCACTGGGGAACTCGTGGCGCGTCGGTTACGACGGCCAGCCCACGTACCCCCGAGTGGTCGAAGCCCTGGAACTTCTCGGCCGTCGGGAACGCCGCGTCGGCGTCATCTGCGCCGTCACCCCGTACGTCCTCGGCCGGGCCTCCGAGGTCATGGAGCACCTCGCCTCCTTTCCCTCCGTGACGACGGTCAGCCTGGTGCCGTGCTTCGACGCGGCCGTCACCCGGTCGACCACGGTGGTCGGATCCCGTACGCCGACCAGCCGGGCACTCCAGCGACGGGCCATCGGCCCCACCGGCCCGGCCTGGGCCGTCACGCCGCGTCAGTACGCCGACTTCGTTCTGGAGGCCGCCCACCACTGGGTCGCCGACGGCCTGTTCTGCCGCGTCAAGCTGGAGCCCGTCGTCTCCGTCATCCGCCGCCTGAGGGGTCTACAAACCCGTTCCTGTCACTTCTCCGACTTGAAGTGCGAGCACGTCCTCACGCTCTATCCCGATGACCGCCTCGGAAGCTGCGACGAACTGCCCTGGCCGCAGGCCGGCCTCGCCGCGCTCGGTGACGTACACGCTGAGGCGGACGTGGCCAGAACCCAGGGCAGCTCTTCCCTGCTTCAGCAGGCACGCTCCCAGATCACGAAGTGCACGACCTGCGACTACCGCGACACCTGCGGCGCGGGCTGCCCGGCGGTCCGCCTCCGCTTCGCCGCCGCGGGCGACGAGGACGCGTACTGCGACCACCGCATGCGCCTGATCGACGGCGTCGCCGCCCTGCTCGCCCAGCCGGATCTCCCGCCCGGTGCCTCCTGTTCCCGGCTGCACTGGCGTCCCGTCCGCCCCAACGACATGCACCACATCATGGCGTTCCTGGCCCGCTGGGATGACCCCGCCGCACCACGCCCGCCAGCACGCCTCCAGGTAAGCGCCCACGGCAACATCAACACGGTCGGCCTCCCCGGCATCCACGAGGCGGACGATCTCGACCCGCGACACCCCCAGTGGTACGAGGGCATCGAGCCCGGCGTCCGCCCGATCGTCGACGCGCTCACCGCGGGCTGGAACACCGTCACCTATGACAGCTGCCAGGGCCACGCCTACGCTGACCTCCCCGGAGCCGACCCCCGGTTCCTCTCGGTCGGCGTCCTGCCGCGCGACCGCACCGAGCACGCGCGAACAGCCGCGCGCCTGTGCCGTGCCGCCAGCCGAGCCGAGTCCTCCCTACCCGCAGCGTGTTCGCTGGTCCTCGGCCGCAACGAGCTCACGTGCCGCACTACTGGCCGGGTGTATCCGACGCTCGACCTCCATCTCGTACCCTCTGCCGGCACCACGCCTCCCGAGTACTTCGAGGACCTCGCCCGGGCTGTGCACGTCCTCACGGAAGCCCTGGCCGAGGCCGCCTCTGCCCCGCCGTCCACTCTCTGCGCCTGCGCGACCGAGACCACCCCCTCCAGCGATGGAGGCGAGCAGTGATCCACATCGCCGAGACGCTGTCCATCCGGACCGTGGAGAGCTTCCTCAAGCCGAACGAGATCGAGCGCCTCAACGACGTCATGGACGACGCGCTCGGCCCCCTCGGGCGCGACCGGTACGGCGCGGACCGCCACACGACCATCCACGAGATCCCCGGTCACTCCCCCGCCGAGGCGCAGGACGTCTACGAGCCGGCCGGCCGGATCGAGATGACCGACATCCCGTACGAGGCGACCACCCTCCTCGACCAGGCCCTCAAGCTCCACATGGCCGCCATCACGCGCACCCTGCCATCGGTCACCGGCCACCGGCCGTGGATCTACCTCGAGTACGGCGCCGGCCAGTACATCACCCCACATGCCGACGGCATCGCCCCCGATCCCCTCACCCGTCCCCGCCAGATCGCGGCCGCGACGGTCACGCTCACGGACATCCACGACACGGGCGGCACGTTCTACGTGGAGACCACGGGCAGCGACGCCGTCTGGACCGCCGACGAGGCGCCGACCGGGTCGGGTTACGCCCCGGGGATGCGATTCGCACATGACGGGACGGATGCGTCCTCTTCCTGGTTTCGCAGCATGCCGCGCACGCGATGGAGCGTCGCCCCCTCTCCCGGCACTCTCGTGGTCTTCGGCAGCCAGCTCGTCCACGGCACCGAACCGGTCCGCGCCGGCCGCGTTCGTAAGTTCCTGACGCTCTTCGTCTCCGAGTAAGGAGCCACGCATCCGTGACCGGCCCCCGCGGCCCGCCCGCACCAGCCCTTCGCCCCGACCCACCGCCCCTACTTGAGGAGAGAGAGCGAGCAGTGGCAGACGAGAAGACGTTCGACGAGTTCCTGGAGGCGGTCGCGTCCCTGCGTGACAGCGACCCCGTGCGCACCACCGCGCACACCTCCAACGCGGCCACCGAGACCTGGCTGGCCACCACTGTGCAGCCTGACGCCGCTGAGCCCACCACCGAGTCCTGACCCGCAACGGGGCCGGGCCCGTCCCGGCCCGGCCCCGTCCCACTCCCGGAGCCCCAGATGAGCGCTCTCTCCCCGGAAGCCCTGGTCGCCCTCGATGGCATCGCCGACCACCAGCGCCAACGGACCAGCCGTATCGCCTCCGTACTCGGCAACCGCCTCGGCTCGTCCGCCCTCGACTACGCCGTCGCCCACCACCTGCTCGAGGGCGCCGAACACGCGGCGCGCGCCCGGGACGCGGACCGCCTCGCCTGGCACCGCCGTACGACGGTGCGAGACCTGACCCACCTGTCGGCCGGCCCGCACATCGTGCTCAGCCCGCACCCCGCGGACCTGCTCCGCTCGGAGATCTCCGAAACCGCGTACTACCTCGTCGGCCCCGACACCAGCCCTGCCCTAGCCGAGGCCCTCGGCCTCGTTCGTGCTGCGATCGCCTCCGCAACCGAGTACGGCTTCGGCACCCTGCTCACCCAGCACGCCCCCGTCATCTGCCTGCTCAACCGCCGCCGGCTCGACGAGACCCTCCACAGCTGGGCCCTCACCCGCCTCCCGGGCACGGTCTTCACCGACTACACCGCGCACTCCGAGGTCCTGGCCCGCGACCTTATCCACGAGGCCGCCCACAACTGGCTCAACGACGCCCTGACCGCCCACGACGTGCGCCTCCCCGCCGACGTCAACTTCTTCTCCCCCTGGCGGGGGACGCCTCGCCCCGTCTACGGCTTCCTCCATGCCTGCTGGGCCTTCTCCCTCACCGCGCTGTACGCGCGGCAGGCCCGCTGCAGCGCCACGGGTGCGATGGTTCCCTTCCTTGACGCCCACCTGCGCCAGCAGGAGAACCAGATCGCATCCGTGTCCGAGTCCCTGCCGGAGGCGCTCTCCTACGTGTCCGCGGCGGTGGTCCGTGATCACGTCAGCCGCGCCTTACGCAGGGTCGTTCGACCGGCCTAGGATCCTCGAGTGGTCGGCGCAGCAGCGGAGCCCGCTTGCGCCTGCCGACGGCCCTCTCACTCGGCAGGGAGAGCATTCTCAGGTCCGCTTACCAGACCTGATGCCGGGGTCTACCGTCCCCAGCGTTCTGCCCAGGACGGGCCGAAGCCTCCACACTGGGGTGCGTGGAGGCTTCGGGGATGTGTCTGATCACCTTGTTTCGCGGTCAGGGGGCGACGTAGATGCCGTTGTAGACCATCAACCTGAAGACCCACGTCCACACTCACCCGATCGGCGAGCGGCCCCTGGTCGAGCTCGAACCCACCGACCACCCGCTCGCCGTCGAACAGCGCGCTGGCATCACGATGGACCGCGTGCGCGAGATCGCCGAGTCCGTGCTGCACGATAGTGACGCGCCATCCTGAAACGGCACGGCACTACACCCGGTCGCGCCTGAGAGTCGTCTCGCCGAGCCCGATGGCCATGCAGCCCATGAGCTGACGAGCGAAGTCCTCCAGGATTAAGGGGTTGGTAACGAGGAACTCCATGACCCGCTCGGTTCGCTGCTCAGGCGAAAGCTCTTTCAATTCCTGCTGCCATGCCAGGGTGGCAGCACCGCCATCCTCGACCTCGGCATCCACGATGAGGCTCCAGAGCGCCTGCTGTGCGTCCTCACGAGCGAGCCAAGTCATGAACATCTGCTGGAACTGCTCGCTCGTCACAGTGGCCTTCGGGTCGCTGGGCGCGGTGGCCACATCCGCGATTTCTACGAGACCATCGATGACCTGGACCGCGATGTCAACCACCGCCTGTTGGCCGGGGGTGAGCTGAGGACGCTGATCGTCCACGTACTCGGTGACGTAGACGATCTCGGGCTTGCCTGTGAAACCTGACTCCTTTTCGGCCTTCAGGCGGATCTCGACGTGCTCCGGCCCCTTGTCACTCGTCTTGGGAGTAAACCCACACTTCCAGCCTTCGCTCTTCCGCGAGTCAGCGAGGCGCTCGCCCTTGGGGATACGAACGACTGCAGGGACCTCGTCGTACTCTTGGTCCTCGGCCATGCGTCCTCGCCAGTGCTCGGGTCTTCCTCAGCGCTCGGTCGACGAGAAAGACGCGGTAGTAGAACCTCACCCATGACCGTAGCTGCAGCGTCCGACTATTTGGCAGGTTCGGCGGGCATAGCATCAGCCGCCACAAAGTCGCAGGCCCAAGGTTGTCACCAGTCCTCTTGCCGGATCCGCTCGTCGGACACGATCCCGTAGACGTAGCGCCCAGAACGTTCGGGGCATCGTGGAATCTCCGACGGCCCCGCGATCGGCCATGCCTCCAGCGCTGACCTGATCTCGTGCCACTGCACGTTGCGCCGGCTCTCGACGATCACCAGGGTGTAGTGGTTAGTCCGGTAGGTGAAGGGCTTGCCGGTCTTCGTGTAGAAGACCTCGCCCTGGTGCTCCTCGATCCGAGGCCTCGCCGTCTCCATGTTGGGACCGACCGGCACCGGCTCGGGCGGAGGTGGCGGCGGCACTGGATGCCCTGCCCACCGGAGCCGTTCCTCCGGGGTTGGCTCCCGGCTACTTCGATGCCAGGATGCGCTCCCTCGCACGGTGGTCGAGGTGACTGCCAGCTCTGTTCCGTCCGGCAGCACCCCACGGCCAGGCTCTCGGTAAGGCTCCGCAATCGTGATGTCACGCCGCTCATAGCCGAGCCTGCTGGCAACTGACTCCAGGGTCCCCATCTGAGTGTTCCCGACATACGACCACTGGTCCTCGCTCGCATCGTCCGAGAACTCCACGACGCCGACCAGGTAGACCCCGTCCTCGTTCGGGTCGCCGAAGAGCTGCCGCAAGCGGTCGGGGCCAAAGTCACCCGTCACCTATCCGTCCACCCCTGCATCGCCGCTGTCAGATTCTCCATCGATCAACGCAATCACAGTCTCCTTGGCTTGCGACTGAGTCGCGCGCTGTGCCATCCGGGACCCGATCACGGCCACCCTGCTGAGCAGCTCGGCGGCTTCCCTCACCCGGCGCCCCGCCCCTCCAGTGGTTGCTAGCGACAATTCTTCCAGAACCTGCGGCGTCCGACCGCCAGTTCGCGGAACCTCTGTCCGGAGCAGTCCGCACCCTGCGCGCGTGGTAGAAGTTCGAAACGGCAAAACCGAACCAGATCATCCGAGACGGGGACACTCGCCATCAGCGCGCACACCGGCTCACCTTGACGTTTAACCCCGACTCATCTCGCACTGGGGTTAACCGTCAAAGTCACAGCAGGTAGGAGAAGCGGAGTGCCCCGCCCTCCTCTCGGTAGCGGCCCTGGCCGCGCTTCCCGTAGGGGTTGGGGAGCATCTGGATGGCTACCTTGTAAGGGGTGAGCGCGTGGGTGACCACCAGGAGACGCCAGCGGTCATTGCCGGCGTGCTGGCGGGCAGCGCGGACCTCGCTCTCTCCCAGCTCGAAGCGCCCGCCTTCGCCTGCGGTCGCCTTCACCTCATAGAGGTAGGGCTGACTGCCGGAGCCGACCCGGAAGTCGTAGCCGAGGCCGTCGTCGCCGGATGGGCCGGGAAAGGCCTTGCGGCGATTCCCCGACACCCAGCCCGTCTCGTCCATACGGTCCGGGTAGCGCGCACACAGCCACTGGTACGCGTACCACTCGCCCACGTACCCGATGGCCTCCCGCTGGGCCGTGGTGAGCCCGCTGTCCGAGCTGCCCCCGTAGCGCCATCCGGGCGTGCGACCGATGGGCCCGGTGCGCCCGGTCCGGGGACGGGGGTCCATGAAGCGGAGCGGTCCGGCCGCGGTGATGCCCAGCGCCGAGCCGCTGTGCAGGAGCCGGTCGAGTTCGCGGGTGAGGGCAGCGTAGTCGCCGGAGTGCACGTCGAAAGCGCGGCCACCGACGGTGATCGACCGTCGTTTGCGCTCCCGTTCGCGACGCTCGTGGTCCGCCGCGTTGCGCACCCGATCCAGGTCGGCCTCGGACAGCCCGTGCCGCCCGAGATCTGGGTCGACCGCCATCCCCTCGGGCCACTGGCCGAGGATCGCCAGCCAGCCGACGACGTCGGCGGGGGACAAGGGACGGAAGTCCAACGCGCCCGCGGCCTCCAGCCGCGCGGTGACCTCCTCGGCGGGCTCGGCTCCGGCCAGGGCCGCTGGCAACGGGTGGCCGGCCGCCCTGACCAGAACCGCGAGGTCGGCGGCCAGGCCGGTGATCGTACGGAGGTTCACGCCGCTTACCTGGTCGGGGGCGGGCAGGCGTTCGCCTGACCGGGGCAACGGCGCCGAGCGGCCAAGGCGCAGCGCCAGCTGCTCCTCCACGTGCGCTGCCAGGCTCCCCGTGTCGGCCGTGTCCACGGTGTACTCCCATGCTGTCGGCACGGTGATCCAGTCCAGGGTCTTGACCGAGGGCCAGTCGGGCATCGGACGGCGCGCGTCGAAGTCCTCCAGCACCGCCCAGCGCAGCCGGTTGACGAGCTCCTTCTTGCGCGGGTCCAGGTAGGTGCGGAGCGCCTCCTCGTGCTCGTCGGCGTGGCTGACCGGTTCCCAAAGCGGGCTCATCGCGCGCAGGGTGTCGTTCAGCTCAGCGAATCCGATGCCCAGGTCGCGCCGCAGCTCGTCCGTACCGCGCGCCGCGCGAGCCCTGGCGATGAACTCGGATACGGGGACCGGGAGCTCGGCGGCGTAGTCCTCGAGGTGGGCCTGGAACTCCCGGGTGTCGCCCGGCGGCGGCAGGAGCAGCGAGTTCGTCGTCTCTGGTCCGAGCAGGTGGACGAGGAAGGGCTGGCAGCGCTCCAGGACCACGCCGATAGCTCCGTCGATCCGGCGGCTCGTCTCCTCAACCTGGTGGACCGTGACTTCGAGGGCATCGGCGAGCTCCTCGTGGCCCGGGTCGTGCAGGTCGGCGTAGCGGGAGGCGAGCTGGTGGGCAGCGAGACGCAGCCGGTCGCCGAACTCCCGCCGCCCCAGCAGCTCGGCGACCGCCACCACGATGCGGGTGGTCTCGGGCCAGCCCGGCTCGCCTGCCGGGGCGAGGACGAGCGGATGCTTCGGGTCGGGCAGCGGCAGTACTCCGCCGAGGCGGCCCGGCAACGTCACGGGTCGACCGTCGAGCTCGATGTCCCAGGAGCGGTAGCGGTGCAGACGTATGCTCCGGACCAGAGACGTCAGCTCGCTCAGCTCGGCCTCGCTCGCCCGGGGGCCGCGCGCCAGGTGGTCGGCGAGGACACCCACGGCCAGCGTGAGCCAGGGCAGCTGCTGGATCAGTGGCTCTCCCATCGACGCGGGGTCCACCCGTGCGCCGTCCACGGTCACCGTGAACATCAGGTCGTCGGTGTGCCGGACGGTGGCGGGGTGGCCGTCCGCCAGCAGCTCGGCGGCCTCCGCCGAGACATCCGGAAGGGTCAGCAGGGGGTGCCCCGTCTCCCGTACCAGCAGGGCTGTCAGACCGTCGCGTTCACCGCTGACGTAGAGCACTGCATCGCCATCGCTCTCCCCGGCGTCCAGGTCGGACAGTGGAACGCTGATCAGCCGGTCCCCGGACTCTGCGAGCAGACTGGCGCCCTCGGGCAGTACGGGATGCGGCTGCTGTACGAGGTACCTCCAGGCGCGTTCGTTGGCGCGCTGCGCGGCAGGCCGGTCCTCCGTCCCGAGGGCGCCCTCCGCCGCAAGCCGTCCCAGCGCGGCGATGAGGCGATCGCTGTCCCAAGAGTTGCCCCAGGTCGGCAGCCCCATCTCCCGCAGCCGAGCGCCCGCCTTTCCACGTTCCAGAAGGTGGCGCAGTCGATGGTCGACAGTCGGTGCATATGAGGGCTCCTCCTCCAGCCCGGGCGGGCAGTGCCAGGCGTCGGCCGGCCGGACGAACCGGACGGCCCGGTCGCGGCCCCGCACCGGGAGCCACGACTGCTCCCGGACGAAGGCGCCGAGCGGGGTCGGGACCCGTTCCGTGTCCGGGGAACTCTGGCTGCCGGCGCTGGTCCAGACGCTGGTGAACCTCCTGTCTCTCCAGTCGGCCAGGCCGTGCAGGACGAGCCGTGCGTACGCCAGCCGAGCCTCCTGGCCGAGGCGTCCGACGACGTCCTGGCCAGGGAGCCGCCAGGCGTGGGTTCCCCGATACGGCGTCCGGGGGTAGTAGGCACGGGACCAGTTGCGGATGTATGGCTCCCACTGTTCCTGCACCTCGGCAGACACCTTCGCCATGCGGACCAGTTGCCGAGCGGTGAGCTCCCGGCCCTGGTTCACCCAGCTCACGGCGTCGGAGGACCTGACCGGAACCAGCCCGTCGGCCACCCCGGCCTCCTTCAGGAACGCCCGCCACTCCTCAGCCGTGGTCGCGTCCCCCTTGGCAAACTCCTCGGGCGCGGCGAGGAGGCATCCGGCCACTGCTTTGAGGCTCTTCGACACGTCCTGCCCGGCGGCGACCACCGCCGCCAGGTCCTCACCGACGGACCCGCGGCCCCACCCCCGGCCGAAGACGGCGTTGCTCGCCCTGATCATCCGACCGTCCGCCGACAGCACGTACAGTCCGAGCGAGGAGACCTCCGTCCCGTCCAGCGAACGCCGAGCCTGCCACAGCCGGAAGACGAACCGCAGGGTCCGGAGCCGCAGTCGGAGATCGGTGCTCGCGTTGAGTTGCTGCCGTGCGTGGTCCAGCAGGCCCTTAGTGTCGTACGGCCGGACGAGCCCCTCCTCTTCGAGGAAGACGCGGGCGGAACGCCCACGCGTACGTTCGCCGCGGTCCTTCCAGACCAGCCCCGGGTGCAGGCAGAACAACCGCCTGCCGAGCAGGGAGGGGACGGACGGGCCCTCGGCCCGGTTCGCCTCCGTGCACACCGGCTGGAAGAACGCCTCCCGACGGGCACCGCTCGGCTTGCCCTGTGCACGTGTGCTCGTGGCCGTACCCGCCGTGCCGGGGGAACGGTTGGTGTGCCGCAGCGTGCAGTCCTCCGCGAGCAGCAACCGCCTGTCATGCAGGATCCGCCCGTGGTCCTCGAAGAGGGCGGCCAGGTCCTCGTACAGCGCGCTCCACTCCTCGGGGAACTCACCGGACCTGGGGAGCGGAAGGGACCCGACGATCCGCTCCACGTGATCGGCGAGGAGCTCCGGGGCCGGCTCCCACGGGCATGCGAGGGCGCGGCACAGGGTGGCCAGCCGCTTCAGCCGGTCGCTGCCGATCCCGGGGTCTGCCACTACGATTCCGGCCTCGTGCGCGCGGTGTGCCGTGAGGACCGTCAGGTCGAGGTCCGGCCACAGGGCGGCGCCCCGGGGCGCCGCCCATCCCGCCTCCGGCGGGGTGCCGTCCGCGGCGAGGACGGGCACGAGCGGTACGTCGGCCAGTTCGCTCCCGTGCACGCGCAGAGCCGCCGCGCGGAGCCGCCCCACCGAGTCCTTCTTGTTCTCCCAGCTCACCAGGTCCACGGCCAGCTGCCGCATGGACGGCTCGGGCGAGGCGCGCAATAGCGCAGCGGCCGCCAGACAGGTCTCGGCGACCGCATCGAGCAGCAGCACGTTCAGCGGGTTGTCGGAGGGAAGCCCAGTGCGATCGAACTTGGTGAAGAACGGGGCGTTCACATGACCAGGGAAGGGCGCGGCCTGGTCCTCTCCCATCGGCAGGAAGGTGTAGATCTGCCCATGCAGCGGTCGACGCGGGGCGGGCAGCGGGAGTGCGACCTCGACGACGGCGGACCGCTTCCACTCCTGCCACGTGTCGTCGAGGAGCCCGGAGCCCACGGCTTCGGCGAGCGTGCTATTCAGCCGTTCCTTCTCGACGGTGCTCCGGGCCACAAGGAAGGTGCCGGACGGCCCCAGATCCACGGTCGCGCAGGAGACGGGGGGCCCGTTCCCGGCGCCGTCCTGCGCCACCGCGAAGCGCTCCTCTGAGCGGGTCAGCTCGTGCCGCTCGTGCGCCTCTTGGCGGTCGTCCAACTCGCCCGTCTCACCGGCGGCCCGCCGTTCCAGCGTCAGGCCGGCGAGCCGGTCGAGGAACAGCATCACGGGTACGTTCGCCTCCACGAGCTCACGCATTCGCAACCGGACATCGGCCCGTGCGGCTTCGCTCAGCAAGGGCAGCCGGACGACAGTGACGTATCCCTGGGCGGCGAGCTGCTGACAGGTCGCGGGCACGTCGTCCAGCGGCAGGGGTGCCTGCAACGGCGGATACGTGGCGGCCACCTCATAGGCGTTGTCCTCACCGCCGAGGAACTCCTCCACGTCGGCCCTCTGCGCGAAGCGGAAGCAGTACCCGTCCAGTTCCGGGCCGAGCGGGCTGTCGGGGTCTGCGCTGTAGATCTCGGGCGCTTCACTGATCAGCAGGATGCTGCGGAATCCGACGCCCTTGTTCCCGATGCCCTCGCCGATCTCCTTCGAGCTCTGGGCGAGCTCACAGATCCGCTCGACGTTCTGCCAGGTGAAGGGCGTGCCGCCGTTGGCGATATACAGCGTCCCCCACTCGCCCTCCGCCTCGTCCAGCAGGACGTGGACATGTCCGTCGCGGCGGTCCGTCGGATGAGCGTCGTAGCCGTTCTGCAGCAACTCGAAGAGCGAGCGGCCGGCGTACTCTCGCGCGCTCGTGTACGACACGGCGTTCACCTGCCGTGCCATGCGCAGGACCTGCTCCGACCGAGCCCCCTCCAGCACGGACCGGCCGTACTCCCGCAGCTGCTCGGCCCGGGCGTTCCTCGCCATGATTCTCCCCTCACCTCAGCGTGATGAGAACGGTATCCCGCCGCACTGACATCGGGGGGCGAGGGGACCACCGTGTGGAGCGCGGCTCGGAGCTAAGTTTGACGTTTTGGTCTGCCGTCGAACGGGCTCGAACGTCGTGGTCTTTTCATCCGCGGAAACGTGGGCCGCCAAATCCTCCGACGCCCGGAGATTTGGCGCGCCCGGAAACATCGACTACAACACCACCCACACCGAAAAACATGGCCGACGGCCGTGTGAGCAGAGATGGGGAGACAGGTTGGCTCAAATCATCGACAACGGTTCTGCCGTGTCCGGCAAGCGGTGGACCGTCCGCTACCGGGAGCCGGGCGGACGCACCGGGCGTCAGCGGGAGAAGTCGTTCGCCCGGAAGAAGGACGCGGTCGACTTCGCCACCAAGATGGAAGGCGACAAGCGCGAGAACATCTACGTCGATCCCGACGCCGGCAAGGTGTCGCTCCGCCGGTACGCGGACGACTGGCTCGCGAAGAAGACCGCTTCCGCCGGCGCCCTCGAGTCGTACGAGCGCATCGTCCGCCTCCACGTAGTCCCCCACCTGGGGAGCAAGATGATCTCGCAGGTCACCGCGACGGACATCGAGGGTCTGTACGCACGCTGGCGCCGAGATGGGGCGGCCCTCAACACCATCGAGTCCCGGCACATAGCCCTCTCGGCGCTGTTCTCCCACGCTGTGCGCCACAGGCGGATTCCCGTGAATCCCATGACGCAGGCCGAGAAGCTGGAGAACCCTGTTATTCCTGTCGACGACAGGAAACTTCCCAGCTTCGACGAGATAACCGCCATCGCCAAGGAGATCGGGCCTCGCCTGTCTCCGGCGGCATGGCTCATGACGTGCTGCGGACTTCGTATAGGGGAATCGCTGGGAGTCTTCCCGGAAGACATGCGCGACGGCACCCTGCGAATCCGGCGGCAGGTGATTCGCTACAAGGACGCCTCCGGAAAGTACACGCCGAAATACGCCCCGCTGAAGCATCGGAAAGAAGGCGAGTGGCGCGATATACCCGTGCCTGCTTCCCTTGAGCCGTTCATCGACCGGCTTCCGATCCGCAACGCGAGCGGCGGAATGCCGTATCCCGACCTTCTGCGCAAGTCGTGGGACCGCGCCGTCAGGCGGCTCGAGCTTCCCGCATACAACCCGCACGACTTGCGGCATAAGTGGACCACCGTGGCCCTGACCGACGGAGTGTCCATTCACGAGGTGTCTCGCTGGCTCGGACATCGTTCGATCAAGGTCACGGTGGACCGGTACGGCCACCTCACGCAGGACGGTCAGGAGCGCTGCCGTCAGGTCGTCGAGACGGCCGTCGGGCCGCACATGCTCACACCAGGCCGAGTGCCTGCAGCGCGCGGTGCTGACTTGGTGCTGACTTGACCGGCCAGAAGATGTAGCAGACACCCCCCGTACCGCCCCTGACCTTGCCGTTCGCGTCGTAGCGCTTGGTGCGGAGCCAGATGTTCTCCCACTCCCGGCGCTGGTAGACGCGGCGGACGGCCGGGTTGGACGGGGAGGCGGGGTCGTTGGCGACGATGTCGCCGGAGGAGGTGAGGCCGACCACGGTCATCAGATGGCCCGCCGTGCCGTAGCCGGCGCCGGTCAGCTCCTCCTTGAGGAAGGACTGCGAGGTGATCACCGGGATGCCGGCCCGGAGCAGGTCCTCCAGCTCGGCGAGCGACCGCAGCCGGGTGACGACCGCGTTGATGTCCCGGTAGGTGGCCGCGTAGGCGGTGTTGAACGGCCAGTTGCCGCAGCCGTCGTAGGCGTGGTCGAAGGTACGGCGGGCGGCGTGGCACACCTGGGGGTCGTTGTAGGCCGGGTCCACCCAGGCCAGGTCCTGCGCGGTGGGCCGGCGGCCCCAGAACTCCAGGATCATCTGCGAGGAGGTGGGGCTGCACCAGGCCTCACCGCCGCCGCCGTACTCGGGGTACCGCCCGTCGTGGAGGTGCTGCGAGTAGCGCGGGACGGCCAGTTCGCGGCCCGTCCCGGGGGTGGAGGCGGGGACGGTGAAGCGGTCCGGGATGTCGGAGGCCATCGCCCCGGCCCGCCAGACCGTCGGGGTGAGCCCGCTGCCCGGGCGGCGGTGCAGGGTGAGGCGCAGCCGGTACGCGGCCAGCCGCAGGCCGGTCGACGCGTCGTCGACCGCCAGGGTGTCGGTCCAGACCGTGCTGCGGCCGTCCTTTTGGCCGTCCACCGAGGTACGGGCGATGTCGCCCTCGCCGGCCGCCCAGTGGGCCATCACATACCAGGGCGTCCGCGTCCCGTCGCCGTACCGCCCCTGGAGCTCCACCGCGAGCCAGGTGCCGGCCGGAGTGTCGGCGTTCCAGGAGGCGATGACCTCGGTCGCCGGGACCGCCGAGGTGTGCTCGGGTGAGGTCCAGCGGGCGTACTCCCAGGTGGTACGGGCGCCGGTGTGCGGGTCGGTGCGCTCGACCCGTCCGGCGGCGGAGGCGATGACCAGTCCGGGACGGTCGCCCGCGAGGGCGCGGGTGCCGGCGCGGTCGCCTCCGCACCAGTCGCTGTACGAGGTCCAGAACCGGTTGTCGACCAGGCCTCCGCCCGCCGCGCCGCCGCCGGCCGACGGGGCCGGGGGTGAGGCGGGCGCGGCGGTCGCGGTCGCGGCCCGGGCGGTACCGGAGCCGCCGGGCAGTGCGGTGGCGGCGGCGGTGCCGGCCACCGCGAGCGCGGCGGCCAGCAGGGCCCGGCGGGAGGCGGGAGGGGTGGGCTCGCCGGCGTCGGAGGCGCCGGAGGTGCCCAGGTTGTCGGTCATACGGTGATCCCCGATCGGTCGCGGTGGGAACGGAGCGGATGAGGGCGGTGGGGGCGGGGCGGAGGACACGGGCGGAGGCGATGGGAGCCAGGGGCCCGGGGCGCGGTCCCGGTCAGGGCCACTATCCCGGCCTGACGGCCCGGTCAGCCACCCGTCGGACCCGGGCCATCGCACCGTTATTGGTCTCGACCAGTGGCGTGGGAGGGGGATTCGGCGGAGGGGGCGGAGGGGCTCTATAGGGTTGCCGTATGGACCGACTCGCCCCGCTCGCCGCCGAACTGCGCGCTCTGGCGCCCTCGTGCGGCCCGGTGCGGCTGGTCGCCGTCGACGGTCACGCGGGGTCCGGGAAGTCCACCTTCGCCGCTCGGCTGGCGGTCTCGCTCGGGGGCGCCCCGGTGCTCCACCTGGACGACATCGCGACGCATGAGGAGCTGTTCGGCTGGACGGACCGCCTCCGGGCCGAGGTGCTGGAGCCGTTCGCCCGTGGTGAGTCGGCGCGGGTTCACCCGTACGACTGGAATCTGCGCCGCTTCGGGCCGCCGAGGACGCTGCCGACGGCGGAGGTGGTGCTGGTCGAGGGGGTGGGCGCCGGGCGACGGGCGGTGCGGCCGCGACTGGCGGGGCTGCTCTGGATGGACCGGGACCGGGATACCTCCTGGGAGCGGGGCCGGAGGCGGGACGGTCCCCCGCAGGCTGCCTTCTGGGACGGCTGGACGGTGGCGGAGACCCGCCACTTCGCCGCCGACCCGTCCCGGCCGTTCGCCGACTGGCTGGTAAGGGAGTGCCGGGAGGGGTACGCGTGGCGGCCCGGGCCCGCCGCGACGACGCTGCACGCAGCAGAGCGTCACTCTGGGTGACCCGGCGGGGATCGCATACCGACTAGTCGGAAAATGGCCGATGGACCGCCCCAACTTCGCTTGACCGGGCGGCCGTACAGGTCTTACGTTCTCAATGTGCGGCTTTCGGAAGCCGCCCCCGACGCGAAGCCCCTGGTTGTTCCCCCGTGACCGGGGGCTTCGTCCTTTCCGCTTTCTCCCGTTCCGTCACTCCTGGCGTGGGTGCCTCACTCACCCTCGGTCACCGCGCCGTTCGCGCCGCCGTCGCGCGTCCGCGCCCGGCTCCGGCCGCCTCACGCGCCCTTCGTCGCGCACTCCCCGTGCCGGTACGATGCCTCTCGGTGTGGGCAGCTACGGGCAAGTCCCGTGAGACGGAAGGGCGATGGGATCGACGCCACCGGGCGGTCGCCCGGCTGGTACCGGCACGGGGACACGGTGATGCGGGGGGACCCGATGAACATCGGCACGCGGGGCGCACACGCCCCGGCCGACCTCGCCTGGCTGCGCGGTGTGGACGCCTACACGATGGGCGCCTACCCCCAGGCGGAGGAGGAGTTCCGTACGGCGGTGCGGATCGATCCCGGGATGGCCGACGGCTGGCTGGGCCTGCACGCGCTGCGGGTGGAGACCACCACCGCGCTGCTGCGGATGTACCGCAACCGCGAGCGGTTCGGCGAGCAGCGCGCCCGCCATCGGCGCCGGCTCAACTCCTGGTACTGGCTCGGCTGGTGGGTGCAGCCGGTGCTGGAGCGGCCACGCGATCTGCTGCTCGCGCACGCCTCGCACTGGCTGGACGGACGGCATGTACCCGAGCTGGACCGGGCGCTCGCCGGGCTGCCGCCGGTGGACGCCGACCGGCAGGTGCGTTTTCTGCACGCCTGCCGCGCCTATCTGGTCAAGGACTGGGAGGAGCTCGCCCGCCACACCGAGCCGCTGGTCGACGATCCGCAGCTCGGTATCGAGGCGGGCCTGTTCGGCGGGATGGCCCGGGTCCGGCTGGAGATGTACGCGCAGGCGGAGCCGCTGCTGTCGGCCTCGCTGATGCGCTGCCGCAGCGAGCAGCCGCAGCGCAAGGAGCTGCGCTACTGGCTGGCGCGCGCCCACGAGGGAACCGGTCGCAGCGCGGCCGCCCTGCCGCTCTACCGGGCGGTGTACCGGATCGACCCGGCGTTCATGGACACCGCGGCCCGGCTCACCGCCATCACCGACGACGGGTTCGACGGGGTGGAGGGGATGGAAGGGGTCGAGGGGGCTGGCGCCGATCTCGCGGCGGTCTCCCTGGCCGGCCTCGGTCAGGACGGCGGGCTGGGGCAGGATTCCGGTCCGGGGCAGGACCCGGGGCCGGGTAGGGACTCCGGTCCGGGTAGGGACTCCGGTCCGGGGCGGGACTCCGGTCCGGGTAGGGACTCCGGTCCGGGGCGGGACTCCGGTCCGGGATGGGACTCCGGTCCGGGGCGGGATGCCGGCGCTTTCGGTGGGCCGGACTCCGCTGCCTTCACCCTCCAGGAGCCGGGCTGTGCGCAGGACACCGGGGCCTTCGGGCCGGAGGACGGCGACCCCTTCGGCTCGGGCGGCGCGAGGTTCGGGGCGGAGAGCGGCGGCTCCGGGGCGGATGCCGGCTACGGGCCGGACGGCGGTCGCGGGCCGGAGGAGGCGGGCTACGGGCCGGGGGACGGAGGCTACGGGTCGGAGGAGGGGGGCTGTGGGGCGGGCGGGGGCGTCGGGCAGGGCCCGGTGACCGCGCTGGACCTGCGCGACGGCACGGATATGGCGGACGGGCCGGACATCCCACCCGGTGCCGGTGGCGGCGCCCGGCGCGGGGCGGGCCCGGGTCCTGGCTCGGGCGCGCCGGACGGGCCGAGCCGCCGGTCACCGGCCGGCCCCGGCTCCTCGGCCGCCTTCGACGGCGGGGCGCGGGCCCGGGGCGGCTCCGGCCCGGCGGCCGCCCCCGCGGGACCGGCCGATCCGGAGCTGCTCGCCGAGGCCCTTGCCGAGCTGGAGCGGATGGTCGGTCTCGAACCGGTCAAGCGCCAGGTGAAGGCGGTCTCGGCGCAGTTGGAGATGGCCCGGCTGCGCGCGGCCCGCGGGCTGCCGGTGCAGCCGCCGAAACGTCACTTTGTCTTCTCCGGCCCCTCCGGCACCGGCAAGACCACCGTCGCCCGCATCCTGGGCCGGGCCTTCTACGCCCTGGGGCTGCTCGGCGGCGACCATCTGGTGGAGGCGCAACGGGCGGACCTCGTGGGCGAGTTCCTGGGGCAGACCGCGGTAAAGGCGAACGAGCTGATCGACTCGGCGCTGGGCGGGGTGCTGTTCGTGGACGAGGCGTACGCACTGTCCAACTCGGGCTACAGCAAGGGTGACGCCTACGGCGACGAGGCGCTGCAGGTACTGCTGAAGCGGGCCGAGGACAACCGGGACCATCTGGTGGTGATCCTGGCCGGCTATCCGGAGGGCATGGACCGGCTGCTGGCCGCCAACCCGGGGCTGTCCTCGCGCTTCACCACCCGGGTGGACTTCCCCTCGTACCGCCCGCTGGAGCTGACCGCCATCGGCGAGGTGCTGGCGGCGGCCAACGACGACGTATGGGACCCGGAGGCGCGCGAGGAGCTGCTGTCGATCAGCGGCCATGTGGTGGAGCAGGGCTGGATCGACGAGCTGGGCAACGGCCGGTTCCTGCGCACCCTGTACGAGAAGTCGTGCGCGTACCGGGACCTGCGGCTGACCACCTACCGGGGCGAGCCGACCCGCGAGGACCTGGCGACGCTGCGGCTGGCGGACCTGATGCAGGCGTACGGGGAGGTGCTGTCCGGCCGCGATCCGGCACGGCGCGGACCGGAGGAGCCGCCCCCGGGCGGCGGCCCCGGCTTCCCCGGGCTGCCCGGCTACTGAGCCGACGGGCCCCGGGCTGCCCGGTGTTACCGAGCCGGCCCCCTGCGCGGGATCACGCGGTGGCGAGGAAGGCGCGCAGAGCCGGGGTGACCGCCTCGGGCCGCTCCAGGGTGAGGGTGTGCCCGGCCCGGGGGATCCGCTCCAGCCGCGCGCCGGGTATCCGGGCGGCGATCCCGGCCGCGTCGGACGGCGGGGTGGAGGTGTCCTCCTCCCCCACCAGGACCAGCGTGGGCACGGTGACCCGGCCCAGCTCGGCACCGATCGGCGGATGGCCGGCCACTCCGCGTACCGCGTCCGCGATCCCGGCCCGGTCGCTCCGGCGCAGTCGGCGCTCCCACTCCGCGAGCACCGGCCCGCTCTCCGGGGAGCGCAGGAACGAGGCCCCGAAGGCCATCGCGGCGGCCCGTCCGCGTACCGGCCCGATGCCCACCAGCCGGTGGACCAGGGCGAGTTGCCGGAAGCTCCGGGAGCGGGCCGGGGTGAGGCCGTCGGCGGTGGTGGCGAGCAGGGAGAGGGAGCACAGCCACTCGGGGTGGCGGGCCGCCAGCCGCATCCCGACGAAGCCGCCCATGGAAAGGCCGACGAAGTGCACCGGTCCGGTGCCGAGCGCGTCCAGCAGCGCACGTACATCGGCGGTCAGGGTGTCCATGTCGTAGCCGCCGGGCGCCCGCGGGCTGTCGCCCTGCCCCCGCCAGTCCAGGGTGACGCACCGGTAGTCGGCGCTCAGCGAGGCGGTCTGCGGCCGGAACATCCAGCCGCCGAAGAGCAGTCCATGGCCGAAGACCACGGTCGGGGCGTCCGGGCGGCCCGGCGGCGGGCCGGTGTCGGTGTACGCGAGGGTCGCGGCGCCGCTCGTCGTCAGCAGAGGCATCGGGGGCTCAGCCGGCGGTGGCCGCGTAGGGGGCGGGGTCGAAGGTGCCGTTGCGGTGCCGGAAGGCGTCGGCGAAGTCCGGCCAGATCAGGGTCACCCGCTTGCTGCGCGGATCGACGTACCAGCTCCGGCAGCGCTCGCCGTCCCAGACCGTGCCGCGGGCCTGCCGGTCGAGTTCGGCCGCGTAGTGCTGCTGGGCGGCGGCTGAGACCTCCACGGTGCGGTCGCCCTGGGCGCGGCTCCAGGCCAGGGCGCCGAGGAGGTAGTCGATCTGCGCCTCGATGACATGGACGATCGAGTTGTGGCCGAGGCCGGTGTGGGGGCCGTTGACCAGGAAGAGGTTGGGGAATCCGGCGACCGTGGTGGAGGCGAACGCCTCCATGCCGCGGGCCCAGTGGTCGGCCAGGGACCGTCCGTCGGCGCCGTGGACCAGGCGGGCGTAGGGGGGTTCGGTGGTCTCGAAGCCGGTGCAGAGGACGATGACGTCGGCGGCGTGAGCCGTGCCGGAGGCGGCGATCGCCTTTCCGGGCTCGACGCGCGCCAGCGCCGAGGGTTCCAGGGTGACATGGTCGCGGGTGAGGGCCGGGTAGTAGGTGTCGGAGATCAGCACGCGCTTGCAGCCCAGCTCGTAGTCGGGGGTGAGCGCCTGGCGCAGCGCCGGGTCGGCGATCTGCCGCTCCAGGTGGGCCCGGGCCGCCGCCTTGGCCTCGGCGAGCTGGTGCGGGGCGGCCCGGCGGGCGGCGAACCCCGCCTCCAGGTACCAGAAGATCTCGGCGCGGTGGGCGGGGACGGCCTCCGGGTCCCGCCGGAAGATCCGCTGCTCGGTCTCGGTGTACGCCCGGTCGGGGCGCGGGACGACATAGGGGGCGCTGCGCTGAAAGACAGTCACCTGGGAGGCCGTGCCCGCGACCTCGGGCACGATCTGGACGGCGCTGGCGCCGGACCCGACGACCGCGACGCGCTTGCCCTCCAGACTGGTGCCGTGGTCCCAGCGGGCGGAGTGGAACACCGGGCCGCCGAAGGTCTCGATGCCCGGGATCTCCGGGAGGCTGTGGTCGCTGAGGTGGCCGGTCCCGGTCACCAGGTACCGCCCGCTGAAGACCCCGCGGGTGGTGGTGACGGTCCAGCGCCCCTCGGCCGGGTCCCAGCGGGCGTCCCGTACCTCCGCGCCGAAGCGGATGTGCGGCAGCAGCCCCTCCTCGCGGGCGGTGTCGCGGAGGTAGCGGTGGATCTCCGGCTGCCGGGCGAAGAGCCGGGACCAGTCCGGGTTGGGGCGGAAGGAGAAGGAGTAGAGGTGGGAGGGGACGTCGCAGGCGGCGCCGGGGTAGGTGTTGTCCCGCCAGGTGCCGCCGACGTCGTCGGCGCGCTCCAGGACGAGGAAGGAGTGCGTGCCCTCGCGCTTCAGCCGGGCGGCCGTGCCGAGACCGGCGAATCCGGTGCCGATGACGAGGACGTCGACACTTCGGGGGATGGTGGTGCGGCTCATGGGGTGCTCCAGGTGAGGGGTCAGACGCGGGCTTCGGGGATGATGCGGCCGGCCGGCCGGGCACCCGGCATGGCGTTGAACCGGTCGATCAGCTGCACCAGTTGGGCCGGTCGCTCGAAGAGCACGGCGTGTCCCGAGGCGACCTCGGTGTAGCGGGCGTCCGGGATGGCGGCGAAGAGGGCCTTGCTGTGGCGTACCGGCACCATCTGGTCGTGGGTGCAGCCGATGACCAGGGTGGTGGCCCGGACCTCGGGCAGCAGCGCGGTGATGTCGATCGACTGGTTCAGTTCCATCTGGAGGTCGTCGAAGTCGCCGGGCACCTGCCCCTCCAGCAGCGGGGCGAGCTGCTCCAGGGTGGCCGCGGCCAGGAAGGGGCCGCCCAGCGCGCAGAAGGCGGTGTACGAGGCGAGCGCCGGGGAGCGGTCCTCGCGCAGCCGGCGCCACACGCCGCCGCGCAGCCGCTGCTGGGTGTCGGTGGCCGCCCAACCGGCCACCGCGACCAGGTTGGCGGCGAGTTCGGGCCGGTGCGCGGCCAGGGCGGTGGCGACCACGGCGCCCAGCGAGTAGCCGACCAGGGTCACCCGGCGGCCGGGCAGCACGCTCTCGCGGACGGCGGCGACCTGGCGCTCCAACTGGTCCAGGGTGAGCCTGCCCCCCGCGTGGACGGGCTGGGCGAAGTCCAGCGCCACCACGCGCTGCCGGGTCGCCAGCATCGGGAAGAGATAGCCGTACTCGCGCTCGATGCTGCCGCCGGTGCCATGGACGAGGACGAGGGGAGGCCGATCACCCTCGCCTCCAGGGTCCGGCTCCCCCGAGTCGAGGTAGCGGACCCGGACGCCGTCGACGGTGACGCTCCCCTCGGTGGTACGGGCGTCGATGGGGGTGGTCATGGTGGTGCTCCTTCGGGGGCGGAGAAGGGTGCCGGGGCGTGGGGACGAGGTCGGAGAGGGCCGATAGTCCGTCGGGCGGACTTTGAGCGGTCCGGACTCCTGATCGGCGGCCGGAGGACCGCCGCCGGTGATGCGATGACACGCCGCCGTCGGTTTCACTGTCAACGCGTCGCGGACCGGGACTCCGGTACGGGGCGCGGTAAGGCGGTCGCGAGTCCACCGAGTGGACTCGGTCTGGCCGAAGCACGTCCGAGGGGAGCCGCATCATGGAACCGGCACAGGAGGGCAGGCCGCAGGTGGTGGGCAAGGTCGCCGCCGTGCTGACCGCGCTGGCGCGGGAGGGAGCGGCCGGGCGCCGGCTGCTCGACCTGGCCGGTGAGACCGGGCTGGCCCGGCCCACGGTGCACCGCATCCTGCGCGAGCTGGCGGAGGCCGGGTTCGTGGAGCAGCGCCCGGGACGGCGCTACGGCCTGGGCCCCGCCCTGTATCTGCTGGGGCTCGGCGCCCCCTCCCCGATCCGGGATCACGACGCCGTACGGCAGGTGGCGCAGGATCTGGCGGGGCGGACCGGCGACACCGTCTATGTGGCGATCAGACGGCTGGACGGGGTGCACTATCTGACCCGGGCCGACGGCGGCTACCCGATCCGTGCGGAGATCGTCGAGGTCGGCGAGACCGTGCCGCTGGGTGTCACCTACGCCGGGATCGCCCTGCTGGCCTGGCATGAACCGGAACGGGTGGAGGCGCAGGTGCGGGCCAACGCGGCCCTGCGGCGGCTGATGCGGTTCCCGGTCGCCGGGCCCGAGGAGACCCTGACGTCGGTACGGCGCCAGATCACCCAGGTCCGCGAGTACGGCTACTGCTTTGACAAGGACACGGTGATGCCGGGCGTGTCCGGGATGGCGGCGCCCGTGCCGTCGGCGGCCTCCGATCCGTATCTCGCCATCACCCTGTCCGGGGTCAACGACCGCCTGCCGGCCGCGCGCATCCGCGATCTGGCACCGCAGCTCCTGGAGGCGGCCGGCGAGCTCGCGCGGTACATCGCCTGAGCCGCGCCCCGCCCTCTCCGTAAGAGAAGCACCCGAGCCGACGACGACCATGACGAGGTGTCACCGTGCGGAATCCCTCCCTGTCCCCCACCGCCTCTCCTCCGGCGCCCGGCGCCACCGCCGACAGCCGGGCGGCGGACACCATCAAGGTGTTCGTGCTGGCCGGCTTCGCCGCTGAGACCTCGTTCCTCGTCCTGGGGCTGGTCCTCTTCCCGGACCACGGCCCGCTGCTGTGGCGGGCGGTGTGGACGCTCGGCCTGTGCGGCGTCGGCATGGGGGCGGCCGTCGGGGCGCTGACGTTCCTGGTGACCGGTCGGCTCGCCCCGGGCAGCCGTCCCGCCCTGCTCGCCACGGCCGGCAGTGCCGCCGCCCTCTACAGCGTCTGCCAGACCCTGTGCTGGAGCCTGGACCACAACGTCGGTCTGAACTACTGGGGTTCGGTCGACCAACCGGTGCTGTTCCTGGTCAAGGGGTATGTCGCGGCGGTGCTGGGCGGGATACTCGGCGCCTTCCAGCTCCATACGCCGGCGGGCAGGGCGCTGACACGCCGGGTCGGGGTGTTCCGGTGAGCGAGGCACCGAGGCGGATGGCGGCGGGCCCGCCGGGTGAGACCGGTACCGCCCTCGCCGTGTCGGCGGCGGCCGCCCTGGTCGATATCGCGCTGTGGCATGACACCCTGCTCGCCTCGGCGCGCGGCGGGCCGGGGGCGGCACTGCTCGGGGGGTGGCTGGTGATGGTGTGGGGGCTCGCCCCGGGCGCGCTGACCCTCCTCGTACTCCGGACCGTCCGCCGACGCCTGCCCGGCCCGCGGGCGCTGCCGGTGGCGGCTGCCCTGAGCCTGGCCCTGGCCTGGGCGCTGAGCGCCCTGCTGTACGCCTTCCTCACCGATCCGGGCTTCCGGCAGGCCGCGATGGGCGGGCCCGGGCACGCCCATCCGGTCGCCGCGACCCCGCACACCGGGCACCCGGCCGGGGCCTCCCCCGCCGTCGGGCTGCCGGTGCTGCTGGTACCGATCACCTACGCCGTGGTGTTCACGGTGATACGGGGTCATGGCGGGCGGTTCGCCTCATGAGCGCCGACGCGTCCCGCAGGACCTGGGAGTTGACGGAGTCGGTGGTGGTCGCCGCCTCACCCGAGAGGGTCTTCGGGATCGTCGCCGATCCTCGGCGGATGGCCGGGTTCAGCCCGGAGTGCGCCGGGGTGCTGCGGCTGCCGTCGGCGCGGCGCGAGAGGCGGTGGTTCCTCGGCCTCAACCGGCGCGGGCCCCGGCTCTGGATCACCCTGTGCCGGGTGATCCGGGCCGTTCCGCCCTACGAGTTCGCCTACCGCGTCTCGGTGTTCGGGCTGCCGCTGGCCGACTGGGAGTACCGGGTGGAAGCGGTGGACGAGCGCACCACCCGGGTGACCGAGCACTGGCGGGACCTGCGCCGGGGGCCCGCCGGCCGGGTCGGCGACGCGCTGGGCGTGCTGGTCGCCGGGACCGGCCCGGCGGACCGGGTCCGGGTGAACCGGTCCGGTATGCGGACGACCCTGAGCCGGCTGAAGGCAGCCTTGGACGAGCCCGACCCCCTCCCCGACCCCATCTCCCACTTCAGGAGCACCAGTTGAGCGCCGACAGCCCCGCCACCCCGTCCCAGCCGTCCGGACTGGAGGTGATCCGCCGGGTCCAGGCACAGGGAGGCACCGGGCGGCCGTTCATCGGCGAGCTGCTCGGTATGCGCTTCGACACCGTGGAGCACGGCCGGGTCGTCATCTCGCTGGACACCCGGCCCGAGTTCGCCAACCCGCTCGGCAGTACGCACGGGGGCGTCGCCGCCACCCTGCTGGACTCGGTGATGGGCTGCGCGGTGCACACCACCCTGCCCGCCGGGGTCGGTTACACCACCCTGGAGCTGAAGGTGAACTACATCCGGGCGGCCCGCACCGACGGGCTGACCCTGGTCGCGGAGGGCACCACCGTCCATGTCGGCCGCCGCACCGCGACCGCCGAGGGCGGGGTGCACGACGGGGACGGGCGGCTGGTCGCGCACGCCACCACCACCTGCCTGATCATCCCGGAGGCCTGACGGCCCGAAGGGATCAGGAGGGCGGTGGTCAGGAGGTGCGGTCGGTGCCGGTGCCGCGGGTCTCGGCGAGGGCGCGCAGGGCGGTCGCGTCGCGGATGGCCTGGCGGCGGCCGATGCCGGGCTGGATGCCCAGGGCGGGCAGGCTGGTGCCGTCGCTGAGGTCCAGGAAGACCCAGGGGTCGCCCTCGCGGAGGTTGACCCGGAGGATCTCCGCCCAGGCGAGGCGGCGGCTGTGCACCAGGTTGACCACGGTGACGCCGGTCTCGTCGGCGACCACCTTGGGCCGGGAGAGCAGCGCCAGCACGGCGGCGAAGAGCGCGGCGACGAAGATGAAGCTGGCCCGTTCGCCCGGGCCGAGCTTCTCCAGCGCCAGCGCGACCACGGTGATCACGACGAACATGGCCGCGCCGGCGGTCAGCAGGACGACCCGGGTGCGGGTCGGCCGGAAGACCGCCGGGAGGGCGGGCGCTTGCGGGTCGGGCATGTGCGGTTCCGGTTCTTTTCTTGTTCCGACGGCTTCCCGGGCCCTGACGGCTTTCTCCCGGGTCTGGTCCCGGCCCGCCCGGCCGGGTCTGGTCCCGGCCCGCCCGCGGTCAGAGCCGGCAGGCGTGGATCTCGGTGGTCAGGATGGCCCGGGCGCCCAGGTCGTACAGGTCGTCCATGATCCGCTGGGCCTCGCGGGCCGGGACCATGGCGCGGACCGCGACCCAGCCCTCGTGGTGCAGCGGGGAGACGGTGGGCGACTCAAGCCCGGGGGTGAGGGCGACGGCCTGCTCCAGGTGCTCTACCCGGCAGTCGTAGTCCATCATCACGTAGGAGCGGGCGACCAGGACGCCCTGGAGGCGGCGGAGGAACTGCTGCACCTTGGGGTCGTCGGTGGGGGCGCCGGTGCGCCTGATGACGACCGCCTCGGAGGTGAGGATCGGCTCGCCGATGACCTCCAGACCGGCGTTCCGCAGCGAGGTGCCGGTCTCCACCACGTCCGCGATGACCTGGGCGACGCCCAGTTCGATGGCGGTCTCCACGGCGCCGTCCAGGTGGACCACGGAGGCGTCGATGCCCTGGTCGGCGAGGTGCTTGGCGACGATCCCCTCGTAGGAGGTGGCGATCGTCATCCCGCCGAAGTCGGCCGGGCCGGAGGCCGTCCCGGGCCGGGTGGCGTAGCGGAAGGTGGAGCGGGCGAAGCCGAGCTGGAGGATCTCCTCGGCGCTGGCCCCGGAGTCGAGCAGCAGGTCGCGGCCGGTGATGCCGATGTCGAGCTTGCCGGAGCTGACGTAGATGGCGATGTCCCGGGGGCGGAGGTAAAAGAACTCCACCTCGTTGGCCGGGTCCACCAGCACCAGTTCCTTGGACTCCTTGCGCTGCTGGTAGCCGGCCTCATGGAGCATCGCCGACGCAGGTCCGGACAGTGAACCCTTGTTGGGGACGGCGATGCGCAGCATGGGGCGGTTCCTTCTTTCGCGGTGGGTCGGTGGTGGTGCGGTGCGGCTCAGAGGTGGGCGTAGACGTCGTCGAGGGAGATCCCGCGCGCGACCATCATCACCTGGACGTGGTACAGCAGCTGCGAGATCTCCTCGGCGGCGGCTTCCTTGCCCTCGTACTCGGCGGCCATCCAGACCTCGGCGGCCTCCTCGACGACCTTCTTGCCGATGGCATGGACGCCCTTGTCCACCAGCTCGGCGGTACGGGAGGTGGCGGGGTCGCCGGTCTTGGCCTTGAGCTCCAGCTCGGCGAAGAGCTCTTCGAAGGTTTTGTTCGCCATGATGGTCCCCAGAGTACGGGGTGCGGGCCCGGCGTCCGGCGCCAGGGCCCGGCACTCAGCGCCAGGGCTCGCTGACCGTACGCAGCGTGGTGGCGGTGGCGACGGCGGCGGTGACCGCCTCGTGGCCCTTGTCCTCGGTGGAGCCCTCCAGTCCGGCGCGGTCCAGGGCCTGTTCCTCGGTGTCGCAGGTCAGTACGCCGAAGCCGACGGGTACGCCGGTGTCCACGGTGACCTGCACCAGGCCCTGGGTGACGCCCTGGCACACGTACTCGAAGTGCGGGGTGCCGCCCCGGATGACGACGCCGAGGGCCACGATGGCGTCGTAGCCGCGGCCGGCCAGGACCTTGGCGACGACCGGCAGCTCGAAGCTGCCGGGGACGCGCAGCACGGTGGGCTCGTCGATGCCGAGCTCGTGCAGGGCGCGCAGGGCGCCGTCCACCAGGCCGTCCATGATCTTCTCGTGCCACTGGGCCGCGATCACGGCCACCCGGAGGTCGCCGCAGTTCTTCACGCTCAGTTCGGGTGCGCCCTTGCCGCTCACGTGTATGTCTCCTTGGGTCGGGGGTTCTCGGGGTTACTGGGTGTGGCAGGGGGAGGTGGCCGCCGGGTCCAGCCAGGGCAGATCGTGGCCCATCCGGTCGCGCTTGGTGCGCAGATAGCGGATGTTGTGCTCACCGGCCTGGACGGGCATCGGTTCGCGGCCGGTGACGGTGAGGCCGTGCCGGGTGAGGGCGTCCACCTTGTCGGGGTTGTTGGTCATCAGGGTGAGGCTGCGGACGCCCAGGTCGGCGAGCATCCGGGCGCCGGCCGCGTAGTCCCGGGCGTCGGCGGGCAGGCCCAGCTCCAGGTTGGCGTCGAGGGTGTCGTGGCCGCGCTCCTGGAGCTCGTAGGCGCGCAGCTTGGAGAGCAGTCCGATGCCGCGGCCCTCGTGGCCGCGGAGGTAGACCACGACTCCCCGGCCGGCCTCGGTGATCCGCTCCATGGAGGCGTCCAGCTGGGGGCCGCAGTCGCAGCGCAGCGAGTGGAAGACGTCGCCGGTGAGGCATTCGGAGTGGACGCGGACGAGCACGTCCTCGCCGTCCGCGAGGTCGCCGTGGACCAGGGCGATGTGCTCGACGCCGTCGACGGTGGAGCGGTAGCCGTACGCGGTGAAGTCGCCGTGGGCGGTGGGCAGGCGGACCTCGGCCTCGCGGCGGACGGTGGGCTCGTTGCCGCGGCGGTAGGCGATCAGGTCCTCGATGGAGATGATCGTCAGTCCGTGCTTGCGGGCGAACGGGACGAGTTCGGGCAGCCGGAGCATGGTGCCGTCCTCGCCGGCGATCTCCACGATGGCGCCGGCCGGGCGGAGTCCGGCGAGCCGGGCGAGGTCCACGGCGGCCTCGGTGTGGCCGGGTCGGGTGAGCACCCCGCCGGGGCGGGCGCGCAGCGGGAAGACATGGCCGGGGCGGACCAGGTCGCCGGGTTCGGCGCGGCCGCCGCCGAGGAGCTGGAGGGTGGTGGCCCGGTCGGCGGCGGAGATGCCGGTGGTGACCCCGTAGGAGGGGGCGGCGTCCACCGAGACGGTGAAGGCGGTCTTCATGGACTCGGTGTTGTCGCCGACCATCTGCGGCAGGTGGAGCCGGTCCAGTTCACCGCCCTCCATGGGGGCGCAGATCAGGCCGCGGCACTCGCTCATCATGAAGGCGACGATCTCCGGGGTGGCCTTCTCGGCGGCCACGACCAGGTCGCCCTCGTTCTCCCGGTCCTCGTCGTCGACGACCACGATGGGCCGGCCGGCGGCGATGTCGCGGATGGCCTGCTCCACCGGGTCCAGGGAGAGGTCCTCGTTGTCCCAGATCATGCTGTGCGCGGTCATGCTCCCGCTCCTTCCAGGGTGGGGGCGTCGGTGCGGGAGCGGAGCCACCAGTCGCGCAGGCCCCACAGCACCAGGGCGCCGTAGATGACGTAGACGAAGCCGGAGAAGGCGAAGCCGTTGGCGAAGTTCAGCGGCACGCCGACCAGGTCGACCAGCAGCCAGGCAAACCAGAACTCGACCATGCCGCGGGCCTGGGCGTACATGGCGACCAGGGTGCCGACGAAGATGTACGCGTCGGGCCACGGGTCCCAGGAGAGCTTCGGGAAGAGGGTGAACAGCCCGCCGACGGCGAGGGTGCCGAGCGCGGCGGCGCCGGCCATCAGGACGCGCTCCCGCCAGGTGGCGAAGCGGACGGCGAGGGAGCCGTCCTGGGCCGTGCGGCGGCCGCGGGTCCACTGCCACCAGCCCCAGGAAGCGACGACCATCACCACGACCTGCTTGCCGGCGCTGCCGGCCAGGTGGGAATTGGCGAAGGCGGCGAACAGGATGATCCCGGCGAGGAACTGGGCGGGCCAGGTGAGCACGGAGCGCCGCCAGCCGAGGGCGAGCGCGATCAGGCCGATGGTGTTGCCGATCATGTCGGCCCACTTGATCTGCTGGCCGAAGGCGGTGAAGGCCTCCGAGTTGAGCCAGTTCACCGGAGGGTCCCCTCGGGGTCGGTGGGCGGGGCGGTGGGGGCCTCGGCAGCGGGGTCCGCGGGGTCGGCACCGGCCGGGGCGGCCAGGCCGGGGGTTGGTGCCCCGCCGCCGGCGCCCATCAGCCGCTCGACGTACTTGGCGATCACGTCGACCTCCAGGTTGACCGGGTCGCCGGGCTGCTTCACGCCGAGGGTGGTGAGGGCGAGGGTGGTCGGGATGAGGCTGATGGTGAAGTGGTCGGTGCCCGCGTCCACCACGGTGAGGCTGACGCCGTCCACCGTGATGGAGCCCTTCTCGACCACGTAGCGGGCGAGTGGGGCGGGGAGGGAGACCTTCACCAGCTCCCAGTGCTCGGAGGGGGTACGGGCCAGGATGGCGCCGGTGCCGTCCACATGGCCCTGGACGATGTGCCCGCCGAGCCGGCCGCCGACCGCCATGGGCCGCTCCAGGTTGACCCGGGAGCCGGGGGCCAGCGCGCCGAGGCTGGAGCGCTTGAGGGTCTCGGCCATCACATCGGCGGTGAACTCGCCGTCGGCGGTGTCGACCACGGTGAGGCAGACGCCGTTGACGGCGATCGAGTCGCCGTGCTTGGCGCCCTCGGTGACGACCGGTCCGCGCAGGCGGAAGCGGCAGGAGTCCCCGAGGTCATCGACGGCGGTGACCTCGCCCAGCTCTTCGACGATTCCGGTGAACACGCTCAGCTCTCCTTCGGCTTGGCGGTGATCCGCAGATCGGGACCGATGCGGACGGCTTCGGTGACGTCGAGCCGCAACGCCCCGGTGATGGTGGTGATTCCGGCGTCGGCGAGGACGGCCGGTCCGGCGCCGAGCAGGACCGGTGCCAGATAGCCGACGACCCGGTCGATCGCCCCGCCGGCGGCGAACGCCCCGGCGAGGGTGGCCCCGCCCTCCAGCAGCACCGAGCGCACTGCGCGCGCGTGCAGGGCGGTCAGCAGCTCGTCTACGCCGATCCGGCCGTCGTACAGCGGCAGCCGGAGCAGTTCGACCCCGGCCGGCAGCCGGCGGGTGTCGGCGTCCTCGCCCACGACCAGCAGGGTGGGGGCGGCGCCGTCCAGGACCCTGGCCCCGGGGTGGATGCCGGCCCGGGTGTCCAGCACCACCCGCAGCGGCTGGACGGCGCCCTCGATGCCGCGGACGGCCAGGTGCGGGTCGTCGGTGCGCAGGGTGCCGCCGCCGACCAGGACGGCGTCGGACTCGGCGCGCAGCCGGTGGACGTCGGCGCGGGACTCGGCGGAGGTGATCCAGCGGCTGGTGCCGTCGGCGGCGGCGGTGCGGCCGTCCAGGGTGGCGGCGTACTTCCAGGTGACATGCGGGCGGCCGAGCCGTACGGAGGTGAGCCAGGCGGTGTTGCCCTGCTCGGCCTCCTCGGCGAGCAGCCCGGCCTCGACGTGGACGCCGGCCGCGCGCAGGGTGTCCGCGCCCCCGGTGGCCTGCGGATTCGGGTCGCCGACCGCGTAGACCACCCGGGTGATCCCGGCGTCGGTCAGGGCCTGGGCGCAGGGGCCGGTGCGGCCGGTGTGGTTGCAGGGTTCGAGGGTGACGTACGCGGTGCCGCCGCGGGCCCGCTCCCCGGCCGCACGCAGGGCGTGCACCTCGGCGTGCGGTCCGCCGGCGCGCTGGTGCCAGCCTTCGCCGACGGTCTCGCCGGAGGCGTCGAGGACGACGCAGCCGACGACCGGGTTGGGGCTGGTGGAGCCGAGACCGCGGGCGGCGAGGGTGATCGCCCGCCGCATGGCGGCGTGGTCGGCTGCGGTGGCCACCGGGTCCTCCTGCCTGTCGAGGCGCGGACTCCGGGGCCTGTCGATGACGACAGAGGACGGATGGAACCACCGTACGCAGGGGACGCCGATCGGCCGAGGCACCGGTCGCCGAAGACGGCGGCCGGTGGATACGGCCGGTGCGGCCCTGAGGGCAGGGTCACCCGCCGCGCACTGCCTCCCATCCGGACTTTCACCGTCGGTCCAGGAATTTCACCTGGTCAACCGGCCGCTGGATGCGGTCGGGTCGCGGACTGTAACCGCCGGTTCGGAATTGCACCGACCCCGGAGTGCGCTGCTGCTGATATGCGGCAAGTGTGCCACGGCCGCCCACCGCCCCACCAAGGCGGTCCTATGGACTCTGTCACATCACGTCATGAGCATGCCCATACGAGGAAACCTTCGGGACCTGCGGACATTCCACTGGTCCAGACCTATTGACCCCTTGGTCTAGTCCTTTTAATCTCTGCGTCACCTCCTCGGAGCCGGCCTCCCGGTGTGCGCACACCCCGGCCGACACGCACCACCCCGCTTTCGCCGCTGTGTGTCCCGATCCCCGCCGTGTGCCCGCGTCCCCGCCGCAGGCGCGCTCCCACCTCCCCGGGAGGAAACCCGTGCTGTCCCCCACCCGCGCCAGAGCCACCGCGCTGGCGTCCGGCGCCGCCGTCGCCGGACTGCTGCTCGGCATGCTCTCCGGCGGCGTCTCGCACGCCGCGGACCAAGAGAACTGTCGCCCCGACGGGCTCTACAAGACGCCCGGCGTCGACGTCCCGTACTGCTCGGTGTACGACACCGAGGGCCGCGAGAAGATGGGCGCCGACCACCAGCGCCGGGTCATCGGCTACTTCACCGGCTGGCGCACCGGCAAGGACGGCACCCCCGCCTATCTGGCCAAGGACATCCCCTGGGGCAAGGTCACCCACCTCAACTACGCCTTCGGCCACATCGACTCCGCCAACAAGCTCTCGGTCGGCGCCGACGGCCCGAACAACGCGGCCACCGGGATGACCTGGCCCGGCACCGCGGGCGCCGAGATGGACCCGGCGCTCCCCTACAAGGGCCACTTCAACCTGCTGAACACGTACAAGAAGCAGCACCCCGAGGTGAAGACGCTGATCTCGGTCGGCGGCTGGGCCGAGACCGGCGGCTACTTCGGCGAGGACGGCAAGCGGGTCGGCTCCGGCGGCTTCTACACCATGGCCACCAACGCCGACGGCTCGGTCAACCAGGCCGGCATCGACACCTTCAGCGACTCCGCGGTCGCCTTCATCAAGAAGTACGGCTTCAACGGCGTCGACATCGACTACGAGTACGCCACCTCGATGAAGGACGCGGGCCACCCGGCCGACTTCGCGATCTCCAACGCCCGGCGCGGCGGCCTGGTCAAGGGCTACGCGGCGCTGATGAAGACCCTGCGCGAGAAGCTGGACCGGGCGGGCGCGGCCGACGGACGGCACTACCTGCTGACCGTGGCGGCCCCCTCCTCCGGCTATCTGCTGCGCGGCATGGAGACGTACCAGATGCAGAGGTACCTGGACTACGTCAACATCATGTCCTACGACCTGCACGGCGCCTGGAACGAGTACGTCGGCCCCAACGCCTCGCTCTTCGACGACGGCAAGGACGCCGAGCTGGCCGCCTCCAACGTGTACGGCAGCCAGCAGTACGGCGGCGTCGGCTACCTCAACACCGACTGGGCATACCACTACTTCCGCGGCTCGATGCCGGCCGGCCGGATCAACATCGGCCTGCCGTACTACACGCGAGGCCACAAGAACGTGCAGGGCGGCACGGACGGCCTGTGGGGAAGAGCCACGGCGAGCAGCTGCCCGGCCGGCTCCGGGCTGACCAAGTGCGGTGACGGGGCGACCGGCATCGACAACCTCTGGCACGACAAGGACGACAACGGCAAGGAGTCCCCGGCCGGCTCCAACCCGATGTGGCACGCCAAGAACCTGGAGAAGGGGATCCTCGGCGACTACCTGACCGGCTACGGCTTCGGCGCCGGCACCAAGCTGGCCGGCAGCTACACCCGCAAGTACGACTCCACCCTGGTCGCCCCCTGGCTGTGGAACGCCCAGACCAGGACCTTCCTCTCCACCGAGGACGAGCAGTCGGTGGCCCGCAAGGCCGACTACGTGGTGGACAAGGGCATCGGCGGCACCATGGTCTGGGAGCTGGCCGGTGACTACGGCTGGAACGCGGCCAAGGGCCAGTACGAGCCCGGCTCCACCCTGACCTCGCTGATGTACGAGAAGTTCAAGTCGGCCCCGGCGTACGGCGCCAAGGTCTCCAACAAGGCGCTGCCCACCAAGGCGGTGAACATCGGGGTGGAGTTCGGCGAGTTCAAGCTCGGTGACTCCAACTACCCGATCACCCCCAAGGTGAAGATCACCAACAACACCAAGTCGGCCCTGCCGGGGGGTACGGAGTTCCAGTTCGACTACTCCACCTCCGCCCCGGGCAACGCCTCCGACCAGTCCGGCTTCGGCACCAAGGTGATCTCCAGCGACCACACCGGCTCCAATGTGGGCGGGCTGAAGGGCGACTTCCACCGGGCCTCGCTGAAGCTGCCGGCCTGGCAGTCCCTCGCCCCCGGCGCCTCGGTCGAGCTCTCCTTCAACTACTACCTGCCAGTCTCCACCCCGTGGAACTGGACGGTGGACATCGGCGGCACCAGCTACGCGCTCGCCGGCGACCTGGCCCGCGGCACCACCGTGGTCGAGCCCGGCGGCGGCACGGACCCGACCCCGACCCCCACCCCGACCCCGACACCCACCCCCACGCCGACCCCCACTCCCACCCCGACGCCGACTCCGACTCCGGGTGCCTGCACCGCGCCCGCCTGGAAGGCGACCACCGAGTACGGCGGCGGGACCGCGGTCTCCCACAAGTCCCGCAACTGGAAGGCCAAGTGGTGGACCAAGGGCGAGGAGCCCGGGACCACCGGCCAGTGGGGCGTCTGGCAGGACCTCGGCGCCTGCTGAGCCACTCGCAGCAGACCCCTGATCGGGTCCCCCCAGAGCGCGGCCCGGCGGCGGAGACCGGCCCTTCCCGCCGCCGGGCCGCACCCAGCACCCACCCCCTTGCCGCCCGTCCCTACCGCCCGTGCCCCAGGACCATCCGTCCGGGGGCACGGGCGGTAGCAGGTCACGTCACCTCACATCGGCTCCGGCGCGAACAACTGCTCCTGGGCCGCGTCGCGCACCGTCAGCAGCGCGCCCCGCAGCACCGCGCCGCCGCCCAGCGCCCCGGCCCGGACCTCGGTCCGCAGTGGGGAGAGCCCGGCGAGCCGCTCCTCCACCCGGGCGGCGAGCGCGGCCCCGCCGGCCCGGCCGATCTCGCCGCCGAGCACCACACAGCCCGGGTCCAGCACCGCGCTCACCGAGGCCGCGCCCAGCGCGATCCGCCCGGCGAGCTCGTCCAGGAAGCCGTCCGCCCCGGCGGCCAGCGCGGCGCGTACCGCGACGGCCCCGGCCGGCTCCGTACCCCCGCCGTCCACCGCGACCCCGTGCCGGGCGGCCAGCCGGGCGATCGCCGCGGAGCCGGTCAGGGCGTGGAAGCCGCCGTCGCAGTCGGTCGCCGAGGGCAGCCCGCCCGTCCCCGGGACCGGCAGGAAACCGATCTCCCCCGCCCCGCCGGAGGCACCGCGTCTCACTCGGCCGTCCAGCACCAGGGCGGCGCCGACGCCCTGGCCGAGCCAGAGCAGGACGAAGGTGTCCCGGCCCCGGGCGGCGCCCTCGCGCTGCTCGGCGATGGCGGCCACATTGGTCTCGTTCTCCACCTGCACGATGGCGGTCAGCCGCTGCTGGAGCGCGGCCACCAGCCGGCGGTGCCACCAGGGCAGCCCGCCGGAGTCGCGCAGTTCCCCGGTGGACGGGTCGATCAGCCCGGGGGCGCCGATGCCGACACTGTGCAGCCGGGTGGCCCCGGCCTCGGCCACGGTCCGCTCCAGCAGCGCGACGGCCCGCTCCACCGCCGGACCCGCCTCCTCCGCCCGGCCCGTGCCCACTCCCTTTCCGGGCTCCCCCATCGGCGTGGACGCCCGGGCCAGCTCGGCGCCCAGCAGATCGGTGACCAGGACGGTGACGCTGTCGGTGCGCACATCGAGGGCGGCCAGATGGGCGCGGTCGGCCACGAGCCCGTACAGCTTGGCGTTGGGGCCCCGGCGCTGGGCGCCCGTCTCGCCGACCACCCGGACCAGCCCGGTGTGCCGGAGCCGTTCGACCAGATCGGCGACGGTGGGCCGGGACAGCCCGGTCAGCGTCTTGAGCTGACCGGCCGTCAGCGGGCCCTCGTCGCGCAGGAAGCGCAGGGCCAGGCGGTCGTTGATGGCCCGGGCGGTGCTGGGCGATGCAGGCATGCCGGGAATCCTTCCAGAGGCCGGGACCCGTCCGGGAGCCGGAGCCGCGGACCGTGCGGGCAGCGTGTGAGGCGGCCATCTTACTATCAGGCAGGCTTCCTGATAGTTTACGGCCGATCCCCGGGGAACCGGCCCACGGGGACCAGGGGGAGGGACGGGAAGGACCTATGGCGACGGAGACGGTCTTCGGTGCCGAGCGGCTGCGCCGGGCGCGGTTCGCGGTGGCGGCGGTGTTCTGTGTGCACGGCGCGGTGACGGGCAGCTTCGCCACCCGTATCCCCTGGATCGCGGACCACGCCGGGGTGAGCGCCGGTCAGCTGGGTCTGGCGCTGGCCTTCCCGGCGCTGGGCGCCTCGCTGGCGATGCCGCTGGCCGGGGCGGTCAGCCACCGGATGGGTTCCCGCCCGGCGCTACGGCTGCTGCTGGTGCTCTGGACGCTGTCGCTGACCCTGCCCTCGCTCGCGCCCAACGTCTGGGGGCTGGCCGCCGCGCTCTTCGTCTACGGGGCGACCTCCGGAATGTCGGATGTGGCGATGAACGCGCTCGGGGTGGAGGTGGAGCGGCGGCTGGACCGGTCGATCATGTCCAGTTTGCACGGTATGTGGAGCCTGGGGGCGCTGCTCGGCTCGGCGGTCGGCACCCTCGCCGCGCATCTGGGCGGGGACGCCCGGGTACACCATCTGATCGCCGCGGTGGTGCTGACCGCGCTGGGGCTGCTGTTCTGCCAGGGGGTGCTGGACCTGCGGAGCACCCCGGACGAGGAGCCGCCGCCGAGGTTCGCGCTGCCGCCGAAGTCGGCGCTGGTGATCGGGGCGATCGGGTTCTGTGGGGTGTTCGCGGAGGGCGCCAGCCTGGACTGGTCGGCGGTCTACCTCCGGGACCAACTGGGCACCTCGGCGGGGCTGGCGGCCGCCTCCACCACCGCGTTCGCGCTGACCATGGCGGTGGTGCGGCTGGTCGGCGACCGGGTGGTGGACCGCTTCGGCCCGGTCCGCACGGTCCGGACGGGCGGCGTGGCGGCGACCGCCGGCGGGGCGCTGGTGGTGCTGGCGCCGCACCCGGCGGTGGCGCTGGCCGGATTCGGGCTGATCGGGCTGGGCATCGCGGTGGTGGTCCCGCTGGCGTTCGCCGCGGCGGCCCGCAGCGGGCCGAACCCGAGCCAGGCGATCGCGGGCGTCGCCACCATCACGTACACCTCCGGGCTGATCGCCCCCTCGGCGATCGGCGGCCTCGCCGACCTCACCTCGCTGGCGGTCTCCTTCGGCGTGGTGACGGTGCTGGCCTTCGGCCTGGTGCTGGGCGCCGGGGTGCTCGGCCGGAGCGGGACCACCGCCGGGGTGGACGACGGGGCGGTGGACGGTACGGCGGCGGCGAGCGGCCCGGGCAAGACCGCGCGGGACATCGCCAAGGACGTCACCAAGGGCTCCGGGACCCCGGGTCAGAACGCGGGCTGACCCCCGGCACCGGAGAGCCCCCGGACCGACCGGCCTCCGGGGGCCCCGGCCCGACCCGCCTCCGCGGGGCCTCCGGCCCACCGGCCTCTACGATGGCGCTGGCCGATTTCCGGCCACCGCCCGGGGCACGGCCGACGGCCCACCGCCCCGGCCCCCTCCCCCTCCCAGAACTGGAGCCACCCCTGATGAACCTCGGCGTGCGCTGGACCGTGCACGGCGACGGGCGCACCCCCGCGCCCGGTGCCGTCGTCCGACCCGACGAGCGGCTGTCCTGGCCGCGCACGGTGGGGCTGGGCGCCCAGCACGTGGTGGCGATGTTCGGGGCGTCCTTCGTCGCCCCGGTGCTGATGGGGCTCGACCCCAATCTGGCGATCATGATGTCCGGGGTGGCCACCGCGATCTTCCTGCTCGCCACCCGCGGCCAGGTGCCCAGCTACCTCGGCTGCTCGCTGTCGTTCGTGGGCGTGGCCGCCACCATCCGGGCCTCCGGCGGGGACAGCGCCACGGTGACCGGCGCGGTGCTGGTGGTCGGCGCGGTGCTGTTCCTGGCCGGTCTGGCGGTGCAGCGGTTCGGGGCGCGGATCATCCACGCCGCGATGCCGCCGATCGTCACCGGCGCGGTGGTGATGCTGATCGGCTTCAACCTGGCGCCGGTGACCGCCTCCACCTACTGGCCGCAGGACCAGTGGACGGCGCTGCTGGTGATGCTGTTCACCGGGCTCGCGGTGGTCTGCCTGCGCGGCTTCTGGTCCCGTATCGCGATCTTCCTCGGACTGGTCTTCGGCTACGCGGTCTCCTACCTCTTCGACCTGGCCTTCGGAAAGATCCACTCGCCGCTCGGCGGCCCCGAGGCGGTCGACCACTGGCGCCTGGACCTCTCCGGCGTGTCCAAGGCCGACTGGGTCGGGCTGCCGTCCTTCCACGCCCCGGCCTTCGAGTGGTCGGCGATCCTGGTCGCCCTCCCGGTGGTGATCGCGCTCATCGCGGAGAACGCCGGGCATGTCAAGGCGGTCGGCGAGATGACCGGCCGGTCCCTGGACGACCGGCTGGGCACCGCCATCGCGGCGGACGGCGTCGGCTCCATGCTCTCCACCGCGGTCGGCGGCCCGCCGAACACCACCTACTCGGAGAACATCGGCGTGATGGCGGCCACCCGGGTCTACTCCACCGCCGCCTACTGGGCCGCCGCCGGCTTCGCCCTGCTCTTCGGCCTCTGCCCGAAGTTCGGCGCGGTGGTCGCCGCCATCCCCGGCGGGGTGCTCGGCGGGATCACCGTGATCCTCTACGGCATGATCGGCCTGCTCGGCGCGCAGATCTGGATCAACGCCGGGGTGGACCTGCGCAACCCGCTCAACCTGGTCCCGGCCGCCGCGGGCATCATCATCGGCGTCGGCGGGGTCAGCCTGAAGATCACCGACAACTTCGAGCTGGGCGGCATCGCGCTGGGCACCATCGTGGTGATCACCGGCTACCACGTGCTGCGCGCCTTCGCCCCCGCGCACCTCAAGACCGCCGAACCGCTGCTGGACTCCGGCACCTCCTCCTACGACCAGCGGTCGGGGGACTCGGACAAGCGGCCGTGAGGGCGACTCAGCCGGTGGCCAGCTCGTACGCCCAGTCGGGGCTGAACTCGCCCGCCGCGCCCTTGCAGCCGTCGGACTCGCCCGGCAGCTTGACCCAGAGATAGGCGTCGATCCGGTCGGAGCCGGTCCGGGTGGTCGGGGACTGGCCGATCGCCCGGCCGGAGGGGTCGCACCACTCCTCGGCACCGGGCGCCCCGTTGCCGTTGCGGCTGGTGTCGATCACGGCACCGAGGTGGGAGGGGCCGCCGAGGGCGTCGAGCACCCGGCGGGCGTAGGCGGCCTCGTCCCCGGTGGTGTGGAAGTTGGCGACGTTGGTGAAGATGCCGTCCCCGGCGGTGTGGGCGCCCGCCGCGCGGAGCATCCCGGCCATCGTGGCGGGCGGGTGCCAGCCGGAGTGCCCGGCGTCGAAGTACACCCGGGCCTTGGGGTTGGCGGCCTTCATGGTGCGGGCGGCGCGGGCCAGCGAGGCGTAGCGGGCGTCCCGTTCGCCGCCGGAGAGGCAGTCGGCGTAGGCGATCGCGTCCGGTTCCAGGACGACGATGACCTCCCCGCCGCCGAGCCCGTCGGCGAAGCCGCGTATCCAGCCGTCGTACGCCCCGAGGTCCGGCGCCCCGCCCTGGGAGGCGCCGCCGCAGTCGCGGTCCGGGATGGCGTACGGGACGAGCACCGGCACCCGGCCCGCGGCGGCCGCCCCGGAGGTGACCGCCCGGACCTTGCCGGTGATGGAGCCCGGGTTGTACTCGGCGAACCAGACGGCGGACGGCTGGGCGGCTATCCGGGACTCGATCACCGCGCGGCGGGAGTCCCCGGGATTGGCCCGCACCCAGTCCAGCGCCTGGGACTCGGGGTGGCGGTAGAGCGCCGCCGAGACCGGGTCATGGCGGACGGGGGCGGCCGGGGCGGTCTTCGGCTTGGGCTTCGACGGTTTCGGGGCCTTCCTGGCCGCGCTCTTCGACGGCGACGCGGAGGGCGAGGCGGAGGGGCTGGGCGAGGCGGACGGCGAGGGGGAGGCCGAGGCACTGGGCCGGGCCGGCAGTGGCGGCAACTCGGGTACCGCGCTGACCTCGGCCGGGCGGGCCGTGTCGCCGCGCTCCCCGCCGCCGGAGGCGGCCAGCAGTCCGCTGACGGCGCCCACCGCGACCACCGCCGAGGCGGCGGCCACCATCGCGTGGCGCCCCGCGCCGGCCCGTCTTCCGTCCCGTCCGGCGCGTCGCCGGCGATGTCCGTTCGCCACTGGTGCTTCCCTCCCCCGGTGCCCGCCGGGCTGTTCCCGTTCCCCCGTTCCGGGGAAGCCCGGCCGGACGGCACCGCCGCCGAGCCTACCGACTGCCAGGCTGCTGCCATGACGCAGACCCGGTCGAGCCAGCCCGTCGTCCCCCCGCCGCGCTCCCCCGCCGCTGCCGGGCCGGTCGGCGCCCACGCGGTCGCGGACCGGCTGGGGGCGCTGGCCGGGCGGGGTCCGGCGACGGACGGGGTGGCGGTCTTCCTCGGCGCGTATCTGCCGGTGGTGGCGGAGGCGGCCCGGCGGAACGGGGCCGGTGAGCGCCCGGAGCGGCGGCTGGCCGCCACCCTGACCCTGCGGTGCGCTGAGCGGGCGCTGACGGCGCTGGAGACGGCCGCGGCCGGCGGCAAGGGCTCCGCCTGCTGGCGGCCGCTGCTGGACGCCCGGCACCATCCCGGCGTACGCCCGGTGCAGTTCGCGCTGGCCGGGGTGAACGCGCAGCTCGGCTGCGATCTGCCGCTGGCGCTGGTGGACCTCTGCCGTACGCTGCGCCGCACCCCGACCGAGCTGGCGGACGCCTTCGAGCGGGCGGCCGACCGGCTGGTCCTGCTGGAGGAGCGGGTACGCGAGGAACTGACACCCGGGCAGGAGCTGCTGGAGCTGGCCGACCCGCTGGTCCATCTGCTGGGCTGCCGCAGCGCGGAGCGGGCCCGGGACGGGGCCTGGCTGGCGGCCCGGGCCCTGTGGCAGCTGCGGCAGACGGCGGGCGGGGCGGCGGGGCTGGACGCCGAGTACGCGGCGCAACTGGACCGCTCGGTGGGACTGGCCGGGCGGATACTGCTCACCCCGCTGCCGGCGTACCGCCGCCGCTGAGGCTCCGACGGTACGCCGACGGGCCGGCCCCTCGCTCGAAGGGACCGGCCCGTCTGCGTACCGGAACGAGAGGAACTCAGTCCTCGGGCAGCTCCACCGGGGCGATCTCGTCGTAGAGGTCGCCGGGGCCCGGGTTGGTGGCGTCGGTGGCGCCGCCGAAGTGGTGCATCACGCCCCACACCGCGTTGAGCGCGGTCTGCACGGCGCCCTCGGCCCAGCCGGCCGTCCAGGAGATGTCGTCGCCGGCCAGGAAGATGCCGCGCTTGTCCTCGGGCAGCCGGTCCTGCATGAAGTGGGTGAACAGGCGCCGCTGGTAGCGGTAGTGGCCCGGCAGGTTGGCCTTGAAGGCGCCCATGAACCAGGGCTCGTTCTCCCAGGAGACGGTCACCGGGTTGCCGATGATGTGCTTCCGGATGTCGACGTTCGGGTAGATCTCGCCGAGCGACTTGAGCATGACCTCCATGCGCTCGTTCGCCGACAGCGGCAGCCACTTCAGGCTGTCGTCGCACCAGGTGTACGACAGGCAGATGACGGCCGGCTTGTCGGGGCCGTCGTCCAGCAGATAGGTGCCGCGGGTCATCCGGTCGGTGAGCGTCATCGACATGGTGTCCCGGCCGGTGGTCTCGTCCTTGTCCAGCCAGAACGGCCGGTCCACCGGGACGAACAGCTTGGAGGACTCCATGTAGTGGGTGCGCTCCATCGCCGTCCAGTGGTCGATGGGGAAGAGCGAGTCGTCGCAGGCGATCTTGGACAGCAGCAGCCAGGACTGGGCGGTGAAGATCGCCGTCTGGTACGTGCGGATGTCGCCGCCCGCGTCGGTGACGGTGATCCGGTTGCCCGCGGTGCGGTTCAGCCGGGTGACGGCCGGGCGGGGCGTGCCCTCGTGCAGGGAGGAGAGCGAGGTGCCCAGCGGCCAGTGGACGATCTTCTCCGGCTCGCGCTCCCACAGCCGCACCGGCAGCTGCTGGGAGCCGCCGACGATGCCGCGGTGGTGGTCGTCGGCCTCGGTGTAGACGACCCGCAGGATCTCCAGGATGGAGTTGGGGAAGTCGGTGTCCCAGCCGCCGGTGCCGAAGCCGACCTGGCCGAAGATCTCCCGGTGGCGGAAGGACTTGAAGGCCTCGGAGTCGCAGAGGAAGCCGTAGAAGGTCTGGTTGTCCAGCTTCTCGACCAGCGTGGACCAGATCTCGCGGATCCGCGGCACGTCCCGCTCGCGCAGGGCGCGGTTCATGTCGGTGAAGTCGGCGCCCTCCTCCAGGCAGGCGGCCCAGGCGTCGGCGACGTCCCGGTAGACCTGCGGGAGGTCGTCGATGGTCTCCGCGTAGTGCGACTCGCCCTTGAGGTCGACCACCGTGGAGGGGGTGGACTCGGCCAGCGGGTTGGGGAACGCCGCGGTCTTCAGGCCCACCAGGTCGATGTAGTGCTGGAGCGCGGTGGAGGACGGCGGGAAGCGCATCGCGCCCATCTCGGCGGTGAGCGCCGGGTCGCAGCCCTCGAAGCTGACGGTGCGCAGCCGGCCGCCGATCTGGTCGGCCTCGTAGACGACGGGCTTGAGGCCCATCTTCATCAGCTCGTAGGCGGCGATGATCCCGGAGAGACCGCCGCCGATGACCGCGACCTCGGTGCCGTGCTCGGTGGCCGGGATCTGGCCGAGCCCGGCCGGGTGGGCCAGGAAGTCGTCGTAGGCGTACGGGAAGTCCGGACCGAACATGGTGATCGGCGGCTGAGCGTCGGTGTGCTGGACGGCGGTGGGCACCGTGGACGTCATGGGGTACGGACTCCTTGCAGGCTTTGGCGAGAGCGGGGCGGAAGGTCTTCGGGGTGCGGCGGGCGGCTCAGACCAGTGAGGTGTAGAGGTCCGGGCGCCGGTCGCGCAGATAGGGGTTGGCCTCGCGCGAGGCGGCCAGCAGCTCGGGGTCGACGTCCCCGGTGACCAGCTCCTCGCCGCGGCCGGCGCGGGCCCGGGCGGTGCCGTCCGGGCCGGCCAGCGCGGAGAGCCCGACGAACTCGAACTCGCCCTCCACACCGGCCCGGTTGGCGTAGGCGATGTAGAGCTGGTTCTCGAAGGCGCGCACCGGGACCACGGACTCGGCGACGATCTCGGCGGGGTGCATCAGCGCGGTGGGCACGATCAGCAGCTCGGTGCCGGCCAGGGCGTGCGCCCGGACGTTCTCCGGGAACTCCACGTCGTAGCAGATGATCAGCCCGACCCGGACGCCGTTCAGCTCGGCCTGGACCACCGGCTGGTCGCCTGCGCTGAACGAGTCCGTCTCGAAGCCGCCGTAGAGGTGGGTCTTGCGGTAGTTCGCCAGCCGGGTCCCGTCCGGGCCGACGAGCTGGGCCGCGTTGTAGACCGTGGAACCGTCGCGCTCGGGGTAGCCGTAGGCGATGGCCAGGCCGTGGTGGGCGGCGAGGGAGGCGATCGCCTGGGCGGAGGGGCCGTCGGCGGGCTCGGCGAGCCGGGCGATGCCGTCGCCGATCGCGTAGCCGGTGAGGAACATCTCCGGGGCCACCAGCAGCCCGGCGCCGGTCGCGGCGGCCCGGGCGGCGGCCTGGTCCAGCACCTTGAGGTTGGCGGCGACGTCACCAAGCTGTCCGGAGCTCTGGAGCAGGGCGGTGCGCAGCGGCGGCATCGGCGACCTCGGGATCTCGGGTGGTACGGCGGGAAGGTGCCCGGGCGGATGCGCGCGGTCCGGGCGGCGGGCCCGGGGGCATCGTGGAGTGCCGGGGACGTTCAAAACGGTACGGTCCGGTGCTCATTCCGGACAAGGCGCGACCGTTGCGTACCGACCATCGATCTATTGCGTACGTAAGCGATCAGACGGTGATTCGTTGCGCGTGAGCGTCCCGCCCCGTGCGCTGACCCGTACGGATTACGCGGGCGAGCCCGAGGAGAAGCGCCGCAGCAGGGGCGACAGCACCAGCACCGACTTGGTGCGCTCCACGAACGGCTCCCCGGCGATGCGCTCCAGCACCCGCTCGAAGTGGCGCATGTCGGAGGCGAAGACCTGGACGATCGCGTCCGCCTCCCCGGTGACGGTGGAGGCGGACGCGACTTCCGGATAGCGCTCAAGACCGCGCTGGATGGTCTCGGGCGAGGTGTTGCCCCGTGCGTAGATCTCGATGAACCCCTCGGTCTCCCAGCCCAGCGCCGCCGGGTCCACCCGTACGGTGAAGCCGGTGATGGCGCCTTCGGCGCGGAGCCGGTCCACCCGGCGCTTGACGGCGGGGGCGGAGAGGCCGACGAGCGATCCGATGTCCGCGAAGGAACGGCGGGCGTCCTCGGCGAGGGCGTGGACGATGCGTTCGTCGAGATCGTTCAGGCGCACGGGGGGTGGATCACTTCTCTGCGGTGGCCAGTCGGGAGCGGCGCATGCCGTAGAGGAAGTAGAACACGAGACCTGCGGCCATCCAGCCAAGGAAGACGATCCAGGTCGGGGCCATGAACTGGGACATGCTGGCGGCGCAGGCGAGGAAGCCCAGGATCGGGAAGGTCCAGCCCAGCGGCACCCGGAAGGAGCGCTTCAGGTCGGGACGGGTGCGGCGCAGCACGATCACCGCGATGTTGACCAGGCCGAAGGCGAAGAGGGTGCCGATGCTGGTGGCGTTGACCAGCTCGCCCAGTGGGATGACCGAGGCCAGCGCGCCGCAGAACAGCGAGACGATCACGGTGTTGCGGCGGGGCGTGCCGGTCTTGGCGTTGACCTTGGCGAAGACCTTGGGCATCAGGCCGTCGCGGGACATCGCGAACAGCACCCGGGTCTGGCCGTAGAGCACGGTCAGCACCACGCTGGCGATGGAGATCACGGCACCGGCGGCCAGCAGGGTGCCCCACAGGGAGTTGCCGCTGACGTCGTTGACGATCGAGGTCAGCGGGGCGGTGGCGGTCTCGAACTTGGTCCACTTCCAGGCGCCCACGGCGACGGCCGCGACCAGCACGTAGAACGCGGTGACGATGACCAGCGAGAGCATCAGCGCGCGCGGCAGGTCGCGCTGCGGGTTCTTCGCCTCCTCACCGGCGGTGGAGGCGGCGTCGAAGCCGATGTACGAGAAGAAGAGCACCGACGCGGCGGCGCCGATCCCGCCCACGCCCAGCGGCATGAAGTCGGCGTAGTTGCCGGACTGGAAGCCGGTGAAGCCGATGGCGCAGAACAGCAGCAGCGCGGCGGCCTTCACAAAGACCATGATCGTGTTGAGCCGGGCGGACTCACGGGCGCCGCCCAGCAGCATGACCATCGCCAGCAGGACGACGATCAGACCGGGCAGGTTGATCACACCGCCCTCGCCGGGCGCGGAGGAGAGGGTCGCCGGGATGGTGACGCCTATCGTCCCCTCCAGCAGCTTGTTCAGGTACTCGCCCCAGCCGACCGCGACCGCGGCCACCGACACGCCGTACTCCAGGACCATGGCCCAGCCGCAGACCCAGGCCAGCAGCTCGCCCATCGTTGCGTATGTGTACGAGTACGAGGAGCCGGCGACCGGGATGGAGCCGGCCAGCTCGGCGTAGGAGAGCGCGGAGAACAGGGCGGTCAGACCGGCGATCACAAAGGAGACGGTGACCGCCGGGCCGGCCTTGGGGACGCTGTCGCCGAGGACGACGAAGATGCCGGTGCCGAGGGTGGCACCGATGCTGATCATGGTCAGCTGCCACATGGACAGGGTGCGGCGGAGCGTGCCGCCTTCACCCTTGCCACCCTCGTCGACCAGCACATCCACCGGCTTGCGGCGCATGAGGACGGAGAGGCCGGACGCCTTGGGGGCGGGTGGCTCGGTGGCGGGAGAGGCTGTGCCTTGGTCCAGCACTGCTGGGGGCTCCTTCGTCGCTGCGGGGAAAGAAAGCGGCGCCTTCGGCGTCTCGCGGGCAGCGGGAAGAAGCCCGTGGGATGGGGAGACCGCCGAGCTGACGGTCGCCGCCACTCCTGGTACGGGGCACGAGCCTAAACCCCATCGCTTCGCGTCCGTAATGCACCGTTGTTGCGTTCCCACGGATGATCATTGCGTGCTGGGGCCGCGGACGGGGAAACATTGCGCCCTGGCACACGAATCCGAACATCGGGGGCAGGAGACCCTCCGGCGCTCCCGCGCACCGCACACCCCTCACCTCCCCGAAGGAAGGCGGACGACCCGATGGACGACTGGCCGGCCCCGGAGCCGTTTCTGCGCGGCACCGCCTGGTGGGACGAGGACCGTCCGGTCCGGGCGGACCCCGCCGACCTGGCACGGCTCCCGTGGGACACCGCCGCCCGGGCCCAGCTGCCCACCGGGGTGCGGCTGGAGTTCACCGCCTCCCCCGGCACCCGGGCCGTGGCACTGCGCTACCGGGCGCGTGTACCCGAGGCCCCCCGGTCCATGCGTGAGCTGTCCCACTGCTTCTCGCTGTGGCAGGGCGGCCGGTGTGTACGGGAGGTCCTGGCACCGCCCGCCGAGAAGTCCGAGGTGGTGATCGAGCTGCCCGCCCCCGGAAAAGGGAACGACGGCCCCTTCACCGTCTACCCGCCGGAGAGCCAGGCGCCCCGGATCACCGGGATCCGGGCGCTCGGCGGGGAGCTGGCCCCCGCCCCGCGCCGCCCGCGCTGGCTGGTGCACGGCGACTCCATCACCGAGGGCTGGCTCGCCACCCGGCCCGCGCTCACCTGGCCCGCGACCGCCGGACGGGCCCTCGGGCTCGACCCGGTCAACCTCGGCTACGCGGGCTCGGCGCGCGGCGACCTCGCCCTGGCCCAGCAGCTGGCGAGCCTTCCGCGGGCCGCCCTGGTCACCCTGGCCTTCGGCACCAACTGCTGGTCGGGGGTGCCGTATTCGGCCCCGCTGTTGTACGAGACGGTCCGCGCGTTCCTCTCCCTGGTACGGGCCGGCCACCCGGGCACCCCGCTGCTGCTGGTCTCCCCCGTGCTGCGGCCCGAGGCCGAGACCAACGCCAACCCGCTGGGCGCCACCCTCGCCGACTTGCGTACCGCCATGGAGGAGGCTGCCCGGGACCACACGGCCGCGGGCGACCGGCTCCTGGCGCTGCTATCCGGACGGGACGTGCTCGGCCCCGAGCACCTCGCGGACGGGCTCCACCCGAACGACGAGGGGCACGCCCGGCTCGCCCGCGCGGTGGCCTCGGCCGTGCGCGACCACTGGCCCGAGCTGCCCCACCGGCCCCGACCGGCACAGGACACGACGGGCGCGCATGCCGCCGCGAACTCCGGGTAGCAGCGCCTTCGATCGGTGACATCGACGCGAGGAGGGGCCGTGGACCGGAGGAGCTGTCCGGCGCCGGTGCGCGCCTTCGGTGTGCGGGCCGCCCCATGTGACATACCCGACGGGCCTTGCGAGGCCGTGCAGGGGCACACCGCCCGGTGAGGGGCGACAGGGCGGTGGCCGGCACGCACGGCCACCGCCCTCGCCGTCCCGGACCTCCGGGGACGCGGCAGCCGGAGTGCGACGATGGAAGGCCGCCCGGCGGCCGGTCGCCGCGAGAACCCGCGGCCCGCCCCTCCTCCCCGTCACCGATCGCGAAAGGTGCCTGTGTACCCGGTGAACCAGTCGCCGCCCCGTACCCGCGGCACCGCCCGCCCCCGGCGGGTGACCGCATGACGCCCCCCACCACCCCGGCCGAGCGCCCCACCGCGCCCGGCCGTTTCGGCGTACGCGGGCGGGTGGGCATACGGGGCGGGTCTGCCGTACGCGGCCGGGCCGACGCGCGGGGCGAGGTCGCCGTACGCCGGCGGGCCGACGCACGCGGCGGAGCACCGGTACTCAGCGGCCCTGCCGTACCCGGAGGAGTCCCGCCCCGCCCACCGAGCAGCCGGGGAGGTCCCCATGGCCCTGCCGCGTGAGAGGCGGTCCCTGAGCGCCCCGGTCGTCGCGCCCCGGCGGCCGCCGGACGACCGCCCGCCGGAGGACCGTACGACCGGCACCCGCCTGCCGGAGGACCGTACGACCGGCACCCGCCCGCCGGGTGACCGCCCCGCCGGGCCCCCGGCCGCCGCTCCCCGTGCCCAGCCGCCCGTTCCCTCCGAAGCGGCGGGCCGCTACCCGGCCGCCTCCGAGGAGGACCTGCTGACGCTCCGTCACGCGGTGCGGGCGGCCACCGTGGAGGCCGGCTTCGGTCTGGTCGACCAGACCCGGATCGTCACCGCGATCAGCGAACTGGCCCGCAACGCCTATGTGTACGGAGGCGGCGGCACCGTGGAGATCGAGCCGGTGGCCTCCGGCACCCGGCGCGGGCTGCGGCTCACCGTCAGCGACGAGGGGCCCGGGATCGCCGACCTGGAGCGCTGCCTCACCGACGGCTACACCACCGGCTCGGGCCTGGGGCACGGCCTCGGCGGGGCCCGGCGCCTGATGCACGAGTTCCGGGTGCGCAGCGCCCCCGGCGAGGGCACCACCGTGGTCGCCGCCCGCTGGAAGGACCGCTGATGGCCCGCACCGCGCGCCCGCCCACCGCGGGCCGCCCCGCACCCCCACACCCCCCACATACCCCCACCGCCGGCCCGACCGGCCCCCATACCTTCCGGCACCCGGGCCGGACCCGGAGAAGACCATGAACGACCGGATCACCACCCACAGCTCGCTCGGCGGGCTCCGCGAGGAGCTGCGGCTGCTGGCGTACCGCGCGGGACTGCCGGTGGAGACCCGCTACCGGCTGGCGCTGTCCGCGGCCCGGGTGGCCGCCGGGGAGCTGGCCGAGGGGCGCCCGGTGCTGCTGGAGACGGTGCCCCCGCAGGCCACCGCCCGGGACACCGGCACGGAGCCGGACCGGCTGACCGTACGGCTCCATCTGCCGTACGCCTCCGAGGGCCCCTCGCTGGACGGGCTGCCGCTGCCCGCCGAGCGGGTGCCGGGACCGGCCGCGGTCTGGCGGCTGCCCGCCCCGGCGGAACCGGCCGCGGCCGGGGACCGGGACGGCCCGGCCGCCACCGAGCTGCTGGAGGAGGAGCTGCGCGCCGCGGTCGCCGGGATGGACGAGCTGGCCGAGGACCACCGGCAGCTCAAGCACGAGCTGTCCGAGACCAACAGCGGGGTGCTGGCGCTCTACGTCCAGCTGGAGGAGCGCGACGAGCAGCTGCGGCAGGCCCATGGGCGGATGCTGCGGCAGCTGGAGGACGCCCTGCGGCCGGCCCCGGTCGCGGTGGACGGCCTGGAGATGGCGGTGCACTACGAGCCGGCCGAGAAGGACGCCCCGACCGGCGGCGACCTCTACGACTGGTTCGTGCTCCCCGACGGCACCGTGCACATCACCGTGGTGGACGCCCTCGGCCACGGGCTGACCAGCACCAGGGCCGCGCTCAACGTGACCCACGCGGTGCGCACCCTGGCCCTGGAGGGGCATCCGCTGGAGTCGCTGGTGGGCCGGACCGACGAGGTGCTGGCCACCTTCGACCACGAGCTGATGGCCACCGTGCAGGTGGTGCGGCTCGACCCGCGCACCGGTGAGCTGGCCATGGCCAACGGCAGCCATCCCCCGGCCCTGCTGGTCCGCGGCGGCGACGGCACCGGTTCGCTGCTGGAGGCGCGCGGACGCGGTATCGGCTTCCCGCTGCCCGGCAGCGAGGGGCTGCTGCACGACCGGCTCGACCCCGGCGACCTGCTGGTCCTCTACACCGACGGGCTGACCGAGAGCCGCCGGGACCCCCGGGAGGGCGAGCAGCGGCTGATCAAGGCGGCCTGCGGGCTGCGCGAGCGGCCGATAGCGGAACTTCCGGCGGCCATCGCCGAGGAGATGCGCACGATGGTGCTGCACCCGGACGACACGGTGGCGCTCACCGTTCGCCGCTCCCGGCCCTGAGGGAGCCCATCGGCACGAAGTGGTGCGTGTCACCCACAAGGGGCGGGTAAGCGGACGGTGAACGACCGAAGGAGCCGCCCATGGTTGTCGAAGTCCCGCCCTGTGCCGACTCCGCCTCGGCGCGTGAGGCCACCGCGCGTTTTCTGGCGGAGTACTGCCCCTGGGCCGATGTGTCCGCCGTCCAGCTGGTCGTCACCGAGCTGACCGCCAACGCCCTGCGCCACGCCGGGAGCCGGTGGCGGCTGCGGCTGGGCACCGCCGGGGACGAGCTGTCCGTGGAGGTGGACGACTCCAGTCCGGCCGCCCCCGAGCCCCGTGCGCCGGACTTCTCCGGCGGTGGCGGGTTCGGCTGGCATCTGGTGCAGGCGCTGGCCAACCGGCTGGAGGTCCGCCCGCACGCCGCCGGGAAGACGATCCGCGCCGTCTGGGCCCGCAGCCGGCCCGCCGCCGTGGCCGCCGCCTAGGCACCACGGCAGGCACGGCGAAGGGCCGCCCCCGCCCCGCGGCGGAGACGGCCCGGTGAGGAAGCCCGGTCGGCGTCAGCTCCAGCTGGCGTGCAGCGGCTTGCCCTCGGCGTACCCGGCGGCGCTCTGCACCCCGACCACGGCCTTCTCGGCGAACTCCGCCAGGGAGCCCGCGCCCGCGTAGGTGCAGGACGAGCGGACGCCGGCGATCACCGAGTCGATCAGGTCCTCCACGCCCGGGCGCTCGGGGTCGAGGAACATCCGGGAGTGCGAGATGCCCTCCTCGAACAGCGCCTTGCGGGCCCGGTCGTACGCGGACTCCTCGCTGGTGCGGTTGCGCACGGCGCGCGCGGAGGCCATGCCGAAGGACTCCTTGTAGAGCCGGCCGTCGGCGGCCTGCTGGAGGTCGCCGGGGGACTCGTAGGTGCCGGCGAACCAGGAGCCGACCATCACATTGGAGGCGCCGGCGGCCAGCGCCATGGCGACGTCGCGCGGGTGGCGCACCCCGCCGTCGGCCCAGACGTGCTTGCCGTACTTCCTCGCCTCGGCGGCGCACTCCAGCACCGCGGAGAACTGCGGGCGGCCCACGCCGGTCATCATCCGGGTGGTGCACATGGCGCCGGGGCCCACCCCGACCTTGACGATGTCGGCGCCGGCCTCGATCAGGTCGCGGACGCCCTCGGCGGCGACGATGTTGCCGGCCGCGATCGGCACCCGCGGGTCCAGGGCGCGGACCACGCGGATGGCGGCGATCATCGACTCCTGGTGGCCGTGCGCGGTGTCGATGACCAGGGTGTCCGCCCCGGCGTCGAGCAGCTGCTTGGCCTTGCCGGCCACATCGCCGTTGATGCCCACGGCGGCGGCGATCCGCAGCCGCCCCCTGGCGTCCACGGCCGGGGTGTAGAGGGTGGCGCGCAGGGCGCCCTTGCGGGTGAGGATGCCGGCCAGCCGGCCGTCGGCGTCCACCGCGGGGGCGTAGCGGCGGTTGCGCTGGTCGAGGGTGTTGAACGCCTCGCGCGGGTCGATGTCCGCGTCCAGCAGCAGCAGGTCCTTGGACATGACCTCGGAGAGCTGGGTGAAGCGGTCCACTCCGCTCAGGTCGCGGTCGGTGACCACGCCGACCGGGCGCTGGTCCTCGTCCACCACCACACCAGCGTTGTGGGCGCGCTTGGGCAGCAGCGACAGGGCGTCCGCGACGGTCTGGTGGGGCTCCAGCACGATCGGGGTGTCGAGCACATGGTGGCGGCTCTTGACCCAGGTGATGACGTCGGTGACGACCTCGATCGGGATGTCCTGCGGGATGACGACGAGACCGCCGCGGCGGGCGACGGTCTCGGCCATCCGGCGGCCCGCGATCGCGGTCATATTGGCGACGACCAGCGGGATGGTGGTCCCGGTGCCGTCGGGAGAAGCGAGGTCCACGCCCTGACGGGAGCCCACGGCCGAGCGGCTCGGCACCATGAACACGTCGTCGTACGTGAGGTCGTACGGCGGCTTCAGGTCATTGAGGAAACGCACGTGCTGAACATCCCAGTCGATCGGAGTCGGCCCCGGTCAGATCATCAGCCCGGGGGAAATCGCACGTACTTCATTCTCCCACGCCCGCGCAGGCGTACGCCTCAGACGGAACCTCCAGGCCCCGCCCGGCCCCCTCGTCGCATCCTCCAAGCCCCGCCGCGCGGCCTCACTCGTCCGGGTCGGCGCGGTCCAGCGCGGGGCGCGGGCCGGGCGTGAACTCGGTGAGCAGGTAGTCCGCGGCCGAGGTGTCGGTGACCAGGCTGGTGACCAGCCCGGAGCGGAGTACGGCGCCGATGGCCGCCGCCTTGCGCTGGCCGCCCGCGATGGCGACGACCTCGGGGATACGGCGCAGCCGGTCGGCCTCCACGGCGATGCAGCGCTCGACCAGGTCGCGGCCGACCCGGCGGCCGGAGGCGTCGAAGAGGTGGGCGGACATCTCGGCGGCCACCCCGAGCGAGGCGTAGTGGGCGCGCTCCTCGTCGCTGAGCATGTCGTGGACGGTGGAGATACCCGGCTCCCAGGAGCCGATGGAGACCGCGGCGACGGTGACCTTGTCGAAGTAGTCGAAGGCCCGGGCGATACCGGTCTGGTTGCGCAGCGCGGCGGCGGTGGCCGGGTCGGGCAGCAGCATCGGCGCGTAGATGGGGTGGGCCTCGCCGCCGGAGACCTGGGCGGCGCGGCGCACCGCCTCCACCGAGCCGCGCTCGGCGGTGCCCGCGTCGTACACCCCGGTCAGCTGGACCACCGTGCACGGCGGCAACCGGTCCAGGGCGGCGGCCATGTGGATGGTGGAACGGCCCCAGGCCAGCCCCAGCACATCCCCCTCGGCGACCAGCTCGCCCAGCAGGTCGGCGGCCACCTCGCCCAGGTTCTCCGGGTCCGGGGAGGCGTCCTCGCCCTCCGGCGGGGACTCGACGACCACGGCGTGCCGCAGCCCGTATCTGGCGCGCAGGGCGTCGGAGCGCTCGGCGTCCAGCTCGGCGGGGACGCGGATCTCGATACGGACGAGGTCGCGTTCGAGGGCGGTCTCCAGGACCCGGGCCACCTTGAAGCGGCTGACGCCGAACTCCTCGGCGATCTGGATCTTGGACTTCCCCTCCAGGTAGAAGCGGCGGGCCATGGCCGCGGCCTGTACGAGCTCCGCGGGTCCCATCCGCAGGGCTGGCCGTCCCGCCGACATAGCAGACACCGCGCTCTCCTCACTGCTGTTCACACGTTCACGTCGGACCGTCATCCTCGCAGATCCGGCGGTCCGTGATCGGTCCTGTGGGGCTTCGTTCATCTCCCGGTGGCTCAGTGGCCGCACGCCCAGGCCGCGCCCTTGGCCGCCGCGGCCGCCTGCTCGCGCAGCCCGCGCACCGCGGCGGCCGGGTCCTCGGCCCCGTAGACCGCGCTGCCGGCCACGAAGACATCGGCGCCGGCCTCCGCGCACCGCTCGACCGTGGACGCCGACACCCCGCCGTCCACCTGCACCCAGACGTCCAGCCCGTGCTTGGCGACCAGGTCCCGGGTGCGGCGGATCTTGGGCAGCATGATGTCCAGGAACGCCTGCCCGCCGAAGCCGGGCTCCACGGTCATGATCAGCACCATGTCCAGCTCGGACAGCAGGTCCTCGTACGGCTCGATCGGGGTGGCCGGCTTCAGCGCCATCGAGGCCCGCGCCCCCTTGGCCCGGATCTCCCGCGCCAGCCGCACCGGGGCGGCGGCCGCCTCCACATGGAAGGTGACCGACCCGGCCCCCGCCTCCACGTACTGCGGGGCCCAGCGGTCCGGGTCCTCGATCATCAGATGGCAGTCCAGCGGGATGTCCGTCGCCTTGCGCAGCGACTCCACGATGGGCACGCCCAGGGTGAGGTTGGGCACGAAGTGGTTGTCCATGACGTCCACATGGAGCCAGTCGGCCCCTTCGACGGCCCGCGCCTCGTCGGCGAGGCGGGCGAAGTCGGCGGACAGGATGCTGGGGTTGATCTGGGCCATGGCCCAAGCCTGCCATGCCTTCCGGCCCTTTCCGCACCCCCGTCTCCCCGGGTACGGAGGACCGGTGCCGCGTTTGCCGCTTTCGCGGTGCACCACCGGGGTCTCGTCAATCCTCCCGGTGGGCGTGGAGACGGGCGGCCTGGCGGGTCAGGTGGTCGCGCTCGGGGAGGTTCGGGGCCTGGCGGGCCGCCTCGGCGTAGAGCCGGGCCGCCGCCACCGGGTCGCCGTCCCGTTCGCGGAGATACGCCGCCACCGCCGGGTAGCGCGGCAGCGCCGGGTCCAGCTCCGCGAGCGCCGCCAGACCCGCCCGGGGGCCGTCCGCCTCGCCGACGGCCACCGCGCGGTTCAGCCGGACCACCGGGCTGCCGGTCAGCCGCACCAACTCGTCGTACCACTCCACGATCTGCGGCCAGTCGGTCTCCCCGGCGGTGGGCGCGTCGGCGTGCAGCGCCGCGATCGCGGCCTGGGCCTGGAACTCGCCCAGCCGGTCCCGGCCCAGCGCCGCCTGCAGAATGGCGACGCCCTCGGCGATCGCCCCGGTGTCCCAGCGCCCGCGGTCCTGCTCGGCGAGCGGCACCAGCGCCCCGTCCGGCGCGGTACGGGCGGCCCGCCGGGCGTGGTGCAGCAGCATCAGCGCGAGCAGCCCCGCCACCTCGGGGTGGTCGACCGCGGCCGCCAGCTGCCGGGTGAGCCGGATCGCCTCGGCGGCCAGGTCGACATCGCCCGAGTACCCCTCGTTGAAGACCAGATAGAGCACGCGCAGCACGGTGGCGACCTCACCGGGCCGCTCCAGCCCCACCCCGGCGACCGTCTTCTTCGCCCGGCTGATCCTCTGCCCCATGGTCGCCTCGGGCACCAGATAGGCCCGGGCGATCTGCCGGGTGGTCAGCCCGCCGACCGCGCGCAGGGTGAGCGCCACCGCGGACGAGGGCGTCAGCGACGGATGGGCGCACAGGAAGTACAGCCAGAGCGTGTCGTCCGCCCCCGGCACCGGCCCGGGCTCCGGCTCCTCCCCCACCAGGTCCTCGCGCCGCCGCCGCGAGGCATCCGCCCGGGTCGCGTCCAGGAACCGGCGCCAGGCCACCGTCACCAGCCAGCCCTTCGGGTCGCGCGGAGGCTCCCCGGGCCACACCCGCACCGCCTCCACCAGGGCGTCCTGCACGGCGTCCTCGGCCGCCGCGAAATCGGCTCCGCGGCGGACGAGGATCCCCAGCACACCCGGCACCAGCCCCCTGAGCAGGGCCTCGTCCATCGGCCGGGTCACTCCGTGACGATCGGCAGCGCGGTCAGGAACGGGCGCAGCTCCAGCCACTCGTGGATCGGCTTCCCGTCCTTGCCCGGAGCCGCCGACAGCTCGCCGGCCAGCTCCACGGCCCGCTCATGGCTGTCCACGTCGATGATCATCCAGCCGGCGATGAGGTCCTTGGTCTCGGCGAACGGCCCGTCGGTGACCGGCGGCCGCCCCTCGCCGTCGTAGCGGACCCACATCCCCTCCGGCGAGAGCGCCTGCTCACCGACGAACTCCCCCGTCTCCACCAGCCGCGCCGCGAAGTCGTTCATGTACTGGATGTGCGCCGAGATCTCCTCCGGCGTCCAGCGGTCCATGGACACGTCGTTGACCGCCGCCGGAGCGCCCCGGTAGTGCTTGAGCAGCAGGTACTTGGCCATCGTGGTCTCCTCGGTCCGAGTGCGGCCCATTGTGGCCGCCTTCACCCCGAGGACGGAGCAGCCCGCGCGTCCTCGACATCCTCCGACCGATTTCCCTGAACTTTCTCGCGAAGTCTCAGCCGGTCCGCCGCAGCAGCGCCAGATACATCGCGTCCGTACCGTGCAGATGCGGCCACAGCTGCACATCGGGGCCGTCCCCCAGCGCCGGGACCCCCGGCATCAGCGGCCGGGCGTCCAGCAGCTCCGCGCCCCCGGTGCGCTTGAGTACGTCGTCCACCACGGCCCGGGTCTCCGCCGGATGCGGCGAGCAGGTCGCGTACCCGACCACCCCGCCGACCCGTACCGATGCCAGCGCCTCGGTGAGCAGCGCGCGCTGCAACGGAGCGAAGCCCTCCAGATCCTCCGGACGCCGCCGCCACCGCGCCTCCGGACGGCGCCGCAAGGCCCCGAGCCCCGAGCACGGCACATCGACCAGCACCCGGTCGAACGACCCCGGCACCCACGGCGGCCGGGTGCCGTCGGCGGTGATCACCTGGTACGGGCCGGGGTTGCCCGCGAGCGCCCGCTCCACCAGCCGCGCCCGGTGCGGCTGCTTCTCCGCGGCCACCAGCTGCGCGCCCCGCTGTGCCGCCAGCGCACCCAGCAGCGCCGCCTTGCCGCCAGGCCCGGCGCACCCGTCCAGCCACCGCCCGTCCGGCCCCTCCAGCGGGGCGTTGGCCAGCGCCACGGCCACCAGCTGGCTGCCCTCGTCCTGCACCCCGGCCCGGCCCTCGGCGACCGCCGCCAGCGCCCCGGGCTCGCCGCCCTCGGCCAGCCGCACCGCGTACGGCGACCAGCGCCCGGGCAGCGCGTCCTCGCCGACCGCCGCCAGCAGCTCGTCCTGCCCGATCCGGCCCGGGCGCGCCACCAGCGTCACCTCGGGCCGCTCGTTGTCCGCCTCCAGCAGGTCCTCGATACCCGCCCGGCCCCCTCCCAGCGCGTCCCACAGCGCCGACACCACCCACCGCGGATGCGAGTGCACCACGGCCAGATGGTCCTCGGCGTCCTCCTCGTACGGCGGGGCGACCTCTTCCAGCCACCCGTCCAGATCCCGCTGGGCGATCCGCCGCAGCACCGCGTTGACGAACTTGGCGCGCCCGTCCCCCAGCACCACCCGGGCCAGCTCCACGCTCGCCGACACCGCGGCGTGCGTCGGGATCCTCGTACCCAGCAACTGGTGCGCGCCCAGCGACAGCACGTCCAGCACCGGCGGGTCCACCTCGCGCAGCGGCCGGTCCACACAGGCCGCGATCACCGCGTCATAGGTGCCCTGCCGGCGCAGGGTGCCGTACACCAGCTCGGTGGCCAGCGCCGCGTCCCGTGCCTCGAACCCCTCGTTGTTCTCCCGCGCCTTGCGCAGCAGCGGCGGCAGCACCAGGTTCGCGTAGGCGTCGCGCTCGTCCACCGCCCTCAGCGCCTCGAACGCGAGCATCCGCACCGGGTCCTTCTTGGGGCGGCGGTACGGCGTGGACGGACGGCGACGGGACTGCTCGCTCAAAAGGTGCTCCGCGGATCGAAAAGGCTGAACCCTCTCAGCCTACGTCCCCGGCCCCCAGCCGCTCCCCGGGGGCGATCCGCACCCCGCGCGCCCAGTCCGCACCCCGCATCGGCTTCTTGCCCTGCGGCTGCACCCACAGCAGCTCCACCGCGTGCGACCCGGTCCCGGCCCACACGTTGTTCTTCGCCACCGCCAGCTCACCCGGTGCCAGCTCGCTCCGCTCCGGCACCGGCAGCGCCTGCACCACCTTCAGCCGCTCCCCCCGGAACACCGTCCACGCCCCCGGCGCGGGGGTGCAGCCGCGCACCATCCGGTCCACCCGCAGCGCCGGCGCCGCGAAGTCCAGCCGGGCGTCCTCCACGGTGATCTTCGGCGCCAGGCTCACCCCGTCCGCCGGCTGCGGCACCGCCTGGAGCGTGCCGTCCTCGATCCCGTCCATGGTCGCCGCGAGCAGCCCCGCCCCGGCGAACGCCAACCGGGTCAGCAGGTCCCCACTCGTGTCCGTGTGCCGCACGTCCTCGGTCACCACTCCGTACACCGGCCCCGAATCCAGCCCCTCCTCGATCAGGAACGTCGACGCGCCCGTGGTCTGGTCCCCCGCCATGATCGAGTGCTGCACCGGAGCGGCGCCGCGCCATGCCGGCAGCAGCGAGAAGTGCAGGTTCACCCAGCCCCGGGCCGGCACGTCCAGCGCGACCTTGGGCAGCAGCGCGCCGTACGCCACCACCGGGCAGCAGTCCGGCGCGATCTCCCGCAACCTGCCCAAGAACTCCTCGTCCCGCGGCCGGACCGGCTTCAACACCTCGATCCCCGCCTCCTCGGCCCGCTGCGCGACCGGACTGGCCACCAGCCGCCGCCCCCGCCCCGCGGGCGCGTCGGGCCGGGTCACAACGGCGGCCACCTCATGCCGCCCGGAGGCGATCAGAGCGTCCAGGGCGGGAACGGCGACCTCGGGGGTGCCTGCGAAGACGAGCTTCATCGGGGTCTGGCTGCCTGTCTGTTGGTCCGGCGGTGGGCAGCGCACCAGTCTAGTGCGGTGGGCGCCTCGCGCCGCGGTGGGCGCCTCGCGCCGCGGTGGGCGCCTTGCGCCGCCGTCGACCGGGTCCGCCCGGCGGCCTAACCCCCCGCCGCCGCCCGCCCGAGGGCACTCGCATATGCGGATACGCATCCGCAGCGTGACCCCGCCGAGCGTGGCGCGTTGGTCAAGACGGATTGACCGACCAAGGGTCGCCGCGCGCGGCCCGCCCCTTTCCGACGCCGGTTCGAGAGGCTCCTCATGGCCGACCACGCAACCCACGACGCCCAGGCCCGGGCGAGCCTGCACCTGCTGGTGCGGGACATCGAGCGGGTCCGCCGGCAGGTGGACGCATTGCGCACGCTCACCGCACAGCTCGGCAATGTCTACCGTCCGCGGCGATCGGGACCCGCCACGGGCTTCGTCGTCTACGGCCGGGCCCCCGCCCCCACGGTCCGGCTCGCCCAGGAGTTGCGCGACAGCGTCGAGACCCTGGTCACCGCCGCGGTGGACTTCGACCGCTCGCTCGGCTTCTCGTGGGACGCGGTGGGCTCCGCCCTCGGTGTGACCAAGCAGGCCGTCCACCGCCGCTACGGCACGCGCCGCCCGACCCCGCAGCCGGTCGCCGGCGGCCCCGAGCAGAGTGAGCCGGGGACCAGGACGGTGCCCACCGTCCCCGCCGCCCGCTCCATGCCCATGCCGCAGCAGCCCACCGCCGCCACCCGGACGCTCCGCGAGGACGTCCGCCCCAGCGCCTTCCCCGCCCCGCGCAACGGCTGACCTCCCCCCGACCGGCTGCCGCCCGCCCCTCCTCCCCGGCGGGCGGCAGCCGCACACCCCCGGCCGCGCGAGAACACCGGCGGGCTCGGCGGCCGCTCCCGGGGCCGCCGCCACGGCCGACAGCAGGGCCGCGCCCACCCCACGCACAGGGCAGAGGTCCGCCCCGCCTCCGCTCGCCCGGCCCGCCGAGGCTCAGCCGATGTCCGGGGGGTCCACCCGGACCCGCACCGGGTCGTCGCCGCCCCGCGCCAGCCGTCCCGCCTGCGCGGCCTTGAGCGCCGCGGCGAGGGCGGCCCCGCTGCCCGGCGGTACTCGCAGCAGGGCGCGCTCCCACTCCTCGCCCGGCGGCGGGTCGCCGGTCCGGCGCGGGGCGCCCGGGGAGCGGGGCGGCAGCGGCACGGGGCCCAGCACCTCGGCGTCTCCCGGCAGCTCGGCTCCCGCCAGAAAGGCCGCCACCGCCTCCGGCCGGCCCGTCACGGACGCCATCCGGGAGACCGGCGGGAAACCCAGCTCGGCGCGCTCGGCCAGCTCCCGCTGGGCGTGGCCCACCGGGTCCCAGCGGACCAGCGCCTGCACCGGGCGGAGCGTCGGCTCGGCGACCACCACGACCATGCCGCCGTCGTCCTGGCCGCGTACCAGCGCGGCGGCGTCGATCCAGCGGCGCAGGGCCTCCTCCCCGGCCCGCAGGTCGGGGCGGCCCAGCATGGCCCAGCCGTCGAGCAGCAGCGCGGCCGCGTAGCCGGCGCCCTCGGCGACCGGCTCGGCGCCGGGGGTGCTGACGACCAGGGCCGGCCGGTCCGGCACGGTGTCCAGGATGTGGTCGCGGCCGGAGGTGCGCACCGGCACCGCGGGGAAGGCGCGGCCCAGTTCCTCGGCGGTGCGCCGGGCGCCCACCACCTGGGCGCGCAGCCGGGGCGCCCCGCAGGTGAGGCAGTGCCAGTCGGGGGCGCCCCGCCCGCACCAGCCGCAGCGCAGCGAGTCCTGGCCCCCGGGGGCCTCCAGGGGGCCGGAGCAGTGGCGGCAGCGCGCCGGGGTGCGGCACAGCTCGCAGGCGAGACGAGGGACATAGCCGCGGCGGGGCACCTGCACCAGCACGGGGCCGGTCTTCAGGCCCTCGCGTACGGCCTGCCAGGCCAGGGTGGGCAGCCGGGCGGCGCGGGCGGCCTCGTCGCGGGCCAGCTCGTTGTCGCCGACGGTGCGGACCAGGGGCGCGGCGGCCCGGACCTCGTGGCGGGGGGCGAGCAGCGGGCGGGCCCAGCCGGTCTGCACCAGCTGCGCGGCCTCCACGGTGCAGCCGGTGGCGCCGAGCAGGAAGCCGCAGCCCTCATGGGCGGCGCGCAGCAGCAGGACCTCCCGGGCGTGCGGCAGCGGGGCGTGCTGCTCGCTGTGGCTGCCGTCCCCGTCGTCCCAGATGGCGACCAGTCCGAGGTCCTTGACCGGGGCGAACATCGCCGCCCGGGTGCCGACGACGGCCCGCACCGCGCCCCGGCGGACGGCGAGCCACTGGGCGTACCGCCGCTCGGGTCCGGCCTCGGCGGTGAGCAGGGCGTGCCGGCCCTCCCCGAGGGCGGTGGTGAGCGCGGCGTCCACCCGGGCGGCGGCCCGGCCGTCGGGGACGACGACCAGCGCGCCTCGTCCGGAGGCGAGGGCGGCGGCGATGGCGCGGGCCAGTTCGTCGGCCCAGTGCGGCCCGGGCAGCGCGTTCCAGACCGCGCGGGGCGAGGCGCCCTGGGTGAGCGCGGCGAGGAACGCCTCCCCCTGGTCGTACCGGCTCCAGCTGCCGGCTTCCGGGGCGGGCGGCGGGGGCAGCGGCTCGGGCGAGGGGCGGCGCTCGGCGCGGGCGCTGCGGGGCGGCACCGCGAGCTGGAGTACGTCGGCGAGGCTGCCCGCGTACCGGTCGGCCACGGCGCGGGCGAGGCCGAGCAGCTCGGCGCTGAGCACCGGTTCGGGTGAGACCACGTCGGCGAGGGCGGCGAGCGGCCCGGCGTAGTCGGACTCGGCGCGCCGCTCCACCAGGAAGCCGTCGATGAGCCGGCCGCCCTCGCGCCGGCCGCCGCGCACCTGGTGGGCGCCCGCCCCGAACCGGACCCGGACCCGCACCCCCGGCTGCGCGGCCTCGTCCAGCTCCTCGGGGACGGCGTAGTCGAAGAACTGGTCGAGATGGAGCACGCCCTTGTTGACCACGACCCGGGCGACCGGCAGCTCCTTGGCGAGGGCCGCGCCGCGCCAGGTGCGGGGCTTGGCCCGGGGGACGTTCGCGGTGCGGACGGTCTCCCGGATCAGCGCGAGCTGCTCGGGCGGTTCGACCGCTCCGGCCTCGGGTTTCTCCTGCTCGCTGCTCACACCGAATTCCTACCAGACCCCACCGACACCGCCTCCGGGCGGCCGATTCGCCGGGCCATCGGACCCGTTGTCAGTGGTGTCCGCTTCCATGGTGGCCATGACCGTTCACACCGTCGCCGGCCGGCTGCCCGGCATCACCGAGCCGCGCGACCACTGCCGTGCGCCGGCCGCCCTGGAAGCCGTCGTCTGCCCTGACCCCGGCTGGCACGCCTACACCTGCTCCCGGCGCTGGTCGGAGACAGCGGAGCTGCCGGGATGAGCAAGGGCTGGTTCCGGGCCGCCTCGGTGAGCCGGCCGAGGACCTGGCGGGGATCGGCTACCCGCGCTGATCCACGACCGCACCGGCAGCGCGCCCGGGAACAACGCCGGGGTCCGGCACCCAGGAGAACGGGTCCGATGGCCCGGCGAATCGGCCGCCCGGAGGCGGTGTCGGTGGGGTCTGG
>NZ_JBEYXH010000019.1:0-134580 GCF_040644755.1 Streptomyces sp. NPDC046887
CAAGCAGTCCGGCGAGACCGTCACCGTCTGGCTGCTGGACGGCACCACCGGCGGCTGCCTCGGCTGGGGGCCCGGGCCCGTGCCCGCCCGTAAGCCCGGCGGGATTCCGGGTCAGTCCGCGCTGACCTCGGAGCGGTCGCCGCCCCAGAGGGTGTGGAACACCCCGTCCCGGTCGGTGCGCCGGTAGGTGTGCGCGCCGAAGTAGTCCCGCTGGCCCTGGGTGAGCGCGGCCGGGAGGCGGTCGGCGCGCAGGGCGTCGTAGTAGGAGAGGGCCGCCGCGAAGCCGGGGGCCGGGACGCCCTGGCGCGCCGAGGTGGCGACCACCTCGCGCCAGTCGTCCTGCGCCGCGCCGATCTCCGCGGCGAACTCCTTGTCGCCCAGCAGGCTGGGCAGCCCCGGCTGGGCGTCGTACGCGGTGCGGATCCGGTCCAGGAACGCCGCCCGGATGATGCAGCCGGCCCGCCACAGCGAGGCCACCGCGCCGAGGTCCACCTCCCAGTCGTACGCCTCGCTGCCGGCCCGGATCATATGGAAGCCCTGGGTGTACGAGACGATCTTCGACGCGTAGAGGGCCTGCTCCACCCGGTCGGCGAACCGCGCCGCCTCCGCCTCGTCCAACGGCTGGGCGGTGGGACCGGGCAGCGACCGGGAGGCCTCCCGCAGCCCGGCGTGACCGGACAGCGAGCGGGCGAACACCGCCTCCGCGATCCCCGACACCGGCACCCCGAGGTCCAGCGCGATCTGCACCGTCCAGCGGCCGGTGCCCTTCTGCTCCGCCTGGTCGGCCACCACGTCCACGAACGGCTTGCCGGTGGCGGCGTCGGTGTGCGCCAGCACCTGCGCGGTGATCTCGATGAGGTACGAGTCCAGCCGGCCCTCGTTCCAGCCGCGGAAGGTCTCGGCGATCTTGGCCGGCGAGTAGCCCGCCACCGACCGCAGCAGGTGGTACGCCTCGCCGATCAGCTGCATGTCCGCGTACTCGATGCCGTTGTGCACCATCTTGACGAAGTGCCCGGCCCCGTCGGGGCCGACATGGCTCACACACGGAGTGCCGTCCGGCGCCTTGGCCGCGATCCGCTCCAGTAGCGGGCCGAGCGACTCATACGACTCGGCCGAGCCGCCCGGCATGATGCTGGGCCCGTTCAGCGCCCCCTCCTCACCGCCGGAGATCCCCGCCCCCACGAAGTGGATGCCGCGCTCGCGCAGCTCCCGCTCCCGGCGCCGGGTGTCCTCGAAGTGGGCGTTGCCGCCGTCGATGATGACGTCGCCGTCCTCCAGCAGCGGGGCGAACTCCTCGATGACCGCGTCCGTCGGCTCACCCGCCTTCACCATGACCACCAGCCGCCGGGGCCGCTCCAGCGCGGCCACGAACTCCTCCGCACTGGCGGTGGGAACGAAGTTGCCCTCCTCCCCGAACTCCTCGACCAGCGCGTCGGTACGGGCCTGGGTCCGGTTGTGCAGGGCGACGGTGAGGCCGTTGCGGGCGAAGTTCCGGGCCAGATTGCGGCCCATCACCGCGAGCCCGGTGACACCGATCTGGGCTGTACCGCTCATATGCGTACTCCTGTGCTGTTCGGTGGTGGTTCATGGCGTCCCGGCGGACGGACCGGGCCGTCGGGCCGGCCGGTGAACGGGTGCGCGCCGACGCGATGCCGCGCGCCCCGCGTACGCCCCGGTCACCAGCGGTTGCCTTCCCCGGTCCCGTACCCGTACGCACCACCTGAGCGGGTCATTCACCGCAACGTCCGCCTCGCCGCACGCACTGCCCCCGCATCCCGTCCATCCCGCCGGCCCCGCTCTCACCGAAGGTGACATCGGCACCGCCCCTTGTCACCGGCCGCCCCACCCTCTAGCTTGGGCCGCCGCTGACCTGTGCAAGGGGGGAGACCCACCCATGGCCTTACGCGGACGACACCGGCGGTACCAGCCGAGCCGCCTCAACCGGGCTTCGCTGACCGTCACCGCGAGCGGCGCCGGCATGGCCCTGCCGCTGATGGCGGCCGGAACGGCCGAGGCGGCCTCGGTGGACACCTGGGACAAGGTCGCGGCCTGCGAGTCCACCGACGACTGGGACATCAACACCGGCAACGGCTACTACGGCGGCCTGCAGTTCACCCAGTCCACCTGGGAGGCCTTCGGCGGGACGCGGTACGCGCCGCGCGCCGACCTCGCCACCAAGGACCAGCAGATAGCCGTCGCCGAGAAGGTCCTGGACGGCCAGGGCCCGCGCGCCTGGCCCGCCTGCTCGGTCAAGGCCGGACTCACCCGCGGCGGCGACGCCCCCGCCATCTCCCCGAACGGCGACCGCGGCGAGCGGGTCCGCACCACCGGGGAGGACACCGGCCGGGACAGCACCTCTCCGCGCAAGCGGAGCGCCAAGGCCCAGCCGAAGCAGCCGGCCGCCACGCCCACCACCGTGCCGGGCAAGCGCGAGAGCTACACCGTGGCACGGGGCGACTCGCTCTCGGGTATCGCCCGCACCGAGCGGGTCAGCGGCGGCTGGCAGCGGCTCTACGCGGAGAACCGCACCGTGATCGGCTCCGACCCGGACCTGATCTTCCCCGGTCAGCGGCTCGCGCTGCGCGGTACCGCGGCCGGCCCGGTGACGGAGAAGCCGCGCACGGAACGCCCGCGTCCGGAAACCTCCACGCCCAAGACCACGCCGAAGACCAAGCCCAAGACCACGGCGAAGCCGCCGAACGAGACCAGACCGGCGGCCAAGTCCCAGGCGAGACCCGACGCGGCCAAGCCCAAGCCCCGGCAGCAGGCGGCCAAGCCGAAGCCGCAGCAGGCGGCCGCCAAGCCGCGGACCGCCGCCGGGTTCAGCGCCCCGGTGGAGGCAGGCCCGAGCACCGCGTACCGCAAGGCGGGCTCCTCCTGGGCCAGCGGCTACCACACCGGTGTCGACTTCGCCGTCCCCACCGGCACCTCCGTCAAGGCGGTGGCGCCCGGCCGGATCGTCTCGGCGGGCTGGGCCGGTTCCTACGGCTACCAGATCGTGATCCGCCACCACGACGGCCGCTACAGCCAGTACGCCCACCTCTCCGCCCTCAGTGTGCGGGCCGGGCAGCAGGTGGGCGGCGGCCAGCGGATCGCCCGCTCCGGCTCCACCGGCAACAGCACCGGCCCGCACCTGCACTTCGAGATCCGCACCGGTCCCGGCTACGGCTCCGACATCGACCCGCTCGCCTATCTGAGGTCCGTCGGCGTCCGCGTCTGACGCGTCCCTTCCGTGCCCGGCGGCCCCGCCGGGCACGGAAGGGGGTCTGCCCGGGGCCTATTCCAGATCCCCCGGGGCCTATTCCAGATCCAGCGAGCCGTGCACGACCCGGCCGCCGACCATGGTCAGCAGCACCTTCGTCCCGGCGATCTCCTCCTCGGGGACCTTCATCACATTGCGGTCCAGCACGATGAGGTCGGCGAACTTGCCGGCCTCCAGTGAACCGGTGTGATCCTCCTGCCGCAGCTGGTAGGCGCCGTTGAGGGTGGCAGCGCGCAGGGCGGCCGCGCGGCTGATGCGCTGATGCGGGGTCATCGGCCCCTGCGCGGCGTACTCGCTGCCGGGCGCGGCGGTCCGGGTGATCGCCGTCTTGATGGCGGTCCACTCGTCCAGCGGGTCGACCGGCCAGTCGCTGCCCAGGGATATCCGGCCGCCGCCGGCGAGGATGTCCCCCTCCGGTTCGTAGTTCGACCACCGCTTGGCGCCCAGGTAGGGCTTGACCGACTCCACGGAGTCGGGGGCGGGCTTGGCCCAGTGGAACCCCATCGCGGCGACCACGTCGAGCCGGGCGAAGCGCTTGATGTCGGCGGGGTCCACCAGTTCGGCGTGGGCGACGGTCAGCCGGCTGCGGCGGTCGCCCCGCTCGCGGACGCGGGCGAAGGCGTTGAGGGCGGTACGGACCGAGCGGTCGCCGATGGCGTGGACATGCGGGTCCAAGCCCGCCGTGGTCAGCTCCGCCACGATGGAGTCGAGCTGCTCCTGCTTCCAGTACTGCGCGCCGGTCCGCTTGCCGGGGCGGCACTCGCCGTGGCCGCACTCCAGATAGGGCTGGAGCAGACCGGCGGTCTGCGCCGGGTACTGGAGCACGCCGTCGAGGAAGAGCTTGGTGTTGCGTACGGCGATCCCCGCCGCGGCCTTGACGGCGCCCCCGTCGTACCGGTCGCGCAGGGCGCGCACCTTGCCGACCGGGTCCTTGTCGCCGACGTTGACGAGCGGGGCGAAGTAGGCCCGGGCGGTGAGCTTGCCCTCCTTGGCGAGGGCGGTGAAGGCCTCCATGCCCTCCTCGGACGCCAGCGCGTCCATGAAGGTGGTCACCCCCTGCCCGGCGAGCGCGGCCAGGGCGGTGCGGGCGATGCGCAGGTTCTCCGCGGCGGTCGGCTGCGGGATCTTCGCGGTGAGCAGGTCGGTCGCCCCGTCCTCCAGCACACCGGTGGGCTCGCCCTGGGCGTCCCGCGCGATGGCGCCGCCCGCCGGGTCCTTCGTCGCGGCGGTGATACCGGCGATCTCCAGGGCGCGGCTGCTGACCAGCACGGTGTGCCCGTCGGTGGACTTGACCACGATCGGCCGCCGGGTGCCCAGGGCGTCCAGGTCGGCCTTGGTGAGCTTGGTCCCGGCCGGCCGCATGGCCTGCGCGTACCAGTGCTCGACCTGGACCCAGGAGTCGGGTCCCTCGTCCTTCGTCCGCTTCAGATAGGCCCTGACGCGGTCCTGGAACTGCCGGACCGTGAGCGGTTCGTACTCCAGGTCGCAGCCGAGCAGCCCCTGCCCGCCGGACATGGGATGCAGATGCCCGTCGTGCAGTCCGGGCATCACCATCCGGCCGCCCAGGTCCACGACCCGGGTGCCCTTGCCGACATGGCGGCGGGCCTCCCGGTCGGTGCCGACGAAGGTGATCCGGCCGGCGGTGACCGCCAGCGCCTGGTGCACGCTGTCCTCGGCGTCCACGGTGTGGACATGGCCGCCGGTCAGCACCAGGTCGGCCGCCTGTGCGGCTTGGTCCTTCCCGGAGTCGTCCCGTTCGGGTTCCGGTCCGCAGCCGTCGAGCGCGACCGCGGTGACGGTCACCGCGCCGGCGGCCAGCACCGCCCGGCGGCCCGGCGTACCCCGCGTACCCCTCATGAGCCCTCCCTCGTCCCTGCCTGTGCCGTGCCGGTGCACGGTGCGTTCTGCGTCACACCCGGACCGTAAGGGGTGCGGTTTCCGTAGACAGCGGTCGTCGTGTCCGCATCGCGGCCTCGCTATCGGAGGAATGGGGTGGGTGCTTGCCATTGAATCGAAGGGGTTGGGGCGGGAGGGGGCTATTGAGCGCGTGGCCAACAGGGGTGGTGCCGGTCGAGGGAAACCGCAGCGCCGTCCGTTTCGCCCCTTTCTGAAAATTCCCGTCCCGGTCGCGGGCCATCCGCTGGCCCCGCTCCGGCCCCGCCCCCGCCCCGTGACCGAGAGCACGGGCCTCCGCTTGGCCCTCGCGCCCCCGCCTCCCGTAGAGTTCGGCTTTTGACAAGCGGCTTTCGACAGCACCTTTGACAAGCACCCGCCGCCCGCGTGTCGCGCGCGGTGGAATGAACGAGCGAGCGAGGAACGGCAGCGCCATGACGGTGACCGAAGAGACCCAGGCGTACGAGCCGGAGGCGTACGAGCGGGGTCCGGAGGCGTACGAGCCGGGTCCGGAGGCGTACGAGCCGGGTCCGGAGGCGTACGGGCCGGGCATCGACCCCGAGCGGCTGGCCGTCTGCCTGAGCGTCCTCGCCGAGCTCGACCGGATCGAGGTCGACCACCCGGACGCCATCGCGGTCCGCCGGGCCACCTCCGGCATCTACCGCACCGTCAAGCAGCGCCGCCGCCAGGAGCGCCGCGCCGCCAAGACCGCCAACGACCGGGCCGTCACCGAGGCCACCGCCACCGGCTCCGCCGACCGCATCGACGACGAGACCCAGGGCCTGCTGCCCTCCTCCTCCACCGTCGGCGAGATCGCCGGCATCCTCCAGCGCCCCCGCTCCTGCTACGTCTGCAAGCAGCGGTACGTCGAGGTCGACGCCTTCTACCACCAGCTCTGCCAGAAGTGCGCCGCCGAGAACCGCGCCAGGCGCGACGCCCGCACCGACCTGACCGGCCGGCGGGCCCTGCTCACCGGCGGCCGCGCCAAGATCGGCATGTACATCGCGCTGCGGCTGCTCCGGGACGGCGCCCACACCACCATCACCACCCGCTTCCCCGGCGACGCCATCCGCCGCTTCAAGGCCATGCCGGACAGCGACGAGTGGATCGGCCGGCTGAAGATCGTCGGCATCGACCTGCGCGACCCCGCCCAGGTGGTGGCCCTCGCCGACTCCGTCGCCGCCGCCGGGCCGCTGGACATCCTGATCAACAACGCCGCCCAGACTGTGCGCCGCTCGCCCGGCGCCTACCGCGAGCTGGTGGCCGCCGAGTCCGCCCCGCTGCCCGCCGGTGAACTGCCGTCCGCCGAGGTCATCGGCACCTTCGGCAGCGGAACGGTGGACTCCGTCGCCGCGCTGCCCGGACCGCGCGGCGGGGACCAGCTCACCGCCCAGGACATCACCGACCTGGCCCTGGTCAGCGGTTCCGCCTCGCTGGAGCGGATAGCGGCCGGCACCGCCATCGACGCCGGCGGGCTCGTACCCGACCTGCACGACACCAACAGCTGGGTGCAGACGGTCTCCGAGGTGGACCCGGTCGAGCTGCTGGAAGTGCAGCTGTGCAACTCCACCGCCCCGTTCATCCTGATCAGCCGGCTCCGGGCGGCCATGGCCGCCTCCCCGGCCCGCCGCACCTATGTCGTCAACGTCTCCGCCATGGAGGGCGTCTTCGCCCGCGGCTACAAGGGCGCCGGGCACCCGCACACCAACATGGCCAAGGCCGCGCTGAACATGCTGACCCGCACCAGCGCCCAGGAGATGTTCGACTCCGACCGCATCCTGATGACGGCCGTGGACACCGGCTGGATCACCGACGAGCGCCCGCACCCGGACAAGGTGCGGCTCGCCGAGGCCGGCTTCCACGCCCCGCTGGATCTGGTGGACGGCGCGGCCCGGGTCTACGACCCGATCGTGCGCGGCGAGGCGGGCGAGGACCTCTACGGCTGCTTCCTCAAGGACTACGCCCCCGGCCAGTGGTGAGCAGGCGCCACCCCGTGGGGTGAACGCCAGGGCGCGGGCGCGCCAAACGGAAACCGCTTGCTGAGCGTCCCGCGATTCCCGCCCGCCCCATCCGTCGGAGAGCCCGCAGGACGCCCTCCGGCGGAGTGGCGTACCCGCATGCGCCCGGCGTGTCCGGATTCCCACCCTGTGACGCGTTCCATCGAGCGGAACCTCGCTCATTTGGTTAACCTGGGGCGAACGGCCGACCGACCGGGGGCCACGAAACCCCTCGGGTCGGCCTGGGGACAAGCCTGCCACCAAGGCTGCGGTCCCGCCCGATGACCGGCGCCACCGCGACCGAACGGCAGTACATGTCCTCATAGGTTCGCGACACGACAGGAGTGCGCGGTGACACCAGAAACGACCATTCAGGAGCCTGCGGAACCCGGCGAGCGCCTCGCCCGTTCCGAGACCCTCGGCAGCCTTGAGGTGTGGGCCCGCTCGGCGCCCATCCGACTCGCGGGCTACGAGGACGACCTCGCCGAGCCGCACATCCTGCCCGGTATCGACTGAGCCGGCCGGTCGCCCGAGCCGCGTACGTACCGCGCCTCCGTGCCCTCCGCCCCGCGACGCCCCGCGCGCCCGCCGGCGGAGGGCGCGCGGCTGTCCGCGGGCCCGGGCCCCGGCAGCGGCGCGGTCAGCGCAGCCGGGTCGGCGGCAGGAAGTCCCGCTCCGCGGTGCGGTGCCACCAGGCGCCCGTCGCCCGCCGCTCCTCCCCGGTGGTGAACCGGTACCGGTAGAGCCGGGCCCGAATCTGCGCCGGCGGGCCGTCCGGGAAGGGGTTGTGCCCCAGCAGCCGCAGGGTGTCCCGGTCGCCCTCCAGCAGCCGCTCGACGAACGGGGTGAACCAGGACCGGGCGTACGCGGGGGAGAGCGCGGCGAACCACATCATCCAGTCCAGCCGCAGATGGTACGGCGCGAACTGGCGCGGCAGCCGTCGCACGTCCCCCGGCTTGCCCCGGAAGCCGTACTCCCGCCAGACCGTGCCCGGGTGGGCCGTCGCCTCCTCGGTGCCCTCGATGACGATCTCGCGCCGGACCCGCCCCACCGTGCCGAAGGCACCGTAGGTGTTGACCAGGTGCAGCGGGTCGAAGGACCGGTTCATCGCCTGGTGGCGGGAGAGCAGATTGCGGGCCGGCCGCACGCTCAAGCCCAGCACCAGCGCGGTGACGGCGAGCACCAGCACCCCGAACCACAGCGGGGGAGCGGGCAGCACCGGCGGGGCGGCCACCATCGAGCCGTCCACGGCGGACAGCGCGAGCACGATGGTCAGCCAGTTCAGCCAGGCGAAGTTGCCCGACGCCACCAGCCACAGCTGGGTCACCACGATCAGCCCGGCGGCGGCGCTCGCCACCGGCTGCGGGGTGAACAGCAGCACCGGCACCGCCAGCTGGGCGACATGGTTGGCCGCCGTCTCCACCCGGTGCAGCGGCCTCGGCAGCCGGTGGAAGAACCAGCTCAGCGGGCCGGGCATCGGCTGGGTCTCATGGTGGTAGTACAAGCAGGTCAGATCGCGCCAGCAGGAGTCGCCGCGCAGTTTGATCAGCCCGGCGCCGAACTCCACCCGGAACAGCAGCCAGCGCAGCAGGAACAGCACCAGCACCGGCGGGGCGGTCTCCTCGTTGCCCAGGAAGACCGCCAGGAACCCGGTCTCCAGCAGTAGCGACTCCCAGCCGAAGCCGTACCAGGTCTGCCCCACGTTCACGATCGACAGGTACAGCGCCCAGAGCACGGCCCACAGCGCCATGGAGACGGCCAGCGGGACCGCGTCACCGGCGCCCGCGACCAGGGCGAGGGCGAGCGCCGCGCCGCCCCAGGCGCAGAGCGCGAAGAACCGGTCCGAGTAGTGCCAGTGGAACACGCTCGGCGCGGCCCGGAACGGCACCCGCTCCAGATACCGGGGCACCGGCAGCATGCCCCGGCTCCCGATCAGCGCCCGGAACTGCAGGGCGGCCGCGAGGAAGGCGACCAGGTAGACGGCGGCCAGCGCCCGCTGGAAGACCAGCCGGCTCAGCCAGTAGTCGGAGGAGGCGAACCAGAACCATTCCATCGGTCCCGAGTATCCGCGCCGGGCTCCTCGACGCCGGCGCGACACCGCCGTGCCGGGCCATCAGGTGGCGAGCCGACGCAGGGTGCGGCCCAGTTGGACGGCGTAGGCCCGTTGCAGCAGCGGTACCACCGGCCCGGCCAGCCGGGTGTACCAGCAGCCGGGGCGGCTGAACGCGGTGACCGTGAACCACACCGACCCGTCCGGGCGCAGGTCCACCACGAAGGACTCCTCGCCCGTCTCGGGGTGCCCGGGCAGGGTGCCGTAGGCGAAGCCGGTCCGGGTGGTGTCGTCCACGGTCCAGACCACCGCGCAGGGGGCGGTGATTCCCCGCCGTGCCGTGCCGAACCCGACCGAGACACGGGTCCCCGGCTCGGCGCGCGGGGTGTCCGCCGCCACCCGTACCCCGGTCCGCCGGTGCATCCGCCAGGTCATGACGGCCGCCCCGGCGCGCTGGAACACCTCCCGCCCGTGCCCGATCGGCGCGGTGTGGTGCAGATGGTGGTAGCCGGCCGGCAGCGGCCGCTCCAGGGTGGCACCGGTCTCCGGGTAGGTCAGGTCGGGTGGCATAGGGTCCTCCGGGTGAATGGTCTGCGGGTGGGTGGTCTCCGGACGGGCGGGATCGTGCGGGGTGCGGCCGAGGTGGCCATGGCGGGCGCCGTCGGCCCGGCCGTGGTCATGGTCGCTGAGTGCGCGGATCAGTCGGCTCATGGGGTACGTCCCTGGGTGGTCGTCGGGTGGCTCGGGGCTCGGTCGTGGCCGTGGCGGCCCGAGGGGGTCGGGTTCAGGCGGCGGTCAGCGTGCCGGTGCCGGGCCCGGCACCGGCTGCCGCTCCGCCGGTGGAGGTGCCGAGCCGCCGCCAGGCCAGCACCGAGCAGAGGGCGAAGCCCAGCGCGTTGCCCAGGCCGTGGGTGGCCGCCATCCAGGCCAGGTCGGGGTGGGGCAGCCCGGTCGCCTGACCGACCGCCCAGCTGAGGGCCAGCAGCATCGTCGCCACCAGGACGGCGGCCGAGACGGCCAGCAGGGCCCGGGTGGCCCGGTCGGGCGCGGTGGGCCGCACCTCGCGCCAGGTGAGCCAGGCGACCGTCCACATCCCGGCGGTCAGCACCAGCGCGCCGAGCAGTTCGGCCCAGTCGTCCACGAAGTAGCCGGCCAGCACCAGCAGGGTCCCCAGCGGCACGCTGTACCCGGCGAACCCGGCCGCCGGGCGGTCGGCGGTACGGCACACCAGCCCGGCCACCAGGGCGGCGGCGAACCCGGCGAAGTGGAAGTGCGGCACGGTCAGCGCCAGGATGTCGAGGTCGAAGCCGAGGAGCCGGTACCCCGCCCGCTCGGCGACCAGCGCCGAGGCGGCCACGGCGGGGCTGGCCAGCGCGGTGAGGGCGGCCACCTCGGCCGGGGTGAACACCGCCCGGCCGCCGCGTACCAGCCGGCCGGCCGCGTGTCCCGCCAGCAGCACCGCGCCGAGCGCGTACACACCGGCCAGCGCGGTGGCGAGGGCACCGCGGGGCAGCCAGAGGCAGACCGCCCCGGGCACCGCGAAGAGCGGCCACAGCCGCCGTACCGTTCGGAACTCCGCTGGGCCCAGCAGGGCCAAGCCCAGCGGCAGGACCACCACCATGCCCAGGGCCACGATCAGGTTCACCAGCGGCCACATCGGTCCCACCCCTCCCCGCAGCAGAATCTTGAACACGTTCAAGTCCGTCGTCCCGCTCACTCTAGAAGGGTTCTTGAACGCGTTCAAGTCGCTCTGGGGTGAGGCATCCCGTGGCTCCGTCCCCCGGTCGGACCACCCGGCTTGCGGGGCGGTCCGGCGTCCGGCAGACAGGAGCGCAGAGCCATCAGTCCCCGGGCGGCACCGCCGGGCCGGGGACGCCCCGGAGGACAGGAGGCCCCCCGCGTGCCCACACCCACGTGCCGCCGTCGTGTCGCGCCCCAGGTGCCCGCCGCGTACACGCTGGCCGTCGCGCTGCTCGTCGCGGGCTGCGGTGGCGGCGAGGGAGGTGGGGACGCCGGGCCGCAGATGTCCGCCGGTGCCCAGAAGGTGCGGCTGCTGCCCGCCGGCGACCCGGGCCCGGACCCGTTCACCGCCTCCACCGCCCGGCCGGCGCCCGGACTGCCCGCCTCCGCCGCCTCACCCGCGGCGGGCGCCCGGGGGCAGAGCGCGCGCAGTGTGCCCGGCTCCACGCCCGGCCTGTACGGCGGCACCCGCTCGGTGCCCAGCTGCGACGTCGAGCGCCAGGCGTCCCTGCTCACCGAGGACGCCACCAAGGCGCGCGCCTTCGCCCAGGCCGCCGGCGTCACCCCGGCGGGCCTCGCGCCCTGGGTGCGCGGCCTCACCCCGGTGCTGCTGCGCGCCGACGCCAGGGTCACCGGCCACGGCTACCGCGACGGCGCCGCCGACCCGTACCAGGCGGTGCTCCAGACCGGCACCGCCGTCATGGTCGACCGCTACGGCACACCCAGGGTGCGCTGCGCCGGGGGCAACCCGCTGCGTACCGCGGTGGACGCCCGCGGCGCCGCCGAGCACGAGGGCGAGGCCTGGCCCGGGTTCGACCCCGGACGCACCCTGATGATCACCCCGACCCGTCGGCCGGTGGAGAGCCTGGTCATCGTCAACGTCCTGAGCAGCACCTGGGTGGAGCGGCCCATGGGCACCAGTGGCGCGCAGGACGCGGCGCCCACCTCCCCGCCACCGTACGCGCCGGGGGAGCGGGACCTCGCCGAGGCCGCCGTGCCGGAGGCCGAACCCTCGCAGGACCCCGGCTCCGGCCCGGCCACCCCGCCCGGGCGGCAGCCCGAGGGCACCGGCCCGGCTCCCCGGCCGGACCAGCCGGAGGGCGAGCGGACGGTCCCGGGCGTGCCGGACGGCGGAACGGCGGTGCCGGACGGCCCCGGCACCGGCGAGCCCGAGCGGCCGGGCCGACCGGACACCGCGGAGCCCGAGGGGGCGGCCCCGGAGACCGTCGAACCGGAGGACTGCCCGACCGACCCGGGCGAGGGCATCGCCGTACCGCCGGGCTGCCCCACCCCGCCCCCGCCGCCCGAGCCCCCGGTGATGGCCGAACCGGAGGACCTGTACGGGCCGGACGCGGGCCCCTATGCCGGTGGAGCGGGTGGGGCGGACGGAGCGGGCGAGGGCGGGGACGGCGGCGACGGCGGTCCGCAGGGCTCGGGTCCGGCCTCGGGCCCGGACGGCGCCGGTCCGGAGGAGGAGCCGGTCTTCGACATGGAGTGAGCCCCGCTGGAGGGGGCGGTGGACCGCGAGGCGAGCCCCGCCGCCGGGCTTGCTTCCCGGTCCCGCCGGCCGAGGTGGCTTCGGGATCCCACCCAGCCTCGCCTCAGGTCCCATAAGGTACATACCAGGTCGAAAAACTCTACGGATGATGGCAGAGTGGCCCCATGGTTGATCCGGCAGCGGATGCCCTGTCGCCTCCCGAGGACTGGCCCGCCCCTCCGGATCTGAGCCTGTCCCTCAACGGCATGGGCACCTTCGACTGGGACCTCGACACCGGGCTGATGCACCTGGACGCGCCCGCCCTCGGCGTCTTCGAGCTGGAAGCCGCCGCCTACGACGGCCGTCCCGCGACGCTCATCGCGCGGTTGCCGCCCACCGAGGCCATCCGGCTGGACACCCTGGTCGCCCAGGCCCTCAAGGACGGCTCCACCCACTGCGGGGCGTACTTCCGCATACGCTCGCACGACGGCGCGCTGCGCTGGACCCACACCCAGGGCATCATCCGCCGGGACGAGACCGGCCGACCGCGCCGCATCATCGGCGTGGTCCGCGACGCCACCGACGAACTCGCCGAGTCCACCGCCCGCCGCGAGGTCGACGAGGAGCGCCGCCGCCAGACCAGCGTGGTCGAGTCGGCCACCGCGGCCCTGGCGCACGCCCGGACCGTCCAGGACGTCATCGACGTGCTCAAGGACTCCCAGGGCCTGGCGAACCTCGGCGCCGCCAGCATGGTGATGGGCCTGCTGGAGTCCGGCCGCATCCACCTGGTCGCCGACGGGCCGCGGACCGCCTACGTCCCCGGCACCCGCTACACCCGGGTGGACGAGCAGTACCCGATGAGCGAGGTGGTGCGCACCCTGCGCCCCCGGTTCATCGAGTCCCCCGAGGACTTCGCCGACTCCTACCCCATCCTCTGGCCGCACCTCGACGGGCTCGGCATCACCTCCGCCGCCTATCTGCCGCTGATCGCCCAGGCCCGCCCGATCGGCGCCCTCGGCCTGCTCTACAGCGACAAGATCGGCTTCAGCTCCGAGGACCGCAACGTCCTGGTGGCACTCGGCAGCAGCCTCGGCCAGAGCCTGCAACGGGCCATGCTCTACGAACAGGAGCACGACCTCGCCGAAGGACTCCAGCAGGCGATGCTGCCCCGCCGCATCCCCGAGGTGCCCGGCGCCCGGATCGCCGTCCGCTACCGGGCCGCCCGGCTCGGCCGGGACATCGGCGGCGACTGGTACGACGTCATCCCGCTGCCCGGCGGCCGGCTCGGCGCGGTCATCGGCGACGTCCAGGGCCACGACACCCATGCCGCCGCGGTGATGGGCCAGCTCCGGATCGTGCTGCGCGCCTACGCCACCGAGGGGCACACTCCGGCCACCGTGATGGCCCGGGCCTCCTCCTTCCTCCACGAACTGGACACCGACCGCTTCGCCACCTGCACCTATGTGGAGGCCGACCTCGCCACCGGCGTGGTGCAGGTGGTGCGCGCCGGGCATGTCGACCCGCTGCTGGTGGAGGCCGACGGCACCTGCCGCCGGCTGCCCGTGGTGGGCGGGATGCCGCTCGGGCTCTCCGCCGAGTTCGGCCGCCTGGACTACCCCGTCGGCACCCTGGAACTGGACCCGGGCCAGACCCTGCTGCTCTACACCGACGGCCTGGTGGAGCTGCCCGGCGCCGACCTCGACGAAGGCCTGCAGTGGCTCACCGCCCAGATCCGCGGCGGCCCCCGCGAGCTCCAGCTGCTCGCCGACCATCTGTGCGGAGCGGCCGACGAACGCGGCGGTGACGACGACGTCGCCCTACTGCTGCTCCGCCGGGTCGGCGGCCACGCCCCCCGGACCGGCGGCCGGCTCCAGCAGCATGTGGCCCAGAGCGACCCGGAGGCCCTGACCTCCGCCCGCCATATGATCCGGGCGGCGGTACGGGCCTGGGGCGCCGGCGCCCGCGCCGACGAGATCGAGCTGGTCGCCGACGAACTGATCACCAACGCGCTGCTGCACACCGACGGCGGAGCCGTCGTCACCCTGCGGATGCTCACCGGATCGCGCCGCCGGCTCAGGGTCGAGGTCGAGGACCGCTCCAGCGTCCTGCCCCGCCGCCGCGAGGCCGGACTCTCGGGCGTGTCGGGCCGCGGGCTCATGCTGGTGGACCTGCTGGCCGAGGCGTGGGGCGTGGAATCGCGCGGCACCGGCAAGTGCGTGTGGTGCGAGTTCCCCATGGCCGGCCGGCCCGGCGCCCCCGCCCCGCCCGACGGCACCGCCGCCCGCCCCACCCCCGCCCGGGCCGCCGGCCCCGCCTGGGGCGGTACGCCGACCAGGCCACCGGGGCCGTAGGCCCTCCGCCCCTCGCGCCGGGTACCGGACTCGGGCAGTCTGGAGCCATGCCCGAACTGCCCGAGGTGGAAGCGCTGCGCGAGTTCCTCGACGAGCATCTCGTCGGCAAGGAGATCGCCCGCGCCCTACCCGTCGCCATCAGCGTCCTCAAGACCTACGACCCGCCGCTGACCGCACTGGACGGCGCGGCCGTCACCGCGGTCGGGAGGCACGGCAAGTTCCTGGACATCACCGCGAACGGGCCCGCGGCAGGGGCCGCCGACGGGCTCCACCTCGTCGTCCATCTCGCCCGGGCGGGCTGGCTCCAGTGGCGGGACGTGCTGCCCTCCGGCCCACCGCGCCCCGGCAAGGGGCCGCTCGCCCTGCGGGTGGCGCTGACCGGCGGCGACGGCTTCGACCTCACCGAGGCCGGCACCACCAAACGGCTCGCCGTCCACCTGGTCCGCGACCCCGCCCAGGTCCCCGGCGTGGCCCGGCTCGGCCCCGACCCGCTCACCGACGCGTTCACCCGGGACGCCTTCGCCGCCCTGCTCGCGGGGGAGCGCCGCCAGATCAAGGGCGCCCTGCGCGACCAGAGCCTCATCGCCGGCATCGGCAACGCCTACAGCGACGAGATCCTGCACGTGGTGAGGATGTCGCCGTTCAAGCCGGTGCAGAACCTCGACGAGGCCGAGACCACCGCCCTGTACGAGGCGCTGCGCACCACCCTCGCGGACGCCGTGGCCCGCTCCCGAGGGGTCGCCGCCGGACGGCTGAAGGCCGAGAAGAAGAGCGGGATGCGGGTCCACGGCCGCGCAGGGGAGCCCTGCCCGGTCTGCGGCGACACCATCCGCGAGGTCTCCTACCGGGACTCCTCGCTCCAGTACTGCCCCACCTGCCAGACCGGCGGCAAACCGCTGGCCGACCGCCGGCTCTCCCGCCTGCTGAAGTGACCCGCCTCGCCCTCCCTACGGCCGTAGCGCCAGCAGCCGCCCGCCGTCGGCGGTCCGCACCTCCAGCCGGTCGATCTCACCCAGCCGCATCGCGGTCCCGGCCTCCACCAGCGGCTCGTAGCCGGCCGCCGCGGACCAGCTGGTCACCGGCCAGGCTTCGCCGTCCGTGCGCACCGCGAACAGCTCGCACACCCCGGGCGTCCGCACCCCGGTCACCCGCAGCGCCAGGTCCGTACCCCACTCCCGGTCCCATAGCGACACCTCCGCCGCCACCCCGGTCGCCGCGTCCGCCGCCGAGGCCCGGCGCGGCCCGGCGGGGCCGCCGTCCGGGCTGAGCAGCGCGGCGCCCGGCACCGCCAGCGCCAGCACCGCGGCCGCCCCCGCCACCCGCACCGCCCAGGGCCGCGCCCCCCGCGGCCGCCGCCCCGAGACCGCCCGGCGCCCCCCGACCCGGCCCCCTCGCCGCTTCCCCCGCACCGCGCCGTGCCGGACGGCCTCCGGCCCCGGCGGGGCCGGCGGTTCACGGCCCGCGAGCTGCGCCAGCGCCGAGACCGCGACGGCGAACCCGGCCAGCCCCTCCGCGCATGGCCCGCAGCCGCGCAGATGCTCCTCGCAGGCCAGCGCGTCCCCGGGCTCCAGCACACCCAGCGCATAAGCGGCGACATCGTGATGCCGCTCCCGCAGACTCATGGGGGGCCTCTCTCCTCAGGGTTGACCGCGTGACGCGCGCTCGACGGCGACGCTCGGTGGTGACGGTCCGGGGAGGGCCGTTCGCCGAGGAGTACGCAGGAAGCACGCCTCCGGCTCAATCAGCACCCGGAAGCGAGGGCCTAGACTTCCCGGCCATGGTGCGCGCACTGGCGGTCGACGACGAGCAGCCGGCCCTGGAGGAGCTGCTCTACCTGCTCCGTGCCGACCCCCGGGTCCGCAGCGCCGAGGGCGCCACCGACCCGGACGCGGCGCTGCGCCGCATCGGGCGGGCGCTGGAGGCCGGGCCGGGCGGCGCGGACGCCATCGACGTCGTCTTCCTGGACATCCATATGGCCGGGCCCACCGGACTGGAGGTCGCCCGGCTGATCGCCCACTTCGACCGGCCGCCGCTGATCGTCTTCGTCACCGCCCACGAGGGCTTCGCGCTCCAGGCGTTCGACCTCAAGGCCATCGACTACGTCCTCAAACCGGTGCGCCGGGAGCGCCTGGCGGAGGCGGTGCGCCGGGTCCGCGAACTGACCGAGCCGGCCCCGCCGGGCGCCGCGCCCGAGCAACTGGCGGTGGAGCTCGGCGGGGTCACCCGGTTCGTCGCGGTCGAGGACATCGCCTTCGTCGAGGCGCAGGGCGACTACGCCCGGCTGCACACCCGCGACGGCAGCCATCTGGTGCGCATCCCGCTGTCCACCCTGGAGGAACGCTGGGCGGACCGGGGTTTCGTACGGGTGCACCGCAGCCATCTGGTCGCCCTCCACCGCGTCGAGGAACTGCGGCTGGACGCCGGGGCGACCACCGTCCGGGTGGCCGGCACCGACCTCCCGGTCAGCCGCCGGCACAGCCGCCAGCTGCGCGACCTGCTCACCCGCCACGCCGCCCGCGGCGGCCCGCCCCGCACCTGAGCCCCGCACCTGAGCCGCGTACCAACGTCCGCCCGCCCACCGCCTCCGCCCACCGTCCCCGCCCGGCCCCGGCCACCGTCCCCGGCCCGGCCCCGGCCACTGCCCCCGGCCACCGCCCCCGGTCCACCGCCCCTGTGCGCCCCGCCCGCCGGTGCGTAGACTCCGACGACCGTCGCCCCGATCGCCGCCCCGACCGCAGCCGCTGCTTACGCACCGCCCCGACCCACGGACCCCGCGATGCCCCCAGAGCCCCCGCCCGCGCGCCGGCCGCGCCGCGAGACGGTCACCGGTACGCCCAGGGCGGCCCGCCGCCGTACCCTCCCACCCGCCGCCGCCCGCTCCGAGATCAGCGAGCAGACCACCCTGGGCCACACCTATGTCCGCTCCCTGATGCGCAGCCAGCTGCGGGCCGCGCTCTGGGCGCTCGCCGCGCTGGCCCTGCTGGTCGGCTCCCTGCCGCTGCTGTTCACCCTGCCCGGCGCGCTCGGCGGTGGCGGCGCGCCGGCCGGGCCGCTGGTCTGGGCCGCCCTCGGAGTCGCCGCGTACCCGGTGATGTGGCTGATCGCCCGCCGGTACGTACGCCGCGCCGAACGCAACGAACGCGACTTCACCGGGCTGGTGGAGGGGCGGCGCGACACCGCCGACGCCCCGCCCCCGGGCGGCCCTCGCGGCCGGCTCAAGGGCGCCGGGCGCCGGTGAACCAGAGCTACGCGGTCGCGGCCGTCACCGCCGTCACCGCCGCCACCGTGCTGGTCGGCGCCCTCGGGCTGCGGATCTCCCGTACCACCTCCGACTTCTACGTGGCCTCCCGCGGCGTCCGCCCCGGGCTCAACGCCGCCGCCATCAGCGGCGAGTACCTGTCCGCCGCCTCCTTCCTCGGCATCGCCGGACTGGTCCTCCTCCAGGGGCCGGACATGCTCTGGTACCCGGTCGGCTACACCGCCGGCTATCTGGTGCTCCTGGTGCTGGTCGCCGCCCCGCTGCGCCGCTCCGGCGCGTACACCCTGCCCGACTTCGCCGAGGCGCGCCTGGAGTCCGCCCGGGTGAGGCGGCTGGCCAGCCTGTTCGTCGTCGGCATCGGCTGGCTCTATCTGCTGCCCCAGCTCCAGAGCGCCGGACTGGTCCTGGAGATCCTCACCGGCGCGCCGGACTGGGTCGGCGGCTGCGTGGTCGCGGTGGTGGTCACCGGCGCGGTCGCGGCCGGCGGGATGCGCAGCATCACCTTCGTGCAGGCCTTCCAGTACTGGCTGAAACTGACCGCCCTGCTGGTGCCGGTGTTCTTCCTGGCCGCCGCCTGGGTCGGCGACGGCTCCCCGCGCGCCCGGCTGGACGCCCCGGCCGTCTTCCGGGAGCACACCTCGGTGCGGCTGGCCGAGACGGTACGGGTGGAGGTCGCCGCACCGCTCACGGTGACCGCCACCGGGCGGATCGACGGGGCCGCCCACCGAGGCGAACGGGTCGGGCTCGACGCGGGCCCGCACACTATCGAGGCCGGCACCCTCCTCGGCTTCCCCGCGGGCGCCCCCGTACCGGAGCGGGCCGCCGCCGGCGGCGACCCGCTGGGCTGGTCCCAGCCGCTGGCCGACGGCCGGGACGGACGCCAGCTGTACGCCACCTACGGGCTGATCCTCGCCACCTTCCTCGGCACCATGGGCCTGCCGCATGTCGCCGTCCGCTTCTACACCAGCCCGAACGGCCGCGCCGCCCGCCGCACCACCCTGGTGGTGCTCGGACTGGTCGGCGTCTTCTACCTGCTGCCACCGGTGTACGGGGCACTGGGCCGGATCTACGCGCCCGAGCTGGCCCTGACCGGCGCCGCGGACGCCGCCGTGCTCGTCCTGCCGGACCGGCTCCTCGGCGGCCTCGCCGGGGACCTGCTGGGCGCCCTGCTCGCCGGCGGGGCCTTCGCCGCCTTCCTCTCCACCGCCTCCGGACTCACCATGTCGGTGGCCGGGGTGCTCACCCAGGACGTGCTGCCGACCCGCGGGGTACGGCACTTCCGGCTGGCCACCGCGCTCGCCATGGCCGTCCCCTTCGCGGTGTCGCTGGTGGCGCGGAACGTCCCGGTGGCCGACGCGGTGGGCCTGGCGTTCGCGGTGTCGGCGTCCTCCTTCTGCCCGCTGCTGGTGCTGGGCATCTGGTGGCGGCGGCTCACCCCGCCCGGGGCGGCCGCCGGACTGATCGCGGGCGGCGGCGCGGCGCTCACCGCCGTGATGGCCACCCGGGCCGGGGCCGCCCCCGAGGGCTGGGCGCACACCCTGATGGCCTGGCCCGCGGTCTGGTCGGTGCCGCTGGGCTTCCTCACCATGGCCGCCGTCTCGCTGGCCACCCCGCGCCGGATACCGCCCGGCACCCCCGCCGTACTGGCCCGGCTCCATCTGCCCGAGGACCTGGCCGGCCCCTCCGCTCCGCGTACCACGACCGCCCGGACCGCCCGTACCGCCGCCTGGGAGGCCCGGCCGTGACCGGGACCCTGCTCGCCGGGCTGGCCGCGGCCGCCGCACTGCTGCTCACCGCCGGCTTCGTCCTCGGCCGGGCCGCCGCCCGGCGCGCCGGACGCGACGGACTCGACCTCGGCACCCCCGTCGAACACGCCACCTTCCACACCCTGCACACCGCCTCCCTGGCGGCCCCGCCGCTGCGCGCCGGACTCACCGAGGACACCGCCCGCAAGGCCGCCCGCAGACTGCGCCCGCTGCTCGGCACCGAGGCGCTCTGCCTCACCGACCGCGTGGCCGTACTGGCCTGGGACGGTCCCGGCGCCGACCACCACCGCGCACAGGTGCTCCAGCGGGTCGCGGAGCTGCTGCGCACCGGCCGCGGCGAGAGCCTGCGCAGCGACTGCGACCAGCCGGACTGCCCGCTGCGCTGGGCCGTCATCACCCCGCTCACCGGGGAGGACGGGGTGGTGGGCGCGCTGGTCGCCTACGGCTCGCGCGAGTCGGCGGTCCTGGTCCGGGCCGCGACCGAGGTGGCGCGCTGGGTGTCGGTCCAACTGGAGCTCGCCGAGCTGGACCGCTCCCGCACCCGGCTGTTCGAGGCCGAGATACGAGCGCTGCGCGCCCAGATATCCCCGCACTTCATCTTCAACTCGCTCGCCGCCATCGCCTCCTTCGTCCGCACCGACCCGGAACGGGCCCGGGACCTGCTGCTGGAGTTCGCCGACTTCACCCGCTACTCCTTCCGCCGGCACGGGGAGTTCACCCAGCTCGCCGACGAACTGCGCTCCATCGAGCAGTATCTGGCGCTCGCCGGGGCCCGCTTCGGCGACCGGCTGCGGGTCACCCTCCAGGTCGCCCCCGAGGTGCTGCCGGTGACCCTGCCCTTCCTCTGCCTCCAACCGCTGGTGGAGAACGCCGTCAAACACGGCCTGGAGGACTCCCGGGCGGCCTGCCGGATCACCATCGCCGCCCGTGACGCGGGCGCGGAGGCCGTGGTCACCATCGAGGACGACGGCGTCGGGATGGACCCGGCGGCACTGCGGGGAATCCTTTCCGGTCAGAGCGCCCAGGCATCCGGCGTCGGCCTGTCCAACGTGGACGAACGGCTGCGCCAGGTGTACGGCGACGACCACGGGCTGGTGGCCGAGACGGGGCTCGGCGCGGGCATGAAGGTCACCGTCCGTATCCCCAAGTACCACGCGGGTGTCCACCGCGATCCACCCCTGTCCGGTCAGGTGTGAAGCGTCCCGTTATGGGGACGCGGCGGGGGATGGAGGAATAAGCCATGCGTGTTCATGATGCCTACGAGTTGGCGTTCGGCGAGGACACGGTCCTGGTGCACCGCACCGAGCGGACCGGGTCCGGCGGCCATCCCATCTACGCGGACGACACCGCGATCGTGCTGGCGGAGATCAGCGACCGGGGCGAGGTGCGGATGCTGCGCAGCGGCGGCTACCAGGACCCCATGGTCCGGGTCCGGGCCCGCCCCGTGGAGCCCCACACCCGCTGAACCCACGAGCGCTCACAGCAGCCGCAGGGTCAGATGGACCAGGGGCAGCGCCACCTGCCACGACGGCATCCAGACCCGGCGGCTCTCGTCGACCGTGACACGGGCCGGGTCGGCCCCCGGCCCCCGGCCCGGTGCGGCCCCGTCCGGCCCGCCCAGGTCGGCGGCCAGCAGCTGCGTCGCCTCCAGCCGCCGCCACGCCGCCCGCGCCAGCGCCACGCCGCCCCCGTCCGTACCGCCGTCGCCGGCTTCGGTGAGTCCGGAACCCACCCAGCGCGGCCACGGGTGGCCATGGGCGGTGCGCAGCAGCCACCGCGCCACCGGGTCCTCGACCCGCCCTCCGTCCTCCGGGGCGCCGCCGAGGGGGCGGTCGTCCAGATAGACGGTGAGCGCCAGGGCGCGCCGGGCCGCCTCGTACTCCAGCGAGCCCGGAGCGGCCAGCCCCCCGTCCGCCAGCAGCTCACCGGCCGTGTACTCGGCGCACAACCAGGCCATCGGCACGGCGAGCCCGCCTGAGCCGGTGCCGTGCGCGCCGCCTCCGCCGGTGCCGTACGTGCCGCCTCCGCCGGTGCCGTTCACGCTGTCGGAGCGCACCGCTTCCACCTACTCCCGGACCTGTCGAACATGTGGGGTGAGGGCCCGCCCCCGCGCAGCACCGCGCCGGACCGCGGCGGGTCCCGGGAATGAGCCTCCACCGTCGGACACGGCCGCTCCGCCCCGTTCGCTCAATCCGGAGTGTGGTGTCGCCTACATTTCGGCCGCCGGCTGGTGGTGGGGAGGCGCACCGCCACCACCGGTGCCGCCGTGACCCCTGGGGAACCCCTTCGGGCGGCCGCGTCCGAACGCCGAACGACCACCCACCGCCCGCTGCCCGAAGGTCAACGGCCGGTGCGCGCGACCGCGGTACGCGCGGGGGAGTAGCCGGGCAGGCCCCGGCCGAGGGCGCGCAGCGCGTAGTGGGAACGGGACTTGACCGTCCCCGCCGGGATGCCGAGATCGGCCGCGGCCTCCTGGACGCTGAGTCCGTCGAAGTAGATCCGCACCAGCACCGCCCGGTGCTCCGGGCTGAGCTCGCGGACGGCGGCGCGGACGTCCAGCGCGGCGACCGCGGACTCGGTGGCGTCCGAGGGGTCGGGCGCACCGTCCAGCGCACTGTCGCCGATCTCCGCCGGGCGGGCCAGCCGGGAGCGCCGGGCGTCGATCGCCAGCCGCCGGCCCACGGTGAACAGCCAGGGCCGCATCGAGGAGTACGGCGCCTCGAAGGCCTCCGGGTGCTGCCAGGCCCGGAGCAGGGTCTCCTGCACCAGGTCCTCCGCGCGCTGCCGGTCGCCATAGGTCAGTCCGAGCAGGAAGCCCAGCAGCGCCGGCCCGTGGTCGCGCTGGAGCTCCGCGAGGGCCCGTTCATCGGTGGTCACCGCCGTAGCCGTCATCGTCCACTCCCTCCCCTTCTCCCTCTCCCGCTTCCGTCCTCTCCGGCCGCCGTCCCCCGTCCCCGGCCCGCCGGGCGTATCGGAACCCATCGCGGGCGGCGGGGACAACGGATGGGCCGCGCCGTGCGACGAGCGGTCGCTCCGAGCGGCGAACGGCACGCGGGTGGCTCGCGGAGGGTAGGCCACGGGCGCGACGCGCCGCGATGGCCGCAGAAATCCTCCCGTACGGGTTATTTGTGTGATTCTTCCGATAAGAGGATTGGCTGATTGTCGTTCTCCATAGGGATTCAGGCAGTTCCCGACGCCCGACGCCCCCATGGAGCCGGCTGATGACCTCCACACGCACGCGACGGACCACGGTGGCGGCCGCCGCCGTCCTGCTCACCGCGGTGGCGGGCTGCGCGGGCGCCGTCCCGCAGACCGCGCCCACCCCGCCGGCCCCGTCCCGGCCGGCCGCCGACCCCGTACCCTCCTCGGCCGGCGGCCCCACCGCCACCCCGCGGCCGTTCACCCTCGCCGCCACCGGCGACGTCCTGCCGCACGCCTCGATCATCCGCCAGGCCCAGGCCGACGCGGGCGGTGACGGCTACGACTTCCGCCCCATGCTCGCCGGCGTCAAACCGGTCATCTCCGCCGCCGACCTCGCCATCTGCCATATGGAGACGGTGTACGGGAAGGACGAGGGCCCCTTCACCGGCTACCCCTCCTTCAAGTCGCCGCCGCACATCGCCACCGCGCTCGCCGCCACCGGCTACGACTCCTGCTCCACCGCCTCCAACCACACCCTGGACGACGGCACCGCCGGACTCACCCGCACCCTCGACGCCTTCGACAAGGCCGGGGTGCGCCACGCCGGCTCCGCCCGCAACCCCGCCGAGGCGCAGCGCCCCACCCTGCTCAAGGCCGGCGGGGCGACCGTGGCCCACCTCGCCTACACCTACGGGATCAACGGCGACAAGATCCCCGAGGACAAGCCCTGGTCGGTGAACATCATGGACGAGGCGAAGATCGTCGAGGACTCCCGCGCGGCCCGGGCGGCCGGCGCCGACGTGGTCGTGGTCAGCCTGCACTGGGGCACCGAATGGGAGACCGAGCCCGACCAGGACCAGCTGGACCTCGGCCACAACCTCACCGCCTCCACCTCCGACGAGGGGCGTCCGGACATCGACCTGATCATCGGCACCCATGCCCACGTACCGCAGGCCTACGAGAAGGTCAACGGGACCTGGATCGTCTACGGCATGGGCGACCAGATCGCCGGCGACATGATCAACTACAACGGGGCCTTCGACCCGCGCGGCAACCAGGGCAGCATCGGCCGCTTCACCTTCACCCCGCCCAAGGAGCCCGAGGGCCGCTGGACGGTCTCCAAGGCCGAGTTCCTGCCCCAGTGGTTCAACACCCAGACCGGGCGGGTCACCGACCTGGGCGTGGCCATCCGCCGGGGCGAGCAGCTCACCGACGTACGCGACCGCATCCGCCAGGTCGTCCTCAGCCGAGGCGCCGCCGCCGACGGCCTCACCATGCCCCAGTAACCCGGCACCCGCCCCGTCCACCCGCCTCCGTCCGGGCGGCGTACGCCTCCCCGGCCCGGGGCCCCGGGCCGCGCGGGCCCACCCCCGGCCCCGGCCTCCGGTCGGCGCGGGCCCGCCCCGTACGGCTCCGGCCTCGGCTCGTACGGCTCCGGCCCCGCCCCCCTGCCCATACGGGCCCCCGAACCGAACCGAGTCACCCCACCCCGCCGCCCGGACGCGTATGCCCTGCGAGGGAAGAGCCATGACTGCACACCAGACGACACCCGGGCGGCGCACGGTGCTCCGTATCGCCGCGGCGCTCGGCGCCACCACGGCGGCCGGGGTGTTCGCCGCGGACCGGTTCGGCGCCTTCGACACGGCGGCGCCCGGACCCGGCCCCATCGCCACCCCCTCCGCCGTACCCGGAAGCCCACCGCCCTCCGCCGCCCCGGCCCCCTCGGCCGCCGCCGGTCCGGGACCCGCCGCGGGCGCGTTCGCCGACGGTGTGGCCGTCCCGGGCGCCGCCGGCCCGCAGGCCGCCGCCGCGGGGCGGGCCCCCGCCACCGGCTACCGCCTCCAGCCGATGACCGCGTACACACCCCCGCGCTTCCGGCGGGCGCTCCCCCCGGTCCGTACCCGGCCCTTCCTCCAGGTCGCGCAGACCGGCCGGACCATGGTCCTCACCTTCGACGACGGACCCGACCCCCGCTACACCCCGCCCATCCTGGACACCCTCCGCCGCCACCGGGTGCGGGCGATGTTCTTCCTCTGCGGTGAGATGGCCGACGCCCACCCCGATCTGGTGCGGCGGATCAACGACGAGGGCCATGTGCTGGGCAACCACTCCTGGTCGCACCCGCTCATCCCCTCGCTGCGCCCCTCCCGGATCCGTACGGAACTGGGCAGCACCAGCGAGACCATCGAACGCCTCACCGGCGCGGCGCCGCTCTGGTACCGCGCCCCGTTCGGGGCCTGGAACCGGCACTCCTTCGAGATCGGGGCCGAGCTCGGCATGGAACCGCTGGCCTGGACCGTCGACACCCTCGACTGGACCGAGCCCGGCGCGGACGCCATCGTGAGCCGGGTCCGGGCCGGTGCGGCGCCCGGCGTCGTGGTCCTCTCGCACGACGCGGGCGGCGACCGCTCGGGCACCGTGGCCGCCCTGGACCGCTACCTCCCCGAACTGCTGGACAACGGCTACCGCCTCACCGTCCCCCGCCGCTGAAGCCCCGCTCCTGCTTCGGAAGTCCGGCCTCCGCGCGAAGTTCTGGAAGTCCGGCATCTGCAAAGGCCCCGGCGCCCGCCTTCCGACGGTGCCGGGGCCTTCACCCGCGAAGCATCACAGACGCATCAGTGACGCATCAGTGACGCATCACCCCAGGCTCAGCGCACCTCCACCATCCGCGCGAACACCACCACATTGCCGTCGTAGCCGTTCGCCTTGGAGTAGCCGCCGCCGCAGGTGATGACCCGCAGCTCGGGATGGCCGGTGTCGCCGTAGACCCGTACCCCGGGGAAGTCCTCCTTGGAGAACACCTCGATGCCGTAGACCTCGAACACGGCGATCCGCCCGTCGAACCGGGTGACCTCCACCTGCTCCCCGCCCTTGATGGCGCCGAGGCGGTAGAAGACGGCGGGGCCCGCCTCGTTGTCGACATGGCCCACGACGACCGAGGTCCCTCGCTGCCCGGGGGAGATGCCGTTCTGGTACCAGCCGGCCATGTTGGGGTCCTGGGCCGGGGGAGCGTCGATCCAGCCCTCACGGTCGAGACCCACGTCCATCACCGGGGCGTCCACGCCGATGGAGGCGATCCGCACCCGGGAGGCCGGGGCGTACTCCAGCGGCTCCAGACCGGCCACGGGCGCGGTGCCCTGTTGACTCTGCGCGGAGGCGGCGAGCCGGGTGGGCTGCGGCGGCCCTGGGTCAGTGTCCGCCCCGTTCCGCATCATCGCCAGACCGGACAGCATGACGAGCGCCAGCGCGCCCCACGGCGACGGTCTCCTCAGCTCGGCGAAGCCACTGCGGCGTCCCAGGCCCATGTCTCTCCCTTCGCGGCGGCGTACCCGCGGCGTTCCCCGCACGGTAAGCGCGCCCCGCAACCCCGGCCATCCGAACGGGGCGAACGGGTGGCGGCTACCCCCGCCATCCGAACGGGGCGAACGGGTGGGCGGCCACCCCCGGCCCGTACCGGCCCCCCACCGCGCACCCCCCGCCCGGGTTCGGCCGGGTCCGCTCGGGTCCGCCCAAGTCCGCCCGTCGTGAGCGCCGCTTCGACCTCCAGGGGCCGCCGGGGTTGCCCCGTCCGGGTGTTCGTGCCGGACGACCGGCTGACGGGGTGTGACCTGCGGATCCATCGTCCTGGCGGTCCGCCGCCTCGGCGTGTCGCCTCACCGGGGTGGCCGAGTCCCGAAATGCGCTTATACGACCCACTTGTGACAGTTCCTCGTGGAGGGCGTACTCGTCGAATCCACCGGAGCGCCGCTTCGGAGCGTCTTCCACTGGAGGTTCAACCATGCGTGCTTCACGCGCTCTCGTGGTCGCCGCCACCGCCGGCGCGGCCATCGGGCTCTGCGTCCCGGTGGCCGCTGCCACCAGCGCACCGAACGGCGGCGGCCCGAACAACGGTCCGACCAACGTCACCGTCGAGCCGAGTCGGGTGCACCAGGGCGGCCAGCTCGCGGTCAGCGCGTCGGGCTGCTCCCGCGGCGGCGTGGTCTCGTCCAACGCCTTCCCGCGGACGGCACTCACCATCAACCGCTCGGGCCAGTCGGCGGCCACCCCCCGCGTGTACGACCACGCCACGCCGGGCCAGTACACCCTGGCCGTGCGCTGCAACGACACCGGCTCCGGCGGCAACGGCGGGCGGGGCGGCGACGGCGGACGCGGCGGAGACGGCGGCCGGGGTGGTGACGGCTTCGGCGGCGACGGCGAGTTCGGCCGCGGTGGCAACGGCCTGGTCGTGACCCGTACCTTCACCGTCATCCGGGGCCGCGGCACCGAGGGTGGCCTCGGCGGTTCCATGGCGCCGAGCTCCACCGAGACCGCCATCGGCGCGAGCCTGGTCGGTACGGCGGCCATCGGCGGCGGGCTGTTCATCAGCCGGCGCCGCCGCCTGATCGGCGGGAACGCCTGACCGGCCGAACCTCCCGGTCCGGCTGACCACGCCCGTCGCCCCGAGCTCCCACTGGGATGCTCGGGGCGACGGGCGTTCCGGGCGCGCTCCGGAAGAATATGGCGACATCTCGCCACCCACCCCCGACCGGGCACTTCCCACCCCCGCCGATTCGTTGCCCAAGAGAGAAGGAAGCGGGCAGGGCGGCAAGAGCAGGAAAGGCAGCGCAGGACCGACCCCCGCAAGCGACCCGCACCCACCGCCCCGGACATCGCCCAGCCAGGCCGAGCCCCGGTTATCGCCCAGCCGGGCCGACCAAAGCGGCGACCGGGCCCGTGCGGGCAGAGCCGACACCGGGCCAGGACCGGCAGAGCGACGACCAGGCCAGTGCGGCCTCCGCGGCGACCGGGCCAGTGCCGGCAGAGCGGCGACCGGGTCAGGATCGCATCCGGGGCGGGCCATGGAGTGCGGGGCCGGGCCAGTGCCGGCATGCGGCTACCAGGCCAGGACCGGGCGTCCGGGGCGGGCCACCGAGTGCCGGGGCCGGGCAATGGCAGGCCGGGCCGGGACAGCCCCGACAGCTGCGCCCGAGTGCGCCCGAGTGGGACCGGGACCGTGCCGACGGCCGAGGCGGAGTGGCGGCCGGGCCGGAGGCCGTCCGGGATGGATCAGCCGGCGCCGAGCCAAGGCCGTGGCGGGTCAGCCGGCACCGGGCGGCTGCCGGGGTGGCCATGGCGGGTCAGCCGGGACCGGACCGGGGCGCCGGCCGTGACAGACGGGCCGACGCCTGGGCGGGCCATGGCCCGGCGGGGTCGGGGCGAGGAGGCGAGGCCGGGCACCGGGCCGAGCCGTGAGGGGCGGCCGGATCGTGCCGACGGCCCGATCAGCGCCTGCGGCCGGGTCTGTGCCGACGGCCAGGTCAGCACCCGCGGCCGGGTCCGTGCCCCGACGGCCAGGTCAGCGCCTGCGGCCGGGTCCGTGCCCCGACGGCCCGATCAGTGCCGGCGGCCAGTTCAGTGCCTGCGGGCCAGTTCAGTGCCGGCGGTTGTCGGCGCGGCGGCGCACCGCGTAGACGATGCCGGTCGCGGCCGCCACCGCCAGCGCCGTACCGGCCGCCAGCTCGCCCGCGTTCCAGCCGCCGATGCTGCCGCCCACGCCACCGCGCACCCCCTGCGAGGGCGCCGGGGTCGCCGACCGGGTGGCGCTCGCCGAGGGCATCGTGGTGGAGGACGTGGTGGACGAGCCCGCGCTCTGCGCGATGGTCAGCTGCGCCGAGCCTGGGGTGCCACCCGCGCAGGTGAAGTTGACGGTGTAGACGGCACCGCGGCGGGCGTCCCAGTCGACGGTGGCCGCCACCGAGCGGCCGGCCGGGATGGTCGTGGTGTCAAAGACGCCCGCGGACGCCATCGCGGTGCCGGAGCAGCCGGGTGCCGTCAGGACGACCCGCCCGCCGGGCTGGACGCTGGTGGGGCTGACGGTGAAGTCACCGGGAGCCTTGGCCCCGGGGGCCGCCGCGGCGGCGGGGACGGTGGTCAGGGCGTAAGCGGCCGCTCCGAGCAGAGCGGCGGAGGCGGCACCTATCGCGCGCATCGTCGATCCTCCGGTCCCGAGGAGCAGCCGCGGAACGTGTTTCCGCGAAGGTTCCGAAATGCACCTCGACTCCGGCTCACGCTAGGAGCGCTCTACCACAGCCGCGATCCCCGTCGTGCGAACGGGTCATCCGAGTCACCCACACGGCCTACCCCGGCGACGTTCGGGCGGGGCCATCCGGGGCCGTCCAGGCCCACAAGCGGGCCGTCCGGCGGCTCCGCCACCCCCGATGGGCCTGCCCGCCGTCAACGGACGCCGCCCGTCCGCCCCCCGGCGCGCTTCTCGAAGGTCTCAGCGCGCCACCGCCGGGAACAGCAGCTCGAACGGCTCCCGGGTGGCGGAGATACCCAGCCCGAACGGGGCGTCCAGGGCCCAGATCAGGAACAGCAGGAAGGCGATCAGCGCGCTGAACAACCCCGCGAGCAGCAGCTCGCGGAAGGTGCGGCGGATCTGCAGGGTGAAGATCAGCCCCACCGTCACCAGCGCACCGATGATCAGGCCGAACCACACCACCCCCGGCATGGTGGACCCCGCGTTGCCCGCCCGGGAGGCGCGGGCGTCGTCCACCGCCGCGACCTGGTCCACCAGCGGCTGGTACGCCTCCCCCTCGTGGTCGGTGGCCGGCTCGTAGTCGGTGACCGAGCGGCGCACCCGCTCCAGCAGTTTTGTGCCCTCCTCGGTCAGCTCGCCGCGCTCGGCCATGCTCCGCCACTCCGGACCGGTGACCTGGGTGACGTACGCCCGTACGTCGGAGCGGATCCGCTCCCGGACGGCGGCGGGCCACACCTCGACCCGGACGTCCACCTCGTGCAGCGCCTGCGCCTCCTGGCGGACGCTCTCCTGTGCCGCGCTGCGGCCCTCCCAGACGCCCGCGATGGCGAGCCCGAGGACGATGGCGTACACCACGCCGATCATCATCGTCATGTACTCGAGGACGTCCGGGGTCTCGGAGGGATCGTCGTCCTCGCCGATCCTCCGGTTGTTGAAGACGACGATGGCCAGGACGACCGCGCAGGCGGAGGCCATCGCGATGGACAGGACGACCCAGTGCGACACGGTCGGCTCCCAACGGTGTGCTTCGGTGAGGTCAGGGCTGGTCAGGTCAGGTGGTGAGGGGCGGCCTAGCGGGAAGACCGGGGGCGCAGGATGGCGGCGGCCAGCAGCGCGGGGGCGGTGATCAGCAGCATCACGGTCACCGGTGACGGACCGCCCGCCGGCTCGGCCCGCTGCGCCCGCCGGTACGAGGACCGGGCCACCGGTTCCGGCGACGGCAGCGGAGTGAGCGTCGGGCGCGGACTCGGAGCCGGACGAGGTGCGGGCGGGGGCACCGGGGCCGGACGGGGCGGTGGCGGCGGCGCGGGTGCCGCCCGTGCGGGCGGGGGCTCGGGCGCCGGCGGCGGTACGGGCTCGGCCGGGGGCGGCGGTTCCGGAGCCGGCGGGGGCACCGGGTCGGGCGGCCGCGGGGTCGGCCGGGGCGCGGGCGGCGACGGCCGGGGCGGAGCCGTCGGCGAGGGGGTCGGCGGCGACGGGGTGGGCGTGGGTGTCGGCGTGGGCGTGGGCGTGGAGGTGGGGCCGGTCCAGCAGACGGCGCCGCCCGCCACCGCGACCGAGGTCCCCGGTCCGCCCGGACCGATATGGGCGATGGCGCAGCTGTCCGCCGCCGCGGGCGCCGGGACGGCGAGCAGCCAGCCGAGTGCGGCCGCCGCGGCGAACCGGGCGGCAGGGGATGCGTACACGCCGACGAGCATGGGCGGACGCGGCCGTACGCAGCAGGAAAATCGCACCGATTCGCCTGATGGGGGGTTTTCGGCGGCGCGGGGTTTGCCGTGCGGATGTACGGCGTCCGCCGTCCGGGCGCCGACGCTTCGGCCTCGTCGGACACGCGGGCGCCGAGGGTGCGTGTGGACACCGGATACGGCGGCGCCGGCCCCGCCGCGGAAAAAGTTCCCGAGCCGTTGAACGCCCACGGCCCCCCGGCCCGTACTGATGGCCATGAACGGCACGCCCGGGCGTCGCCAACGTAACTTCACCCTACGGGAGTTGACCATGAACACCTGGCGAAACGCCTCGCTCGTGCTGACCGCGGCGGCCGTACTCGCACTGACGACGGCGTGCGGCCAGGACAACGGCGGCCAGGCGCCCGCGGGTTCGGTCGGCGCCGCCGCCCCGGCGGGAGCGCCCGCCGACAACGCGGGCGGCTACGGCTCCGACTACGGCGCGGCGGGCGGCGGCGCCAAGGCCGCGGCCACCCCGGCCGGGCAGCTCGCCGCCGAGGAGACCGACAAGGCGGGCGAGGTCCTCACCGACGGCGAGGGCTTCACCCTCTACCGCTTCGACAAGGACTCCGCCAACCCGCCCAAGTCGGCCTGCGAGGGCGACTGCGCCAAGGCCTGGCCGGTGGTCTCCGCCGAGGGAGCCAAGCCCCCGGCCGGCGTGGACGCCGCCCTGCTGGGCGAGGTGGCCCGCGCCGACGGCACCAAGCAGCTCACCGTGGACGGCTGGCCGATGTACCGGTACGCCAAGGACACCCAGCCCGGGGACGTGAACGGCCAGGGGGTCGGCGGCACCTGGTACGCGGCGGCCCCCGACGGCAAGAAGGCGTCCCCCGGCGCCGGTTCGGGCCAGGACGCGGGCGCGGAGGAGGAGGGTGCCGAGGAGGGGGCCGGCGAGGGTGCCGAGGCGGCCCCGGCCGATCTCGCGGGGCTGTCCGTGCGCAAGGACCCCGACCTCGGCGAGATCGTGGTGGACCGCGCCGGGATGACGGTCTACCGCTTCCAGAAGGACTCGGCCTGGCCGATGAAGACCGCCTGCACCGGCGAGTGCCTCAAGAAGTGGCCGGTCGTCGCCCCGGTGGAGAAGAACGACACCGAGGGCATCTCCACCAAGGGCTATGTCACCTTCAACCGCCCCGACGGGCTGAAGCAGCAGACCATCGACTGCTGGCCGCTGTACACCTTCGCCGGCGACAAGAAGCCCGGTGACACCAACGGCCAGGGCGTGGGCGGCACCTGGTGGGCCGTCTCACCGCAGGGAAAGCTGGTCGGAGCGTCCAAGTAGAGTCCCCACGCGCGCTTCCGACCTCGCGGGGCCTGGAGGGAAGGACAGGCCCCGCACGTCCCGGCCGCGCCCCGGCCGGGACACCGCCGGCCCGTCCCCGCACTCGCTGCGGCGGACGGGCCGGTCGGCGTTCCTCCCTGGCGGCCCCCGGCCGCGGTCACGCACCGGGGCCCGTCCCGCACCGGCGGGGGCGTCCGATCGGGTCGCCCCGCTCACGCCGGCTCGACTGTGCCGGAGACCGCGCCGGGACAGGCCGTCCGTCGCTCCCTCCCCGCACCGGCGGGAGTCCGGCGCCGCCCGGCCGCGTTGCGCGCCGCGGTCCGCCGCGCACCGGTGGCACCCGGCTCCGGCTTCCGGCGCGCGCCGGCGGGGGAGTGCGGTGGGGTCAGCCGCGGTCACGCATCGGGGTCCGCCGCGCACCGGCGGGGGAAGCCCGGTGGCACCCGGCCCCGGGGGCGGCCCCGCCGTACCCCTGCCCCTGGCGCCCGCGGAAGGCCCACGGTGGCGGCGCGGTGGCGCGAGGGGCAGTTGCCGCGGGCACGGCCGGGGACCGGAGGATCGCACGTGCCGCCGGTCTGTGACCGGGACGTGTGACCAAGAACGGACCGCGAATTTCCGTTTCCTCTCGCCCTCTTGGCGGGCGATCAGTAGCCTCGGCTCGAACACCTAGCCGTACCCGCGGCAATTTCGGCCATGGCGACCTGTGGGAGACATCGATGGAGCGTCCCGCCTGGGCCCCGTCCGGCATCGACATATCGGTGCCGAGCGTGTCCCGGATCTACGACTACTACCTGGGCGGCTCGCACAACTTCGAGGTCGACCGCGAGGCGGCCCGCAAGGCGATGGAGTTCATGCCCGGCCTCCCCAAGGTCATGCAGGCCAACCGGGCCGTGATGCGCCGGGCCGTCCGGTTCGCCGTGGACCAGGGCATCACCCAGTTCCTCGACATCGGCTCGGGCATCCCCACCTTCGGCAACGTCCACGAGGTCGCCCAGAACGCCACCCCCGACGCCCGGGTGCTGTACGTCGACCACGACCCGGTCGCCGTCGCCCACAGCAAGGCGGTACTGGCCGGGAACGACCGCACCGGCGTGCTCGCCGCCGACCTGCGCAAGCCGCGCGACATCCTGCACAGCCCCGAGACCGCCGCCCTGCTGGACCTCGACCGGCCCGTCGCCCTGCTGCTCGTCGCCGTACTGCACTTCCTGGAGGACGCCGACGAGCCCGGACGCGCCGTCGCCGAACTGCGCGACGCGCTCGCCCCCGGCAGCCTGCTGATCCTCACCCACGCCTCCTACGAGGGCATCCCGCTGCCGCGCGACGTCGCCGCCGGCACCGTCAGCGTCTACCGGGACATCCGCAACCCCCTGGTCATGCGCTCCCGCGACGAGGTCGCCCGCTTCTTCGACGGCTTCGAACTGGTCGAGCCCGGCCTGGTGCCGCTGGCCGACTGGCGGCCTGAAAACCCCGTCGACCAGGAAGACCCGTACGCCTTCTCCGGCTTCGCAGGGGTGGGACGCAAGGCGTGAGCATGCCCGTACGGCCCTCCGGCTCCGGCCCCGAGCCGGAGGAACCAGAGGATCTGGACCTGGTCCTGGAGGACAGGATCCGGCGCTTCGCGACCATCTGGAGCCGGGCCATCTTCCCGGTCACCGCGACCTCCCTGACCCGCCCGGAGTTCGAACTCCACCTGCTGCCCTGGGCGCGGGAACTGAGCGACGCCCTGCACGGCCGGCCCTTCGACACCGCCCCCGCGGGCCGGGTGGGCGCCGCCCTGGTGGCCGCCCACTGCACCGACCCCGACGCGCTCAGCCGCACCCTCGGCGTCGTCGAGTCCTACCTGGTGCTCTACTGCGGCCGCCCCGCCCAGGACACCGCCGAGGAACTGCGGGCCCGCAGCGCCCGGCTCCAGCACGCCCTGGCCGCCGGCTTCGCCCGGGCGCTGCGCCAGCGCACCCTCACCGAGCAGGAGGCCATCGCCCGCTCGGCGCTCGCCGCCCGCAGCCTCGCCGAGGAGGCGCTGCACGCCACCGAGGCCCGGTTCCGCGCCGTCTTCGACGGGGCGGCCGTCGGCATCGGCATCGCCGACCTGGACGGCACCATCCTGGAGGTCAACGACACCCTCACCCGGATGTTCGGCGGACTGGAGACCCACATCCGCGGGCGCAGGACCACCGACTGGGTGCACCCCGAGGACGGGCCGCAGGTCTGGCGGATGTACGGGGAGCTGGTCCGCGGCGAACGCGACCACTACCGGGTGGAGAAGCCCTACTACCGCGGCGACGGCACCGTCCTGTGGACCAACCTCACCGTCTCACTGCTGCGCGACGCCGACGGACGGCCGCAGTACCAGCTGGCCCTGATGGAGGACACCACCGAACGCCGGCTGCTCAACCTGCGGCTGCGCTACGAGGCCACCCACGACGCCCTCACCGGCCTGCCCAACCGCACCCTGTTCTTCGAACGGCTGGACAAGGTCCTGGCGGCCGGCGGCGGCACCCGCTTCGGCCTGTGCTACCTGGACCTCGACGGCTTCAAGGCCATCAACGACAGCCTCGGCCACTCCGCCGGCGACCGGCTGCTGGTGGAGGTCGCCGACCGCCTCCAGAGCTGCGCCACCCGGCCCGGCGAGATGGTCGCCCGGCTCGGCGGCGACGAGTTCGTCGCCCTGACCACCGGCCCCGCGTCCGACGAGGACGAGGCCGGCGAACTGGCCCGGCGCATCCTCCACGTCCTCTCCTCGCCCATCCGCCTCGACGGCCGGGAACTGGCCGTACGCGGCAGCATCGGCGTCGTCGAGGGCCCGGCCGGCGGCGAACGCAGCGCCGCCGAGGTGCTCCGCAGCGCCGACATCACCATGTACCGGGCCAAGTCCGCCGGCGGCAACCGCTTCGAGCGGGCCGACGCGGAGGCCGACGCCCGCGCCATCACCCGGCACGGGCTCACCACCGCGCTGCCCGCGGCGCTGGACCGTGGCGAGTTCTTCATCGAGTACCAGCCGCTGGTCCACCTCGGCGACGGCACCGTGCACGGCGCCGAGGCCCTGGTGCGCTGGTGCCACCCGCAGCACGGCGTGCTCGGCCCCGACCGGTTCATCCCGCTCGCCGAGCACACCGGGCTGATCGTCCCGCTCGGCCGCTGGGTGCTCCAGGAGGCGGTGCGCCAGGCCCGGTTCTGGAACCGCAGCCACTCCGACGGCGGCCCGCTGCGCATCAACGTCAACCTGTCGCCGACCCAGCTGCACCACCCCGGGCTGGTCGCCGACACCGTGGACGTGCTGGAGCGCTCCGGCCTCGACCCGGGCGCGCTCTGCCTGGAGGTGACCGAGTCCGCGCTCATCGGCGCCGACGAGGACCTGCTCAAGCCGCTGCGGCAGCTCGCCGAGATGGGCGTGGACATCGCGCTGGACGACTTCGGCACCGGCTACTCCAACCTCGCCAACCTGCGCCGGCTGCCGGTCAGCGTCCTCAAGCTGGACCGCTCCTTCACCCAGGGCATGCAGACCCACCCGGTCGACCCGGTGGACCTGAAGATCGTGGAGGGCATCGTCTCGCTGGCCCACAGCCTCCAGCTGGCCGTCACCGTGGAGGGCGTGGAGACCGGCGCCCAGGCCGAGCAGCTGCGCGAACTGGGCTGCGACACCGCCCAGGGCTGGTACTACGCCCGACCCGGAGCGCCGGACCGCATCCACTCCCTGCTCCTCGCCGACGCGATCTGACACCGCCCCGGCACGGCGTGACCTGACGCCGTCCCGGCCCGACGCGATCCGAGGCCGCCTCGGGCCGACGTGACCTGAGGCGGCCCCGCGCCGTCGCGGAGTGGTGCCGCCCCTGGGCCGCCCAGTGCCGCCCCTGGGCCGCCCGGCCCTGCCCAGCCCCACCCCGGTTGGCGACATCTCGCCAACCGGGCACTTCGGGCACCCCTCGACTCGTTGCCCAGGAGAGGAAGGAGGGCAGGGGCGCAACGGGCCCGCAGGCACAGCCCCCCCGGCCCGGTCATGAATGCGGCTCTTGACCCTCACGTGGCGTCAGGCCGCATAGTCGGTGCCGTGGAAGATCACTGGACCGTGGGGCGCGTGGCCGAGCTGGCCGGTGTGAGCGTCCGCACGCTGCATCACTATGACGAGATCGGGCTGGTGCGTTCGTCGGCGCGGACCGCGGGTGGGTACCGCGCCTACTCGGCGAGCGACGTCGAGCGGCTGCGGGAGGTGCTGGCCTATCGGCGGCTGGGCTTCGGGCTGCGGGAGGTCGCGGAACTGGTCGGCGACTCGTCCACCGACGCGGTCGCGCACCTGCGCCGACTGCGCGACCTGCTGCTGGAGCGGCGTGATCGTGCCGACGCCATGGTGGCAGCCATCGACCGGGAACTAGAGGCACGGGGGAGGGGACTGAAGGTGACACCGGAGGAACAACTCGGGATGCTCGGCGCACGGCTGTATGACGCGATCGGCGGCGCCTACCCGGCGACGCGGCGTACCGAGCCGCGGATCGCGGCGCAGATCACGGACGCGCTCGGGGACGCGCGGACGGTGCTGAACGTCGGGGCCGGCACCGGCTCCTACGAGCCGGCCGACCGCGAGGTGACCGCGGTGGAACCGTCGGGGGTCATGCGGCGCCAGCGGCCCGCCGGCTCGGCGCCGTGCGTGGCTGCCGCCGCGGAGAGCCTGCCGTTCGAGGACCACTCCTTCGACGTCGCGATGGCCGTCTCCACCGTGCACCACTGGGGGGACCCGATGGCGGGGCTGCGTGAGATGCGGCGCGTAGCCCGCCGTGTGGTGGTGCTGACGTTCGACACGGACGAGCCCGGATGGCAGGACCGGTTCTGGCTCACCCGCGACTACCTGCCCGAGTTCGCCTCCGTCCTCGCCGAGTTCCCCTCACTCGGGCGGATGGCCGACGCGATCGGCGCCCGCGCCGAGCCGGTGCCCATCCCGTGGGACTGCGCTGACGGACTGTTCGAGGCGTACTGGCGCAGACCGAGGGCGTATCTGGAGGAGCACGTCCGCCGTGCGATGTCGGTGTGGACGAGGGTCGGGCCGGACGCCGAGGAGCGGGCGGTGCGAAGCCTTCGCGACGACCTCGATTCCGGGCGGTGGGCCGAGCGCAACAGCGATCTCGCGCGCCTCGACACGGCAGACCTCGGCCTCCGCCTGCTCGTGGCCTGAAGGGGCGACGGCCCGCGCACCCGAGCGGTGAGCGGGCGACCGCAGCCGACGCGTACGGCCCGCCGTGCCGGGCGGCACCGGCGCGGGTGGTCGATACAACACCCCGGTGCCGTGCGTGCGTGGACGGACCGCCAGTTCTTCGCAACCTCCTTCCCCCTGACCGCCTCCGCCCCCGGCGGCCGCCCCTTCACCCCGCCTCGGTCAGCCCGCCGCCTGATCGCCCACGCCCCCGGCGACCGGGCCCGCCGCACCCCGCCCCGTCCCGCTCGGCACGGACCCCGCGAGCACTCGCGTACCCGGCAGGGACTCGGTGAGGACTCGCATCAGCTCGCGGGCGGCGCGGGGCGGGGCCACGTCGCTGCGGTGGGCGAGGCCGATGGTGCGGCGCAGCCCGGGGTCGGCCAGCGCGGTGACGCGGAGGTCGCGGCCGGCCCGGGCCGCGACCATGCTCGGCACCACGGCCACGCCCAGGCCCGCGCTGACGAAGCCGAGCACCGCGTCCATCTCGCCGCCCTCCACGGTGAACGAGGGCTCGAACCCGGCGGCCCGGCAGGCGGCGACGGTGAGTTCCCGCAGGTCGTAGCCGTGCCGGAACATCACCAGCGGCCGCCCCTCCAGGTCCGCGATCCGCAGCGGGCGGCCGGGGGCGGGGGCGGTGGCGGCGGAGACCACGACCAGGTCCTCCTGGAGCAGCTCGACGGTGGTCAGGGCCGGGGCGGGGGCGGGGAGGGGGAGCACCACCAGGGCCAGGTCGAGGGTGCCGCGGGCCAGCTCGCGCACCAGGTCGTGGGAGCCGCTCTCCTCGATGACCAGCTGGATGCCGGGGTGGAGGCTGTGGAAGATGCGCAGGACGTCGGGGAGCAGGGCGGTGCAGAGGCTGGGGGTCGCGCCGAGGCGGACCCGGCCGCTGCGCAGCTGCGCCAGCTCCTGCACCTCGCGGCGCGCGGTGTCGGCGTCCGCCAGGATCCGCCGGGCCAGCGGCAGCAGCGCTTCCCCGGCGTCGGTCAGCGCGATGTTGCCGCGGGCCCGGCTGAACAGCTCCGCGCCGAGGTCCCGCTCCAGCGCCCTGATCTGCTGGGACAGCGAGGGCTGGGAGACATGGACCCGTTCGGCGGCCCGGGTGAAGTGCCGGGTCTCGGCCACCGCGACGAAGTACGAGAGCTGCTGCAATTGCATACGGTCCAGTTTACGGGCAGTGGATAGGCTGTTCCTATGGCGATCAGGTGGTCCATGTCTTGGACCACTCACCGGTTCCCGACGTACCGTCGGTGACATGGTTCTGGCAACGCGGTCGGACCGCGAACCCTCCCTCCCGCGCACGCTCTGGGGATCGACCATCGGCAAGAAGGCCGTCATGGCCGTCAGCGGTCTGATCATGCTGGGCTATCTGGTCGCCCATGTCGCGGGCAACCTCAAGGTCTTCTTCGGGCCCGAGGAGTTCAACGGCTACGCGCACTGGCTGCGCACCATCGGCGCTCCGGTGCTGCACTACGAGTGGATGCTGTGGATCGTCCGGGTGGTGCTGCTCGCCTCGATCGTGGCGCACGCGGTCTCCGCGTACCAGCTCAGCCGCCGGGACATCAAGGCCCGGCCGGTGAAGTACGCGCACAAGCGGCCCCGGGCCGGCTACGCCACCCGCACCATGCGCTGGGGCGGGATCATCGTGGGACTCTTCGTGGTCTGGCACATCCTGGACCTGACGACGCTGACCGTGAACCCCAACGCCCAGCCGGGCCGCCCCTACGAGAACGTCGTCGCCACCTTCTCCACCTGGTACGGCAATGTGATCTACATCGTGGCCATGCTCGCCGTGGGCCTGCATGTACGCCACGGCTTCTGGAGCGCCGCCCAGACGCTCGGCGCGGGCAACGCCGCCCGCGACCGCCTCCTCAAGACCCTCGCGAACGGCCTCGCGCTCGCCCTGACCGCGGGCTTCATCGCCGTACCCGTCGCCGTGATGACCGGACTGGTGAGCTGACAATGAGCATGGGCACCGAGACGCCTTCCTTCGCCGATTACGCGACGGGCGAGGCGATCGCCGACGCCGCCGCGCCCGAGGGGCCGATCGCCGAGCGCTGGGACACGCGCCGCTTCGAGGCGAAGCTGGTCAACCCGGCCAACCGCCGCAAGCACACCGTCATCGTGGTCGGTACCGGGCTGGCCGGCGGTGCGGCCGGCGCCACCCTCGCCGAACAGGGCTACCACGTAGTCCAGTTCTGCTACCAGGACTCGCCCCGCCGGGCCCACTCCATCGCCGCCCAGGGCGGGATCAACGCGGCCAAGAACTACCGCAACGACGGCGACTCCATCCACCGGCTCTTCTACGACACCGTCAAGGGCGGCGACTTCCGCGCCCGGGAGTCCAACGTCCACCGGCTCGCCCAGGTCTCGGTCGAGATCATCGACCAGTGCGTGGCCCAGGGCGTGCCGTTCGCCCGCGAGTACGGCGGACTGCTGGACACCCGCTCCTTCGGCGGCGTCCAGGTCTCCCGTACCTTCTACGCCCGCGGCCAGACCGGCCAGCAGCTGCTGCTCGGCGCGTACCAGGCGCTCTCCCGTCAGATCGCCGCCGGTAGCGTGGAGATGCATCCGCGCACCGAGATGCTGGACCTGATCGTGGTGGACGGGCGGGCCCGCGGCATCGTCGCCCGGGACCTGGTGACCGGGAAGATCGGCACCTACTTCGCGGACGCCGTCGTCCTCGCTTCCGGCGGCTACGGCAACGTCTTCTACCTCTCCACCAACGCGATGAACTCCAACGCCACCGCGGTGTGGCGGGCCCACCGGCGCGGCGCCTACTTCGCCAACCCCTGCTTCACCCAGATCCACCCCACCTGCATCCCGCGCACCGGCGACCATCAGTCCAAGCTGACCCTGATGAGCGAGTCGCTGCGCAACGACGGCCGCATCTGGGTGCCCAAGGCCCGGGGCGACGACCGCCCCGCCGCCGAGATCCCCGAGGAGGAGCGCGACTACTACCTGGAGCGCATCTACCCCTCCTTCGGCAACCTGGTGCCGCGTGACATCGCCTCCCGGGCGGCCAAGAACGTCTGCGACGAGGGCCGCGGCGTCGGCCCCGGCGGCCAGGGCGTCTACCTGGACTTCGCGGACGCCATCCGCCGGATGGGCCGGGCCAAGGTGGAGGAGAAGTACGGCAACCTCTTCGACATGTACGAGCGGATCACCGCGGAGAACCCCTACGAGGTGCCCATGCGGATCTACCCCGCCGTGCACTACACGATGGGCGGGCTCTGGGTCGACTACGACCTCCAGACCACCGTGCCCGGGCTGTTCGCCATCGGCGAGGCCAACTTCTCCGACCACGGGGCCAACCGGCTCGGCGCCTCCGCGCTGATGCAGGGCCTGGCCGACGGCTACTTCGTGCTGCCGTCCACCATCAACGACTACTTGGCCCGCAACCCGGGCGCCGGGGCGATCGCCGAGGACCATCCGGCCGTCCGGGAGGCCGTCGGCCGCACCGAGGACCGGCTGGCCCGGCTGCTCGCGGTGGACGGCGACCGCACCCCCGACTCCTTCCACCGCGAGGTGGGCGAGCTGATGTGGGAGTTCTGCGGGATGGCCCGCACCGAGGACGGGCTGCGCAAGGCGCTGGACCGCATCCCGCAGATCCGCGAGGAGTTCTGGCAGCGGATCAAGGTCCCGGGGACGGGAGAGGAATTCAACCAGTCGCTGGAGAAGGCCAACCGGATCGTCGACTACCTGGAGCTCGCCGAGCTGATGTGCCTCGACGCGCTGCACCGCGCCGAGTCCTGCGGCGGCCACTTCCGCGAGGAGTCCCAGACCCCGGACGGCGAGGCCGCCCGCCGGGACGAGGAGTTCGGCTACGCCGCCGCCTGGGAGTTCACCGGCACCGGCGCCGCGCCCGTCCTGCACAAGGAAGACCTGGTCTTCGAGTACGTCCACCCCACCCAGCGGAGCTACGCATGAGGCTCACCCTGCGCGTCTGGCGCCAGCGCGACGCCGGCGCCCCCGGCGCCATGACCACCTACGAGGTCGACGGCATCTCGGCGGACATGTCGTTCCTGGAGATGCTCGACACCCTCAACGAGCGGCTGATCCTGGACGGCGAGGACCCGGTCGCCTTCGACCACGACTGCCGCGAGGGCATCTGCGGCGCCTGCTCCCTGGTCATCAACGGCGACGCCCACGGCCCCGAGCGCACCACCACCTGCCAGCTGCACATGCGCTCCTTCACCGACGGCGACACCATCGACGTCGAACCCTGGCGCGCGGCCGCCTTCCCGGTGGTGAAGGACCTGGTGGTGGACCGGTCCTCCTTCGACCGGATCATCCAGTCCGGCGGCTATGTCTCGGTGCCCACCGGCTCCGCCCCCGAGGCGCACGCCACCCCGGTGCCCAAGGCCGACGCCGACCACGCCTTCGAGAACGCCGAGTGCATCGGCTGCGGCGCCTGCGTGGCCGCCTGCCCCAACGGCTCCGCGATGCTCTTCACCGCCGCCAAGGTCAACCACCTGAACGTGCTGCCGCAGGGCGCGCCCGAGCGGGAGAGTCGGGTGCTGGACATGGTCGCCACCATGGACGCTGAGGGGTTCGGCGGCTGCACGCTCGCCGGGGAGTGCGCCACCGCCTGCCCCAAGGGCATCCCGCTGCCCTCGATCGCCGCCATGAACAAGGAGTGGCTGCGCGCCACCCGCAAGGGCCGCCGCGGCTGAGTCGCCCCCGGCACCGAGGCCCGGCCGCCCCTGTGAGGGGTGGCCGGGCCTCGGCGTTCACGGCTTCACGGGTTGCACGGGTCCCACCGCCTTCACCGGCTCGCATGGGTGATTTCCAGCCAGATGGAGTGGGTGATCGGCATCACTTGGTCGGTGCGGATGTGAAGGATCTTCGGTAGGGGTTCGTTGTTGACGGAGATTCTTCTGCTCACTCCCCGGTTCTCGGCGGCTACCGCAAGATCATCAACACTCAACGCTCTGCCGAAACCCATCGGTCGTCCATAACGCGAACAACCCGTTCCGGCGGAATTCCCCACTCCGTTACTGCCCGGTAGGCATATGCCGCGCCGGGGGCCTGACCAACCCCCGGCGTTCGACCGTGTTCGTACCACTCAGGGGGTAACCCATGTCCGCCATCACCCGCCGCCGCGCCCTGGGCGCCGCCGCCTCGGCCGCCGCCGGCCTCGCCGCCGGCCGGGCGCTCACCGCGCCCGTCCCCGCCCAGGCCGCCGCCCCCGCGCCGGCCGGCCCGGCCCACCACCCGGCCGGCCACGACGGCCCCGCGCCGTTCGACGAGGTCTACCAGGGCCGCCGTATCCAGGGCCGGCCGGTCCACGGCGGCGGCCACCACGAGGACCACGGCGGCTACGCCGTCACCATCGACGGGGCCGAACTACACGTCATGCGCAACGCCGACGCCACCTGGATCAGCGTGGTCAACCACTACGAGCCGTTCGCCGACCCCCGGGCGGTGGCCCGCGCCGCCGTCCGCGACCTCAACGGGGCCAGGCTCGTCCCGCTCGAACTCGGCTGACCACCACCCACCGTCGCGTCCACCAGGAGCAGCACCACCATGACCGTACGCAAGAACCAGGCCGTCCTGACCACCGCCGAGAAGCGTCGCTTCACCGACGCCGTCCTCGAACTCAAGCGGACCGGGCAGTACGACACCTTCGTCACCACCCACAACGCCTTCATCATGGGCGACACCGACGACGGCGACCGGGTCGGCCACCGCTCCCCGTCCTTCCTGCCCTGGCACCGCCGCTTCCTGCTCCAGTTCGAGCAGGCCCTCCAGGCGATAGACCCCGAGGTCGCCCTGCCCTACTGGGACTGGTCCGCCGACCGCACCACCCGCGCCACGCTCTGGGCCCCGGACTTCCTCGGCGGCACCGGCCGCGCCTCCGACGGCCGGGTCATGGACGGCCCGTTCGCCGCCTCCGGCAACCGCTGGCGGATCAGCGTCCGGGTGGACGGCCGCGACTACCTGCGCCGCTCGCTGGGCTCCGGCGGCCGCCAACTGCCCACCCGCGCCGAGGTGGACTCCGTCCTCGCCATGGCGACCTATGACACCGCCCCCTGGAACAGCGCCTCCGACGGCTTCCGCAACCACCTGGAAGGGTGGCGCGGGGTCAATCTGCACAACCGGGTCCATGTCTGGGTCGGCGGCCAGATGGGCACCGGGGTCTCCCCGAACGACCCGGTGTTCTGGCTGCACCACGCCTTCGTGGACAAGCTGTGGGCCGACTGGCAGGCGCGGCACCCCGGCTCCCCGTACCTCCCGGCGGCCGGCACCCCCAACGTGGTGGACCTCAACGACACCATGCGCCCGTGGAACGACACCACCCCCGCCGACATGCTCGACCACACCCGGCACTACACCTTCGACACCGCCGCCTGAGCCGGCCGGCAGAGCCGGGACGAGGGCCGGGGCGGAGACTCAAGCCGCCCCCGGCTCCGGCAGGCCGAGCGCCCGCGCCAGATACGGCGCGGTACGGCTCCCCGCGGCGGCCGCCACCGCCCGCGGGGGGCCCTCGGCGACCACCCGGCCGCCCTCGTCCCCACCGCCCGGACCCAGGTCCACCACCCAGTCGGCGCCCGCCACCACCGCCATGTCGTGCTCCACGACCACCACCGTGTTCCCCGCGTCCACCAGCCCGTGCAGCTGCCGCATCAGCACCTCCACATCCGCCGGATGCAGCCCGGTCGTCGGCTCGTCCAGGACGTACAGGGTGTGGCCCCGGCGGGCCCGCTGGAGCTCCGCCGCCAGCTTGATCCGCTGCGCCTCGCCGCCGGACAGCTCCGTCGCGGGCTGCCCCAGCCGCAGATAGCCGAGCCCCACATCCAGCAGCGCCCGCAGACTCCGTACGGCCGCGGGCGCCCTGGCGAAGAACTCCGCCGCCGCCTCCACCGTCAGATCCAGCACCTCGGCGATGCTCCGGCCCCGGTGCAGCACCTCCAAGGTCTCGTCGTTGTAGCGGGCCCCGCCGCACTCCGGGCAGGGCGCGTAGGTGCTCGGCAGGAACAGCAGCTCCACCGAGACGAACCCCTCGCCCTGGCAGGTCTCGCATCGGCCGCCCGGCACATTGAACGAGAACCGGCTCGCCGTGAAGCCGCGCTCCCGCGCCCCCTGCTCGGCCGCGAACACCCGGCGCACCACGTCGAACAGCCCGGTGTAGGTGGCCAGGTTGGAGCGCGGGGTACGGCCGATCGGCCGCTGGTCCACCGTCACCAGCCGCTCCACGCCCGGCAGCTCGGCGGTGACCTCGGCCACCAGCGTGGACTTCCCCGAGCCGGACACCCCGGTCACCACGGTCAGCGCCCCCAGCGGCAGCCGGGTGGCCAGCCCGCGCAGATTGTGCCGGTGCACCGGGCCCAGCTCCAGCCACCCCGAGGGCTCCCGCAGCTCCCGCCCGCCGACCGGGCCGCGCGCGAAGAGATACCGCCGGGTCGCCGACTCGGCCACCTTGGCCAGCCCCTTCGGCGGCCCGCTGTACAGCACCCGCCCGCCGTGCTCGCCGGCCGCCGGACCCACGTCCACCAGCCAGTCCGCGTGCCGCACCACCCCGAGGTGGTGCTCCACCACGAACACCGTGTTCCCGGCGGCCTTCAGCCGGTCCAGCACCGTCAGCAGGGCCTCGGTGTCCGCCGGGTGCAGCCCCGCCGACGGCTCGTCCAGTACGTACACCACCCCGAACAGCCCGGACCGCAGCTGGGTCGCCAGCCGCAGCCGCTGCAACTCCCCACCCGCCAGGGTGGGCGTCGGCCGGTCCAGGCTCAGATAGCCGAGCCCCATCCCGGCCACCGGCGCGATCCGCACCCGCAGATCGCCCACCAGCACCCGGCCGGCCTCCGTACCGCCTCCCGTATCGCCCTCCGCCTCCGCCAGCAGCTCGTCCAGCGCGGTCAGCGGCAGCGCGGCCAGCTCGGCGATGCTCCGCCCCCCGAAGAGGACCGCCAGCGCCTCCGGCCGCAGCCGGCTCCCGCCGCACACCGGGCAGGGGGCGCTGGTCAGAAAGGCCTCCGCCTTCGCCCGCAGCGCCGGGCTCTTGGACTCCGCGAAGGTCCGCAGCACATGGCGCCGGGCACTGCTGTACGTCCCCTGGTACGGGCGGTGGATCCGGCCCGCCTCCCGCACCGGGTGGACCGTCACCACCGGCTGCTCGTCGGTGAACAGGATCCACTCCCGGTCAGCCGCCGGCAGCTCCCGCCACGGCCGGTCCACATCGTGGCCGAGCGCGTCCAGCACATCCCGCAGGTTCTTGCCCTGCCAGGCGCCCGGCCAGGCGGCGATCGCCCCCTCGCGGATCGACAGACCCGGATCGGGCACCAGCAGCTCCTCGCTGGTGGAGTGCACCAGGCCCAGCCCGTGGCACTCGGGACAGGCCCCGGCCGCCGTGTTCGGCGAGAAGGCGTCCGAGTCCAGCCGCTCGGCACCCGCCGGATAGGTCCCGGCCCGGGAGAACAGCATCCGCAGCGAGTTGGACAGGGTGGTGACGGTGCCCACCGAGGAGCGGGAGGTGGGGGAGGAGCGCCGCTGCTCCAGCGAGACCGCGGGCGGCAGCCCGGTGATCTCCCCGACCCGGGGCGCGCCGGTCTGGTGGATCAGCCGCCGCGCGTAGGGCGCCACCGACTCCAGATACCGCCGCTGCGCCTCCGCGTACAGGGTGCCGAAGGCCAGCGAGGACTTCCCCGAGCCGGACACCCCGGTGAAGACGGTCAGCGCGTCGCGCGGAATGTCCACGTCCACCGCGCGCAGATTGTGCTCCCGGGCGCCGCGTACCCGGACGAAGGGATCGCGGGCCGCCGCCTCCGGAGCGGATGGTTCCGGAACGGGCGGGAAGGGGCCGGTGGCATCGGGGTGGTGCATGATCGCGAGTCTAGGCTCGGGGTCTGACAGCCGCCCCACGCCGCCGGGCTACGGGGGTCAGCCGCCCCGTCGTGCCGGGCAACGAGGTCAGTCGCCCGTGCCGGCGGGCTACGGGGGCCAGCCGCCCTGTGCCCTCGGCTACGGGGGCCAGCCGCCCTGGGTCGCCGGGCTACGGGGGTCAGCCGCCCTGTGCCCTCGGCTACGGGGGCCAGGCGCCCCGTGCGGCCGGGCCAGGGGGTCGCGGACAGCTGCGGCCCCTGCCCCACCGGGCCGCGGGGGTCAGCCGGCGGCTTCCGGCAGCCCGGCGACCCGGGCGAGCCGACGGTAGGAGTCCACCAGCGCGGCCCGGTCGTACGTACTGGTGGTGACCAGCACCTCGTCCGCCCCGGTCTCGGCGATCGCCTTCTCCAGCTCCTGGCGCACCTGCTCCTCGGTGCCGTGCACATGCCCGCGCAGCCCCGCCTCGTACAGGTCCCGCTGCCGGGCCGTCATCGCCAGTGCCTCGATCCGCTCGGCGGGCGCCAGCGGCGGGAAGTCGCCCTGGGTGCGCGCGTACGCCATCGCCCACGCCTCCGGTACGAGCAGCCGCGCCGCGTCCCACTCGCTCGCCGCCACCGCGACCGTTCCGGCCACCACCACATACGGCTCGGCGGCCCAGAGCGAGGGCCGGAACTCCGTCCGGTACCGCTCGATCGCGGCCACCGTCTTCGCCCGGCCCCGCAGATCGCCGACCACCAGCGGCAGCCCGGCCGCCGCCGCGATCCCCGCGCCCTCACCGGTGGCCAGCAGATACGGCGGCACCCGCAGCCCCTCGGCCGGCCGCGCCCGTACGCCCGGATAGGCGTCCTGCCCGCCGGTGAACCAGCCCAGCAGCTCGGCCAGCGCCCCGGCGAACTCCTCCGCCTCCTCCTTGTCCCGGCCCAGCGCCCGGCGCACCCCGTCGGTGAACCCCACCGAGCGGCCCAGGCCCATGTCGATCCGCCCCGGGAACAGCGCCTCCAGCACCCCGAACTGCTCGGCCACCACCAGCGGCCGGTGGTTGGGCAGCATCACTCCGCCGGTGCCCACCCGGATCACCGAGGTCGCCGCCGCCACCGCGGCGGCCAGCACCGTCGGCGCCGAGCCCGCCACCCCCGGCACCGCATGGTGCTCCGAGACCCAGAAGCGGTGGTAGCCCAGCGCCTCCGCCTCCCGGGCCAGCTCCACGGTGTCCCGCAGCGCCTGCGCGCCCGGGTGCCCCTCACGGGTCCGGGAGCGGTCCAGCACCGACCAGCGCGTCGCAGCGATCAGAGAACTCACACCTGGTTCAACGCCCGGCGGCACCGCGGATTCCCTACGCTGGCGGCCGTGACCCGCGACACCAGGCCTCTGGCCGTCTTCGACCTGGACAACACCCTCTCCGACGCCCGCGGGCGCCAGCACTTCCTGGAGCGCCGGCCGCGCGACTGGGCCGGTTTCTTCGCGGCGGCCCGCCAGGACCCGCCGCTGGCGGCCGGGGTCGAGCTGTGCCACGAGAGCGCCGAGGAGTGCGCGATCGTCTATCTCACCGGCCGCCCCGAGCGGTGCCGCAAGGACAGCCTGGCCTGGCTCGCCGAGCACGGGCTGCCCCAGGGGCGGCTGCTGATGCGGCGCGACGACGACCGCCGCCCGGCGCGTACCACCAAGGCGGAGGCGCTGCGACGGCTGGCCGCCACCCGGGAGATCCGGGTCCTGGTGGATGACGACGAGCTGGTCTGCGACGCCGCCGAACGCACCGGCATCCCGGTGGTGCGGGCCCGCTGGGCGACCACCGGCGCCGAGACGCTGCACCGGGCGCAGGAGCGCGAGGGCCGTACCTGAGCCCGCGGTCGGGCTCAGCCCGCGGCCTCGCCGTCCTCCAGCCGGAAGCCGACCTTCATCCCCACCTGGTAGTGGGCGATCCGCCCGTCCTCGATATGGCCCCGGACCTGCGTCACCTCGAACCAGTCCAGATGGCGCAGCGTCTCGGAGGCGCGGGCGATGCCGTTGCGCAGGGCCTCGTCCACGCCCTCGTGCGAGGTGCCGACGATCTCCGTGACGCGGTACGTGTGGTGCGACATGGGCTCTCCGCGAGGTGTCGGGTGTCCCGCGCGCTCGCCGGACACGTCCTTCCACCGTGCACCAGGGCGCCGGGGCCCGCGATCCCGGCGGTCCCCTCAGGGGAGCTCGGGCCGGGTCAGGGCCCGGGAGGGCGGTTCGCCGGTCCGCCGGGCGTACGCCAGCCGCTCCCGGACCTCGCGCAGGGTGCGCGGCCGGTACCCGGGGCCGGTGGAGCAGCCCATGGGGAAGCGGACCCCGGCGTGGAGCAGCACCGTCAGCGTCCGCCAGGCGGCGGTATCCCGCCGCCGGGGCGCCACGAAGGCCGAGCCCACGTAGACCAGCGCCGCCGCGCACCGCGGACACCGGCGCTCTCGGCCGCCCGGATCGTGGCGCAGCTTGTACGAGGCCCGGCAGGCCAGGCACACGTACGACGTCTTCGACTCGGGCATGAGGAAGGCTATCCGGCGGCCCGCCGGCACCCCATCGGTTTTCGCCGCAAGGCGTTCGCCGGGCGGTGGACATCGGCGCCTTACCCCCCGGTCACCAGTGGTGAGGACTTGACCCCTCCTTTGGTCCATACCAAAATCCAGCCATCGCGCCCGAAGCGAATCGCTCGCCTCCCCCCACGTCGGGTACCTCCGCCCTGCCCCGGACAAAGGTGACCTACGTGAAGAAGCGGTTCCTCGCCTGCGCCTGCGCGCTCCTCGTCGCGGCCTCCCCGGCCCTCACCGGCTGCGGCGTGCTGCCCGGCGACAGCGCGTCCGGCTCCACCGTCACGGTGTGGCTGATGAAGGGCAGCGTCTCCGAGGACTTCCTGGAGCGCTTCACCACCGCCTTCGAGGAGGAGCACCCCGGTGTCGCGCTGGAGGTCGCCTTCCAGGAGTGGACCGGCGTCGGCAAGAAGATCGGCACCGCGCTGAAGAGCGAGGACGCCCCCGACGTCATCGAGGTCGGCAACACCCAGGTCGCCCAGTACGCCGACACCGACCTGCTCTACGACCTCACCCTGGAGTCCGTCCGCGACCTCGGCTACCAGGACTGGCTGCCCGGCCTCGCCGAACCCGGGCAGGTCGACGGCGCCCAGTTCGGCATCCCCTGGTACGCGGCCAACCGGGTCGCGGTCTACCGCAAGGACCTTTTCGAGCGCAGCGGCATCGACAAGCCGCCGGCCACCCGGGAGCAGTGGCTCGCCGACACCGCCAAGCTCAACAAGGACGGCGGCCAGGGGATCTACCTCGCCGGCCAGGACTGGTACACGCTGTCCGGGTTCATCTGGGACGAGGGCGGCGAGCTCGCCGTGGAGAAGGACGGCCGGTGGACCGGCGCCCTGGACGGCCCGGGCGCCCAGCGCGGGATCGACTTCTACCAGCGGCTCCAGGCCCTCGGCGAGGGACCGAAGGACGCCGACGAGGAGCACCCGCCGCAGGCCGAGGTGTTCGCCGACGGCGAGGTGGCCCAGATCATCGCCGCGCCCAGCGCCGCCGCCGCCATCGTGGAGCGCAACCCCGACCTCGCCGGAAAGCTCGGCTTCTTCCCGATACCGGGGAAGACCGCGGGCAAGCCCTGCGCCGTCTTCACCGGCGGCTCCGACCTGATCGTCCCGCGCAACGCCCGGGACCGGGACGCCGCCATCGACGTGGTCTCCGCGCTGGCGGGCGAGAAGTGGCAGACCGATCTGGCCCGCACCATGGGCTATGTCCCCAACAAGTCCTCGCTGGCCTCCGTGGTGGAGGGCCAGGAGGCCACCGCCGCCATGGCCGCCGCGGCCGCCGGCGGCCGGGCCACCCCCAACTCCCCGGAGTGGGCCGACGTCGAGGCCGCCAACCCCATCAAGCCGTATATGACCGCCGTCCTCCAAGGCCAGGACCCGAAGGAGGCCGCCCAGGCCGCCTCGGCCCGGATCACCGCCATCCTGCGGGGCGACTGACGGCCGGTTCCACGAACCACCGGACGAGAGTTTCCCGAAGGGCCGAAGGTCCGGGTGTTCGGTTCCGCCCGACGGGTAGTCGTTTGTCCGTACCGTCCGGAAAGCTGCCCGGGGCCCGCCCCACCTGCGGCTTTCCGGGCCCGTGAACCAGAGGAGAGGTGCGGACACCTTGGAGCGCTACCAGATCGTCAACCCCGCGACCGGCGAGACCGTGCGGGAGTACCCGACCGCCACCGACGCCGAACTGCGCGACGCCCTGGAGCGCGCCGACGCCGCCCAGCGGGAGTGGGCGGCCCGCCCGCCGGCGGACCGCGCCGCCGTGCTGCACCGGGTGGCCGACCTCTACGAGGAGCGCACGGAGGAGCTGGCCGCGATCATCACCCGCGAGATGGGCAAGCCCGTCAAGCAGGCCGCCGGCGAGATCGGCACGGTCGTCTCCATCTACCGCTACTACGCCGACCACGGTGAGGAGTTCCTGCGCGAGGAGGAGCTGGACGTGGCCTCCGGCGGCCGGGCCGTCATCCGCAAGGAGGCGGTCGGCACCCTGCTCGGGATCATGCCGTGGAACTTCCCCTACTACCAGGTGGCCCGGTTCGCCGCGCCGAACCTGATGCTCGGCAACGCCATCCTGCTCAAGCACGCCCCGCAGTGCCCGGAGTCCGCCCTGGCGATGGAGCGGCTGTTCCAGGACGCGGGCCTGCCCAAGGGCGCGTACACCAATGTCTTCGCCACCAACGACCAGGCGGCCGACCTGATCGCCGACGACCGGATCCAGGGTGTCTCCCTCACCGGCTCCGAGCGTGCCGGGGCCGCGGTGGCCGAGATCGCGGGCCGCAACCTCAAGAAGGTCGTCCTGGAACTGGGCGGCTCCGACCCCTACCTCATCCTGGGCGTCTCGGACCTGGCCCAGGTGGTCAAGAACACCGTCCGCGGCCGGATGGCCAACGCCGGCCAGGCCTGCAACGCCGCCAAGCGGATCATCGCCCTGGACGCGCACTACGACGCCTTCGCCGAGCAGTACACCGAGGCCATTCAGGCGATCATCCCCGGCGACCCCACCGACCCCGGCACCTTCATGGGCCCGCTCTCCTCCGAGAAGGCGGTCCAGACGCTGGACGAGCAGGTGCGGGACGCCGTCGACAAGGGGGCGACCGTGCTGGCCGGCGGCAAGCGCATCGACCGCCCGGGCGCCTGGTACGAGCCCACCGTGCTGGCCGGGATCACCCCGGAGATGCGCGCCTACCAGGAGGAGCTGTTCGGCCCGGTCGCCCTGCTCTTCCGGGTGGACTCCGAAGACGAGGCCGTCGACTTCGCCAACAACTCGCCGTACGGGCTGAGCGCCTCGGTGCAGAGCGACGACCCCGAGCAGGCCGAGCGGGTGGCCCAGCGGCTCCAGACCGGCATGGTGTTCGTCGGCGGACCGGCCGTGAGCGCCGCGGAGCTGCCCTTCGGCGGGGTGAAGCGCTCCGGCTTCGGCCGCGAGCTGGGCCGGTTCGGGATGGAGGAGTTCGCCAACCACAAGCTGGTCCGCGTCACCCGCTGAACGGCGCTGAACGGCCCGTCGGCGGGCCCGGCCCCCCCCCGCCTCTCAGCGGACGGGGCCGCGCTCGTCGACGGCCACGGTCGGCTCACCCAGGAACAGCTCCGGGTGGGCCGGACCGCAGGCGATGTTGAAGGTGTCCAGCCAGTACGACCAGCCCCGGATGCCCAGGGCGCTGCTGAAGCGGTAGTTGAGCTGCCAGCGCACCCACTGGCCGGCCGCCAGCCGCACCGCGGGCGGTCTGCGCGGCCGGGGCGGCAGCCCGTACAGCGGCCCCACCCGGGTGTGCACCCGCAGCCGGTCGCCCTCGACCCGGAGGACCACCCCGACCTCGCGCAGCGCCACCCGGCTCTCCACCGGTGCGAACCCGTCCCCCTCGGACATCCGCACCCGGTGCGCCAGCCCGGCCGGCAGCACCGGCAGGGCGAACCCGACCGGCGCCGCGTTCCTGCGGGCCGCCGCCTCCCCGCCCCGCGACCGCTTGGTCCACGACGTCCTGACCCACTGCACCGTGATCTCCACCGCGACCCGCCTCCACACCGTCTTCCCACGTCGGAGGCTACGGCCGGCGGACCGCCCGGTCACCCGGTTTCCCGTGAGCCCGGCGCCCGGTCCCGGCCCCGCCCGGGCATTTCAGCCGCCGCACACCCGGACTCCGCCGGGCGGTCACGCCGAATCCAGCCGGCGACGGCACAAACGAGTAACCGGGGCCGCGGCCGCGCGTCCCGGCTCCGCCGCCGTACGCAGGAGACTGCCATGACCGCCACGCCCGACCTGCTCGAACCCGCCACCACCGAGGGCCCGGCGCCCCGCTACACCGTCACCCTCGCCCGGGACCAGGACGAGGTGCGGGCCGCCCAGCGGCTGCGCCACCTGGTCTTCGCCGGAGAGCTCGGCGCCCGCCTCGACGGGCCGGAGCCCGGCATCGACAGCGACGAGTTCGACACCTACTGCGACCATCTGCTGGTACGCGAGGAGAGCACCGGAGAGGTCGTCGGCACCTACCGGCTGCTCCCGCCCGACAGCGCCCGGATCCTCGGACGGCTCTACGCCGAGGGCGAGTTCGACCTGCGGCGGCTGGCCCCCGTCCGCGACCACCTGGTGGAGGCCGGCCGCTCCTGCGTCCACCCCGCCCACCGCAACGGCGCCGTCATCTCACTGATCTGGGCCGGGATCGCCCGCTATCTGGTACGCACCGGCAACGGCTGGCTCGGCGGCTGCTGCTCCGTTCCGCTCGCCGACGGCGGCACCCTGGCCACCGCCACCTGGAAGACCGTCCGGCAGCGCCATCTGGCGCCCGAGGAGTACCAGGTCACCCCGCTTAAGCTGTGGACCCCCGGCCCGCTCGCCGACACCGGCCCCCGTCCGCCGCTGCCCCCGCTGCTGCGCGGCTACCTCCGGCTCGGCGCCTGGGTCTGCGGAGCGCCCGCGCACGACCCCGACTTCGGCGTCGCCGACCTGTACGTGCTGCTCCCGCTGCACCGCGTACACCCCCGCTACCTCCGCCACTTCCTCTCCCTCGCCCCCGCCTGAGGCGCCCGCCGTGAACGCCTGGCTGCCCACCGCGCCCTGCACCCCCGAGGAGTGCGCGAGCCGCCCCGGGGCCCGGCCCGGCTCCCTCGCCGGGACGCTGGTCCGCCTCACCGCCGGGCTGCTCGCCGTCCTCATCGGCCTGCTGCTGGCCCCGCTCGCCCCGCTCACCGGCCGCACCGCCCGGGCCCGGCTCACCCGGCTGTGGTGCCGGGCGGTGCTCGCCGCCTTCGGTGTACGGGTACGGGTGCACGGCACCGTGCCGCCCGGCCCGCACCTGGTCGCCGCCAACCACATCTCCTGGCTGGACATCCCGCTCATCGGCGCCGTCCTGCCGGGCCGGATGCTCGCCAAGAGCGACCTGAGGCGCTGGCCGGTGCTGGGGCCGCTCATCGCGCTCGCCGGCACCCTGTTCGTCGAACGGGACCGGCTGCGCGCCCTGCCCGGCACCGTGCGCGCCATGGCCGCCGCCCTCACCGCCGGCTCCCGCGTCATCGTCTTCCCCGAGGGCTCCACCTGGTGCGGCCGCGCCCAGGGACGCTTCCGCCCGGCCGCCTTCCAGGCCGCGCTGGACGCCGGCGCCGCCATCCAGCCCGTACGCCTGGGCTACCGGCCCACCGGACCGGCCGCGTTCGTCGGTGAGGACACCCTGGCCGCCTCGCTGTGGCGGGTGGCGGCGGCCGGCGGGCTCACCGCGGAACTCACCCTGCTGCCGGTCATCCCCGTCCACCACCACCCCGCCACCGTCGACCGGCGCTCCCTGGCCCGGGCCACCCAGGACGCGCTGCGCCCGGACCGCGAGTCGCCGCCCGCGCCCCGGCCGCCGTCCGAAGGGCATTGTCAGTGGGGTGTGTCAGAGTCAGGGCATGCTCGACATCACGGTGCGGACGGAGAACGGGGAGCGGCACCCGCGGGTGCCCTCCGATGAACTGGCGCGGCTGGTCCGGCGGATCGGCGCTGCGGGGGACCGCTTCCTGGTGCTCCAGCGCATACCCGACCTGCCCGAGGTCTTCGCCCAGGTCTGGCACGAGGCCGGCGGGGACTACACCCTGGAGCACCGGGACGGGGCCCCCGACCGGCACTTCCAGACGACGGCGGGCACGCCGGAGGCGGTGATCGCGGCGCTGACCGGCTGGGCCTGCGGCCGCGGCGGCTGGGACGCCGGTCTCGACTGGTCGCCGCTGGACACCGGCCCGGTCCGCCCGGTGCCGCCGCTCGACCTGGCCGAGGAGGAGCGCGCGCTACTGGAGGAGCGGATACGGGAGGTGCTGGCCGGCGGCTACGCCTCCCGGGCCGAGCTGGCCGAGCTCGCGGAGGACTACCTCGTCACCCCCGAGCGGCGGCCGGTCACCCCGGAGCAGGCCCGGGCGCTGGCCGACCGGCTGTGGCGGGAGCGGGTCGCCGAGCAGTCCGGCTGGCAGGGCGAGACCGACCCCGAGCGGCTCACCCGCGCCTTCACCGCCCTGAACCGGGCCGGTATCACGGCCCGGGAGAACTTCACCTGCTGCCGGACCTGCGGCCAGAGCGAGATAGGCGACGAGGCCGCGCCGGATGCCCGGGGCTTCGTCTATTTCCACACCCAGTCCACGGACACCGCCGCGGCCGGGCGCGGACTGGCGCTCTCCTACGGAGGCTTCGACGACTCGTCCGGCACCACCGAGGCCGTCGGACATGAGGTGGTGGCCGCCCTGCACACGGCCGGACTGGCCACCGACTGGGACGGGGACCCCAGCCGGGCCATCACCGTCACCCCGCTCGACTGGCGCCGCCGCCTGGTCGGTTGACCACCCCGACCCGTGGAGCCGTGCCGCCGGCCCCGGGAACGGATCCCGGGGCCGGCGGCGAGGGCTTCGACGGCCGCGGCGGCTCACACCGCCGTTGTCACACCGCCGTTGTCACCCCGGCACCGTCGCACCGACGTGCCGTCACACCACTCACCTCACTCACCACCGTCACACCGCCGTCGCCAGCGACAGGGCGAACCGGCCCTGCTCGTCCGTCCACCAGTGCGCCAACTCCATACCGGCCTCGGCCAGTTCGTCGCGCACCCGCTCGCGGCGGAACTTCGCCGACACCTCGGTGCGCAGCTCCTCGCCCGCCTCGAACGGCACCGCGAGGTCCAGCTCCGGGAACTTCACCGTCAGCGCGTGCCGGGCCCGCAGCCGCATCTCGATCCACTCGCGCTCCGGGTCCCAGACCGCGACATGCTCGAAGTCGTCCGGGTCCGCGTCCGCGCCCAGCTCCCGGGCCAGCACCGACAGCACGTTCTTGTTGAACGCGGCCGTCACCCCCGCCGCGTCGTCGTACGCGGCCACCAGGGTCGCCTCGTCCTTCACCAGGTCGGTGCCCATCAGCAGCGCGTCCCCGGGGGCGAGCAGGGTGCGCGCCGAGCGCAGGAAGGTCGCCCGCTCCTCGGGGAGCAGATTGCCGAGGGTGCCGCCGAGGAAGGCCACCAGCCGGGGCCCGGGCGTCCCCGGCAGCGCCAGGCCCCGGGTGAAGTCGGCGACCAGGGCGTGGATCCGCAGCTGCGGCAGATCCGTCCCCAGGCTCTCGGCGGCCCCGCGCAGCGCGCTCTCGCTCACATCCACCGGGACGTAGTCCTCCAGGCCCGGCAGCAGCGCGTCGATCAAATGGCGGGTCTTCTCCGAGGAGCCCGAGCCCAGCTCCACCAGGGTCCGGGCCCCGGTCACCGCCGCGATCTCCCCGGCCCGGGCGAGCAGGATCTCCCGCTCGGCCCGGGTCGGGTAGTACTCCGGCAGCCGGGTGATCTCCTCGAACAGCTCGCTGCCGCGGGCGTCGTAGAACCACTTCGGCGGCAGCTCCTTGGGCGTGCGGGTCAGCCCGTGCAGCACATCGGCGCGCAGATCGGCGCCGGTGGCGTCCTCAGGAAGGGTACGGGTGATCAGGAACGGGCTCACGCGGGTGGCTCCTTGAGCGGGGTGAGGGAGAGGTCGGTACGTCCGGCCGTGAGCACGGTGCGGTCGGGCACCTCGCACCAGGCCGGATGGTCGTCGTACGGCTCCGAGGCCACCACCGTGCGGCCCGCGGCGGGATCCGCCAGGTACCACAGGGAGTCGCCCCAGCAGGTGGCGGCGATCGTCTCGCCGTCGGTGAGCAGCAGGTTCAGCCGGGAGGCGGGCGCCGCCTCGGCCACGTCGTACACGGTCTCGGCCAGCGCGGCGGCCGGTTCCTCGCCCGCCACCAGCCGGTGCAGCACCAGCGCCCACACCAGCGCCGAGTCGTTGCGGGCCTCCAGCGACAGCAGCTCGGTGTGCGGCAGCCGCCCGGCCACCGGCGCCAGCGAGCCCGGCCAGCCGGTGACCGCCCCGTTGTGGCTGAACAGCCAGCGCCCGGAGGCGTACGGGGCGGCCGCCGCCTCCGCGTCCGCGCCGGACAGGGTGGCGTCCCGGACCGCGGCCAGCACCGCCCCGGAGCGCACCACCCGGGCCAGGTCGGCGAAGGACAGGTCGGCCCAGATCGGCCCGGCGCGCCGGTAGCGGGCGGGTCGCGGATCACCGTCCGCGTACCAGCCCACCCCGAAACCGTCGGCGTTGATCGTGCCGCTGCGCTGCCGCCGCGGCTCCCAGGACTGCCGGTACAGCCCGTGCTCCGGCGCGGTCAGCACCTCGCCGAGCGGCACCGGCGGCCCCAGATAGGCGATATGGCGGCACATCAGCGGCCGCCCGGAGCGTCGGGTGTGCCGCCGTCGGCGTCCCGCGCGGTGCGGAACCCGGAGAAGATCTGCCGGCGCACCGGCAGGTCCCAGTTGCGGAAGGTGCCCCGGCAGGCCACCGCGTCCACCGCGAACGAGCCGCCGCGCAGCACCTTGTGGCCGGGCCCGAAGAACACCTCCGAGTACTCCCGGTAGGGGAAGGCGGCGAACCCGGGATACGGCAGGAAGTCGCTGGACGTCCACTCCCAGACGTCCCCGATCAGCTGCCGTACGCCCAGCGGGGAGCGCCCGGCCGGGTAGCTGCCGGCCGGGGCGGGCCGCAGATGGCGCTGGCCCAGGTTGGCGTGGCCCGGGGCCGGGTCCTCGTCGCCCCACGGGTAGCGCAGCGAGCGGCCGGTGGCCGGATCGTGGCGGGCCGCCTTCTCCCACTCCTCCTCGGTGGGCAGCCGCCGCCCGGCCCAGCGGGCGTAGGCGTCGGCCTCGTACCAGCTGACATGCAGCACCGGCTCGGCCGGCGGCACCGGTTCCACCACGCCGAACCGGCGCCGCAGCCACTGACCGCCCTCCCGCCGCCAGAACAGCGGCGCGCCGATGGAGTGGGCCCTGATCTGCGCCCAGCCCTCCGGCGCCCACCAGCGCTCGTCGCCGTAGCCGCCGTCCTCGATGAACCGCAGATAGGCGCCGTTGGTCACCGGGACCGTGTCGATGAAGAACTCCGGCACCACCCGGACATGCGCGGGGCGCTCGTTGTCCAGCGCCCAGGGCTCGGTGGAGGTGCCCATGGTGAACGGCCCGCCGGGCACCCGCACCTCGGTCGGCAGCCCCACCGCGCCGGCGCCGTCCGACGGCGGCTCGGGCGCGGTCAGCGCGGGCGCCCCCTTGCGCAGCTGGTGGGTGATGAGCATGGTCTCGTCGTGCTGCTGCTCGTGCTGCGCGACCATGCCGAAGGCGAACGCCGCGTCCAGCAGCGGCCGGCCCTCCAGCGGGGTGCGCTCCAGCACGTCCAGCACCCGGCCGCGCACGTCCAGCGCGTACGACCGGGCCTCTGCCGGGGCGAGCAGCGGCAGCGTCGGCCGGGCCGAACGCGGATGCTCGAAGGCGTCGTAGATGGAGTCGATGTCCGGGCGGATCGCGGGCGCGCCCGCCACCGCCCGGACCAGCCACTGCTCCTCCTGGTTGGAGATATGCGCCAGGTCCCAGACCAGCGGCGACATCAGCGGCGAGTGCTGCGCGGTCAGATCACGCTCGTCCACGCAGTCGGTGAGCAGCGAGGTGCGCGCCCGGGCCCGGGTCAGCGCCTCCACCGCCCGCCGCCGCAGCGCCTCCGGCTCGGTCGCGACCGCGACGGCCACCGTTCCGTCCGGCTGCCCCTGCGCGAGCCGGTCCGAGCGGCCGTGCCGGTCGGTGTCCCTCTGCGGGCTCCTCGGGCTCTGCGGGTTCTCCGGCCTCTGCCGGCTCTCCGGGCTCATATGCCGAGGTCCTTCCCGGTCCGGCCGGCGGCGCCGGCCACAGGGGTCAGGGGAGCGTCGGCGGGACATCGCCCCGGGCCGACATGGCGTTCCTGGAAGGCGTCCACCGCGTCCAGCACCGCCGGAGCCGCCCCCAGCCGGGGCAGCGCCTCACGGGCCAGCGCGAAGCACTCCAGGGCGGCGGCGTGCAGCGCCGGGACGGCCAGCCCGTGCCGGGCGGCGTCCCGCCACACCGCGCTGCGCGGCGGGGCCGCCGGATCCGGCGCCGCCAGATGCCGTACCGCCTGGTAGGCGGCCTCGGCGGCGGACGGGTCCTCGAACAGCGCGGTGACCACGGCGAGCGGCACGATCCAGCCGTCCTCGCCGCTCTGGGCGTCGATCATCCGCAGTTCCAGATGGCCGCGCGGCCGCACCGGCGGGAACAGCGTGGTCAGGTGGTAGTCCAGGTCGGCCCGGGTGACGGCCCGGGGCTCCCCGGAGCGCAGCCACTCCCGCAGGGTCAGCCCCTCGGGGGCCGCCCAGGGGCCGGTGCCGTCGGCGCGTACGCACATCACCGGGGTGTCCAGCGCGTGCGCCGCCCAGGCGGACCGGGGGTCGCGGTAGAGGTCCGGGGCCAGGGCCCGTACCGGGTCCAGATCGGTCCACAGGCCTTGCCGGGTGGAGCGGTGGCCGGTGGGCCTGCCGTGCAGGACCGGCGAGTTGGCGAAGGCCGCCACCAGCACCGGGCCCAGCAGATGCGCCAGCTGCCAGCGGCGCCGGTAGCCCTGCGGCCCGGCCGCCTCGAAGCCGGCGTCCAGGCAGACCTGCACGGACGCCGAGTCGCGCATCATGGCCCGCCCGGCCGGTCCGGAGCGGTCGAGGCACGCCTCCATGGCGTCGTAGCGCGGCTCGCGCAGCAGCCGGTCGCGAGAGGTGAGATAGGGGTCGGTGCCGGCTCCGGTGAGGGTGAGCCCGGCGGTGCGGAGTGCGGCGCGCACGGCCCTCAGATCGGCCGACACGGTGGTCACACACTCCATCAGGGAGGCGGCGGGCGGCGAGCTCAGCTCCAGCTGCCCGCCTGGCTCCAGGGTGAGTGGGGAGGCCAGCGGCAGGGTGCGCAGCCGCGCCACCGCCGCTCGGAGCCGGTCGTGGGAGACCGGCCGGTACGGGTCGGACAGGTCGTGGACGAACCACTCCACCTCGACCCCGACGGTCCTGGGCGGTCCCGTCTTGAAGCAGATACATCGCAGCAGGTCCTCGGCCTCGCGCTCAGCGAGCGGCCCGCCGCTCTCGGGTGCCTCACACACCGGCATGCTGGGTCCCTCCGGTCGATGGTGTCCGCAGGACACGTTCCCGGAATTCTCGGGACGCGCACCTCGCGGATTTGCCGATCCACCACCTAAGCCATCTGTCGCGGATCCCACAAGACCGCCTCCGGACAGGGAAAACCGCTTGTCCGGTGCCTGGTTGATTATCGACGATGCCGGGTATGAGCGCACGTTTGCGCGCGATCGCGCAGCATACCGAGGAGATCGTCCGGACCGGCCGCTACCAGGCCCCGGACGGCCGGGAGGTGGTCATCGCCCCGCAGATCGAGGCGGCCCTGGCCGGAACCCGGATGCACGGCCCCGACCCGGTCCCGCTGCCCGCCGGTGCCACCACCGGCACCGGCACCGTCGCCCTCACCGTCACCGGCGAGTCCAGCACCGAGGCGGCCCGGCGGCTGGCCCTGGCCGGTTCCGCCCCGGTGGCGGTGCTGAACTTCGCCTCCGCCCGCAATCCCGGCGGCGGCTATCTGAACGGGGCCCAGGCCCAGGAGGAGGCGCTCTGCCGCGCCTCGGCCCTGCACACCACGCTGCTGCGGGCGCCGGAGTACTACGCGCACCACCGTGCCGACCGGGACCCGTTCTACTCCGACCGGGTCATCCACTCCCCGGGGGTCCCGGTCTTCCGCGACGAGCGGAACGCGCTGCTCGCCGAGCCGTACACCGCGGGCTTCCTCACCTCGCCCGCCCCCAACGCGGGCGTCATCCTGCGCACCGCGCCCGAGCGGGCCCACCTGATCCCCGCCGCGCTCGCCTCCCGGGCCGAACGGGTGCTGCAGACCGCGGCGGCGCACGGGTACCGGCGGCTGGTCCTGGGCGCCTGGGGCTGCGGGGTCTTCCGCAACGACCCGGCCGAGGTGGCCGGCGCCTTCCGAGCCCTGCTGACCGGGCCCGGACGGTTCGCCGGCCGCTTCGACGAGGCGGTCTTCGCGGTGCTGGACCGCACCCGCGGGCAGCATGTCCTCGGCGCCTTCCGGACGGTGCTGGAGCCGGCGGGCGCCGGTGGGGCGGCAGGGGGCGGCCAGCCGTCAGGCGCCGGTCAGTCGGTGGGCGGTGGCCAGCGGGCAGAGGGCGGTCAGTCGGCTGCGGGCGTCCAGCCGTAACGTTCCGCCAGCCGGGTCACCACCGCGTCGAAGCCCGGCCGGTCCAGCGCGCAGGCCTCCCGGCGCATCCCGTCCTCGTGCACCCGCAGCACCCGGTCCAGGTCCACCCAGGACTCCCGAGCCTCCCGGCCCCAGGGGCCGGAACCGATCGGCACCCACTCCCGGTCCTGCTCGTGCGGACGGCTCGACAGCTGTACGGCCAGCAGGGTGCCCTCCGGTTCCCGGGCCACCACCAGCACCGGCCGGTCCTTGCCCCGGCCGTCGTGCTCCTCGTACGGCACCCAGGTCCAGACGATCTCGCCGGGGTCGGGTGCGCCGTCGGTCTCGGGGGAGTACGCGAGATGGACCGGGCCCACGTCCTCGGCCCGTGCGTCCGTGGTGGCGGCGGGACCGAAGCGGCCGGGCAGGTCGGCGAAGCCGTCGAGGTCGCCGTTGGCATTGGAGAACGTCGTCATCCGTCCCACCGTACGACCTGGTGGCGGCGGGTGCGTCGCGGCCCCCGGCGGACGCGGGGGGTGCGCGGCCCGGCGAAGGTCTCTAGCGTCGCCTCCATGAGCGCACATCCGCAGAGCTTCGAGATCCTGATCGTGCCCGCGCCCGACGAGGGGCGCGATCCCGCCGAGCTGCCCCGGGTCGCCGTCCGTGCCGCGGTGGTGCGGGCCACCGGCGAGCTGGGCGCCTCCGGCTTCCCCCGCTACACCGGCGACGGCCTGGAGGCCGACATCGACCCGGCCACCCCGGCCGTGGAGGCCCTGCTGGTGGACGGCGCCGAACTGGACTACGGCCTGGTGGCCCGCGTCCGCTGACCCGGGCCGGTCCGGATCCGCCGCCCCGGACCGGTCCGCGACCTGGCCTGGCCGTGGGGGACGGGTGGTGTCCGGGTACGAATCCGGGCCGGTGGAGTGGGGCCCGGCGGCCGTTGACAGTCCGTACGCCCGCGACGGAGACTCGCCCGGAGAGCCGGGCGGTGAACGAGCGTTCACCACCCGGGCCGGGCGAGTACGTGGGAGAGGCATCCCGATGACCATCCGCGACGTCTACATCGTCGACGCCGTCCGCACACCGATCGGCAGGTTCGGCGGAGCGCTCGCCGGTGTCCGGCCCGACGACCTCGCCGCCCATGTCGTCCGGGCGCTGGTGGAGCGCACCCCGGACCTCGACCCGGCCAGGATCGACGACGTCTACTTCGGCGACGCCAACGGCGCGGGCGAGGACAACCGGGACGTGGCGCGGATGGCGGTGCTGCTCGCGGGGCTGCCCGTCTCGGTGCCCGGCGCCACCGTCAACCGGCTCTGCGGTTCCGGTCTGGAGGCCGTCATCCAGGCCGCCCGGGCGGTGGCCCTGGGCGACGCCTCCGTCGTCCTGGCGGGCGGGGTGGAGTCGATGTCCCGTGCGCCCTGGGTGCTGCAGAAGCCCGAGCGGGCGTTTCCCGCCGGCCACCAGCAGCTCTACTCGACCACCCTCGGCTGGCGGATGACCAACCCCAAGATGCCCCCGGAGTGGACCGTCTCCCTCGGTGAGGGCGCCGAACTGGTCGCCGACCGGCACGGCGTCACCCGCGAGCAGCAGGACGCGTTCGCCCTGGCCAGCCACCAGAAGGCGGCCGAGGCCTGGGCCAAGGGCCGCTACGACGCCGAGGTCGTCGCCTACCCGGGCGCCGACCTGGCCCGGGACGAGTCCATCCGGGACGACACCTCCCTCGCGGCGCTCGCCCGGCTGAAGCCGTCCTTCCGCACCGAGGGCGGCACCGTCACGGCGGGCAACGCCTCACCGCTGAACGACGGGGCGGCGGCGCTGCTGATCACCGATGAGGAGGGGCTGCGGGCCACCGGCCGCGAGCCGCTCGCCCGGATCCGCTCCTCCGCGGTCACCGGCATCGAGCCCCAGCTCTTCGGCCTCGGCCCGGTGGAGGCGGTGCGCCGGGCCCTCGCCAAGTCCGACCGCGGCTTCACCGACCTCACCGTCTTCGAGCTGAACGAGGCCTTCGCCGCCCAGTCGCTGGGCTGCCTCGCCGAGTGGCCGGAACTGGACCCCGCCGTGGTCAACCCGCGCGGCGGCGCCATCGCCATCGGCCACCCGCTCGGTGCCTCCGGCGCCCGGCTGGCGGGCGCGGTCGCCCACCAGCTCGCCGAGGCCGGCTCGGGTACCGGCCTGGCGGCGCTGTGCATCGGCGTCGGCCAGGGACTCGCCCTCGTACTGGAGCGCTGAGGGCCCCTCCGTACCAGCGCACCCGCGCCCGGGGTGGGGAGGTTCCGCCCCGGGCACCGGCAGCACCGTCCGTCCGCTCAGCCCTGCTGCTGCCCGCCCTCGCCGCCGCTGGTCGCGTTCTCGGCGATCGAGGCGCGGATCGCCTCCATGTCCAGCTCACGGGCCTGCCCGATGACGTCCTCCAGGGCCGCCTCGGGCAGCGCGCCGGGCTGGGCGAACACCGCGACCTTGTCGCGGACGACCATCAGCGTCGGGATGGACTGGATCTGGAAGGCAGCGGCCAGCTCCGTCTGCGCCTCGGTGTCCACCTTGCCGAAGACCAGGTCCCCGTGGCGCTCGGAGGCGGCCTCGTAGACCGGGGCGAACTGGCGGCAGGGGCCACACCACGACGCCCAGAAGTCGATCAGGACAAAGTCGTTGTCGGTCATGATCTGATCGAAGTTGTCCTTGGTGAGCTCTACCGTGCTCATGCTGGCTCCTCTTCCCGGGACGTCCGCGTCCCGGCGTCGTCACACTGTCCGTCGGCTCGTTCCGCACAACGGCGACCACGGAACCGCTATTCCGGTCCCGGGACCGCCATGCCGTCCCCGAACCGCCATGCCGCGGTCGCGGAACCGCTGTTTCCGGCTCCGCGCCGTTCCGGCGACTGCCCGTGTGGCCACCGCCCACACGTACCAGCACACTGTTGCCCATGACACATACGGTGCAGACGGTGGAGTACGACGTCGTCGTGGTCGGCGCGGGCCCGGTCGGCGAGAACGTGGCCGACAGGGTCGCCGCGGCGGGATTGAGCGTGGCGGTGGTGGAGAGCGAACTCGTGGGAGGGGAGTGCTCCTACTGGGCCTGTATGCCCAGCAAGGCGCTGCTGCGCCCTGGCCTTGCCCGCGCCGACGCGCGCCGGCTGCCGGGGCTGCGGGACGCCGTCCGGGGGCCGCTGGACGCGGAGGCCGTCCTCGGCAGGCGCGACTCCTTCACCTCCCATTGGAAGGACGACGGCCAGGTCGGCTGGCTGGAGTCGGTGGGCGTACGCCTCTACCGTGGCCATGGCCGACTGGCGGGCCCCCGGAAGGTCGCCGTCACCGGCGGCCCCGACGGCGAGGTGCTGCTCACCGCCCGGCAGGCGGTCGCCGTGTGCACCGGCAGCCGGGCCGTGCTGCCCGAGCTCCCGGGCCTGGCCACCGCCGACCCCTGGACCAGCCGCGAGGCCACCAGCGCCAAGCAGGTACCGGGCCGCCTCGCCGTGGTCGGCGGGGGAGTGGTCGGCGTCGAGATGGCCACCGCCTGGCAGGCGCTCGGCTCCCAGGTCACCCTGCTGGTCCGCGGCGACGGGCTGCTGCCGAGGATGGAGCCCTTCGCCGGTGAACTCCTCACCGAGGCGCTGACCGAGGCCGGGGCGAGTGTCCGCACCGGGGTTTCCGTCACCGCCGCCGAGCGCCCCGGCCCCGGCGCGCCCGTCACCCTCACCCTCGACGACGGCAGCACCGTCGAGGCCGAGGAGGTGCTGTTCGCCACCGGCCGCGCCCCGCGCACCGACGACCTCGGCCTGGAGACCATCGGCGTCGAACCCGGCTCCTGGCTCGATGTGGACGACTCCTGCCTGGTGCAGGGCACGGACTGGCTGTACGCGGTGGGAGACGTCAACCACCGGGCGCTCCTCACCCACCAGGGCAAGTACCAGGCCCGGATCGCGGGCGCGGCCATCGGCGCCCGGGCCGACGGCGCCACCCAGCCGGACACCACCGCCTGGGGCCCGCACGCCGCCACCGCCGACCACGCCGCGGTGCCCCAGGTCGTCTTCACCGACCCGGAGATCGCCTCCGTCGGGCTCACCCTCGCCGAGGCCGAGTCCGGCGGCCGCCGGGTGCGCGCCGTCGACTACGACCTGGCCTCCGTCTCGGGCGCGAGCCTCTACGGGGACGGCTACAAGGGCCGCGCCCGGATGGTCGTCGACCTGGAACGGGAGGTGCTGCTCGGTGTCACCTTCGTCGGCCCCGGCGTCGGCGAACTCCTCCACTCCGCCACCATCGCGGTCACCGCCGAGGTGCCGATCTCCCGCCTCTGGCACGCCGTCCCCTCCTACCCCACCATCAGCGAGGTCTGGCTGCGGCTGCTGGAGACCTACCGGGGCTGAGCACCCGTCGCTCACCGGGGCCGGGCACCGGCCGGTGAGCGCGCCCCATGGCCCCCGTACCCCTGTTACTGTCGCCATGATCACAACAGGGGTACGGGGAACCGGGGGGACGTCATGGGGATCAGCTCACGGGCCGGGGCAGCCGGCCGAGGCAGGGCCGGGCGGCGCATGGCCCGTACGGCGGTGGCGGCCGCCGCACTGGCCGTCGCCCTGACCGCCTGCTCCGGCGACGCGGAGCCCACCGGGGACCGCACCGCCCCCTCCTCACCCTCGGCGGAGGCGAGCGCCGAAAGCGCGGAGAACGCGGCGAGCGGCGAGCCGACGGCGGATGCTTCGGCGGATGCCTCGCCGGGACCCGAGAAGGTCCGGGACTCCTTCGCCGGCCTCCAGGCCACGCTCGACGGGACCTGCACCCCGGGGGCGGGGGACTGCGCCTACTTCCTGGGCCGGGTGCACGAGGAACTGACGGGCCTCGACGCGTCGATGAGGGCCGACCCCCAGGGGCCCGGCCACTTCAAGGAGCCCATCGGCTGGATCGCCGCACTGGAGAAGAAGCTCGGCGGCGACACCTCCACCGAGAACCTGGAAACCCACCGCACCGCCCTCATCGGCACCCGCGACCGCGTCAACACCTGGATGCAGGACCACCCCCACGACTACCGGTGACCGACCCCGACTTCCCCTCGGACCTCCCGGCGGCCCGGGTGGCCGTGCTGCTGTCCGAGCAACTGGCCTCCGCCGACCCGGAGGTGCGCGATGCCCAGGGTTACACCGCGATCGCGCGCTGGACCCGTGAGGGCCGGTTGGACGAGGCGCTGGAGTGGCTCGGCGACAGCGCTGCCGAGCGGTTGGGCCACCCCGAGGTCCAGGCGCGGAGTTTCGCCCCGCTGGTGCTGCGGTGTGTACTGGACCGGGCCGCCGCCGTCCCCGGTCTGCTGGCGGAGCGGGCCGTACGGCGCTGGTACGCCGCGTTCACGGCCTGGTATCCGGCCGAGCCCGACACCCGGGGCTGGGACGACTCCCTCGGCTGGCTGCACGCCGTGGCCCACGGCGCCGACGCCGCCACCGCGTTCGCCCGGGCGCTGCCCGAGCGCCGCACCGACCTGCTCCACCTCTGCGCCCGGCGGATGACCGCACCGCACACCGACTACCGCTACATCCAGGCGGAGGACGCCCGGCTGGCCCGGGCGATGACCGGCATCCTGCTCGCCCACGGGCTGACCGCCGGGCAGGCCACCGACTGGCTCACCGTGGTGACCGGAGCCCTGGCCGGCGGCGGACCCGGTCCCGTACCGCCCTGGGCGTTCAACACCTTCGCCACCCTCCAGGCGCTCCCTCTGCATCTGGTCCGGGGCCTCGCCGAGGGCGGCGTCCCTCCCCACGCGGACCAGGTCGCCGAACGGGTCGCCGCCGTGCTGCGGCTGCCCTCGCCCTGGCTCGCCTGATTCGCCTGATTCGCCTGATTCGCCTGAAGCGCCGCCCGGCCCGGTCGCCCCGGCCCTCGAACGCGCGTACTCATTCCCGTACCTGAGTATCCGTACGGTGTTCCGCACCCCGCCCGTCCACCGAGGCTGGCTCGTATGACCTCCCCTGTACGCGCGCTCGCGGTGGACACCGTCGCGGCGAACACCCCCGCCACCCGCGACCGCTATGTCGACCTGCTGCGGGTCGCCTCGCTCGCCACCGTCGTCGCCGGCCACTGGCTGATGGCGGCCGTCACCGGCGGTGCCGACGGCGCCGACGTACGGGTCGGCAACCTGCTCGCCGTTCTGCCGGAGCTGCAACTCCTCACTTGGGCGCTCCAGGTGATGCCGGTCTTCTTCTTCGTCGGCGGGTTCTCGCACGCCCTCTCCTACCGCTCCACCGCCCGCCGCCACCCCGAACGGGCCGTCTACGCGGCCTTTCTACGGGGCCGGTTGCAGCGGCTGCTCCGCCCCACCATGGTGTTCGTCCTGGTGTGGGGCGCCGTCGCGCTCGCCGTCCAACTGCTCGGCGGGGGCGGGGGAGTCACCGGGGTGGCGCTGCGACTGGTGGCCCAGCCGCTCTGGTTCATCGGCATCTACCTGGCGATGGTCGCCTTCACCCCGCCCCTGCTGCGGCTGCACGAACGGTACGGCTGGGGTGCGTTCCTCGGACTGGTCGCGGCCGCCGTCGCGGTGGACGTGCTGCGCTTCGCCCTCGCCGTCCCCTACATCGAGTTCCTGAACTTCGCCTTCGTCTGGCTCGCCGTGCACCAGCTCGGCTTCCTGCGGGCCGACGGGATGATCCGCCGTCCTGCCGTGCTCGCCGCCGCCGGACTCGCCGGGGCCGCCGCCCTGGTGGCCCTCGGACCGTATCCGCTGTCCATGGTGGGGATGCCCGGCGAGAAGGTCTCCAACATGGCCCCGCCGACCCTCGCCCTGCTCTGCCACGGGCTGTGGCTGGTCGGCGCGGTGGAGCTGCTGCGCGGCCCCGGCACCCGGTTCGCGGCGCGGGCGCGGGTGTGGCGGGCCGTGGTGGCCGCCAACGGGATCGCGATGACCGCGTTCCTCTGGCATCTGACCGCGATGCTCGCGGTGTACGGGGCGGCCCTGGCCGCCGGCCTCGCCCTGCCCGCCCCGGCCTCCGCCGCCTGGTGGGCTCAGGTACCCGTGCGGATGGCCGCCGCCGCGCTGCTCACCGGGGTGCTGGTCGCCGCCTTCCGGCGCTTCGAGCAGCCCTTCCCGGCCGGTGCGGCACCCCGGCCCGGTACGGCGCCGCTGGCCGCCGCCGGGGTCGCGCTCAGCCTGTTCGGGGTGCTCGGCCTGTCCATGGCCGGCTTCGGCGGGCTGCTGGAGGGGCACACGGCCCTGCTGCTCGGGGTGCCGGTCACCGCGCCGGTCGCCGTCGCCCTGGCCCTGGGCGGCTGGCTCCTGGTCGAGTGCACCGGACGGGGCCCCGGCGGCACTCCCGCCCCGGACCTAGTCTCCGGTACGGGACCGGGCCCGCTCACCCGCCCGGTCCCGTACCCACTGGGTCAGCGCGGTCGCCGCCGCGGTGAGGAAGACGAAGTTGTAGACGATCTGGAGGATCGTCACCAGCCGGGCCTCCTGCCCGTTCGGGGTGATGTCCCCGAAGCCGACCGTCGCCAGGGTGACCATGGTGTAGTAGAGCCCGTCCAGCCGGGTCTCCAGCCCCACGAACTCCCCGGGATGCTTGGCCAGCGAGTAGTAGCCGCCCGCGAAGACCAGCACCGACAGGCACATCAGCAGCGGGATGGTGATCCCCGGCCGGATGTCGCGCCGCTCGGCCAGCACCGCCCTAATCTGCCGCAGCAGCAGCGCCGCCACCACCGCCATGGCCGCGACGAACACCGTCCAGCTGGCCCCCGGCCGATGCGGGCCCAGCAGGTCCAGCGGCAGGACGAAGTACCCGGTCACCATGACCGCCACCGCCCCGACCGGCCACACCCACCCGCCCCGCCCGTACCCGTGCCGGATCATCGGCCGCCCGCCCCGCGGCCGGGGACCTCCGCTGCCCGGCTCAGCACTTCACGGCCGCCTGGGAGGCGGCGACCGCCTGGTCCAGCGCGGCGAGCTGGGGCCGGATCCGCTTCACCGCCTCGGGGCCGGGGACGCTGCCGGGCAGGGCGTCCACGGCCCGCCGCACCTCCTCGTAGGCGTCCGCCACCGCCCCCGCCCCGGCCCGGCGGATGCCCCGCGCACTCCGCTGGACCAGGCTCACGTCATGCGCGGCGTCCGCGCCGAGGTCGCGCAGCTCGGCCCGGCCCTCCGACCTCGGTCCGAGCGCCGCCAGCCGACCCGCGTCCATCCGCAGCGCGCCCAGGTCGGCGCAGAACGCGTCCACCGCGGCCAGCTCCCGCTGCCGGGCCGTCATCCCGTCCCCCGAGCAGCCGCCGAGCACCAGCCCGGCCAGCGCGGCGCAGAGCAGCCAGGCGGCGGGCAGCGGCGGACGGCGCCGGTTCCGCCCGCCGCGACTCGTCGGTCCTGCGGAGCCGCTGCCATATCCCTCGCCCTGTCCCATGCCCATGCCCTTATGCAAAGCCGGACGGGCCGCCGGTGCGCGCGGGTGCGCCCCGAACGGGTGACGGCGGCCACCAGGGGTCAGACGGGGGTGAGCCCCGGCGCGTCCACCCCGGTGGTGAACGAGGCGGTGGTGGACAGCGTGCCGCCCGGCCGGGTGACCGCCGAGACCGTCTTGAACGCGATGTCCGCACGCTCCTGCCCCAGCCGGACCACCGTGTAGCCGCGCCGCCCGTCGGAGAACTTCAGATGCGGGTTGGCCTCGCTGAGCCGGTGGTGGCTCGCCAGCTTCTGCACCCCGTCCCGGCCGCTGGTCAGCGAGGTGGTCGCGATCTCGGTGCCGACGGTCCGGGACGCCGGATCGTCGAAGTCCGCCTTCAGATCGAAGCCGAACGCCGCGTGCGCGTCACCCGACAGGACCATCAGGTTCTCCACACCCGCCGCCTGCGCCCCGGCCAGCAGCCGCCCCCGGGCCGCCGGATAGCCGTCCCAGGCGTCCATCGACACCGTGTACTCCGCCGCCGTGGAGCTGCGCCGCTGGGCGAACACCACCTGCTGCGGCACCACCTTCCACACCGCGGGCGAGTCCTTCCAGCCGTCCAGCAGCCACCGCTCCTGCTCGGCCCCGGTCATCGTCCGCGCCGGGTCCTGCGACTCCGGCCCCGGGCGGCGCCAGCCGTCCCCGTACGCCTGGTCCGAGCGGTACTGCCGGGTGTCCAGCACGTCGAACTGCGCCAGCCGGCCGTACCGCAGCCGCCGGTAGAGCCGCATGTCCGCGCCGGCCGGCTGCTGCGGCGCGCGCAGCGGCAGGTTCTCCCAGTACGCCCGGTAGGCCGCGGCCCGCCGCACCAGGAACTCCTCCGGCGGCACCCCGTTCTCGGCCACGGCGCCCGCGTAGTTGTTCTCCGTCTCGTGGTCGTCCCAGGTGACGACGAAGGGGTGCGCGGCGTGCGCGGCCCGCAGATCGGCGTCGTTCTTGTACAGCGCGTACCGCAGCCGGTAGTCCTCCAGCGTCACGGTCTCCTTGTTGAAGTGCGCCGGCAGGACGCGGTCGGTGTAGCCGCGGTGCCCGCCGGCCGAGTCCACCCCGTACTCGTAGATGTAGTCGCCCAGGTGCACCACCAGGTCCAGGTCCTCGTCGGCCAGATGGCGGTACGCGGTGTAGTAGCCGTCGAAGTAGGCGGCGCAGGCCACCGCCGCGAAGCGCACCCCGGACAGATACGAGGCGTTCGCCGCCGGGGCCGTGCGCGTCCGCCCGGGCGGGCTGATCCAGGTGCCGGCCCGGAAGCGGTACCAGTACGTCCGGCCCGCGTCCAGCCCGGACACCTCCACCCGCACACTGTGCGCGTACTCGGGGTGGGCGGTGGTCGTCCCGCTGCGCACCACCGCGTAGAACAGCTCGTCCAGCGCCACCTCCCAGCGCACCTCGACGCGCTCGGCGGGCAGTCCGCCGTCCGGTTCGTACGGGCTCGGGGCCAGCCGCGTCCACAGCAGCACCGACTCCGGCAGCGGGTCCCCGGAGGCGACCCCGAGGGTGAACGGATCCCGGTCGATGCGGCGCGCGTCCAGCTCGCGGGCGGCGGCCGCGCCGGCGGCCGGGAGGTCCGTGGTGAAGGCGAGCGCGGCGGCGGCGCTCGCGAGGGTCAGGAAGCGGCGGCGGCCCAGCTGCCGGGCGGCGGCCCGCAGCTCTGGCGGTTCAGTCGTCTGAGTCGTCATAACGCAACCGGTATGCCCGCTTCCGCACCCTTCTCCGATCCGGCATCCGAGTGGTCTGACCCTCCGTCACCTCTCCTCCCCTTCCCCGGATACCCGGTGCACCCGCCCACCCCCCGGCCCTAGATTGACCCCATGAGCAACCTTGACCGCCAGGCCGTCCCCTCCGTCTGCGGAGGGCGCGGCTTCGTCGTCGCCGAACCGGTGCGGGAACTCCTCAGCCCGCGCCGCGTGTCCCTGGGCGAGTCCACCGAGGTCCGGCGCCTGCTGCCCAACCTCGGCCGCCGGATGGTCGGCGCCTGGGCGTTCGTCGACCACTACGGGCCCGACGACATCGCCGACGAGCCGGGCATGCAGGTGCCGCCGCACCCGCACATGGGCCTGCAGACGGTGAGCTGGCTGCACGAGGGCGAGGTGCTGCACCGCGACAGCACCGGCAGTCTGCAGACCATCCGCCCCCGCGAACTGGGCCTGATGACCTCCGGCCGGGCGATCTCCCACTCCGAGGAGAGCCCCCGCCCGCACGCCCGCTACCTCCACGGCGCCCAGCTCTGGGTCGCCCTCCCCGACGCCCACCGCCATGTCGACCCCCACTTCCAGCACCACGCCGACCTGCCCACGGTCACCGCCCCCGGCCTCACCGCCACCGTGATCCTCGGCGACCTCGACGGCGCCGAGTCCCCGGGCACCGCCTACACCCCCCTCGTCGGCGCCGACCTCGCCCTGACCCGCTCCACCGAGACCAGCCTCCCGCTGCGCTCCGACTGGGAGTACGCCGTCCTCGCCATGTCCGGCGAGGCCCATGTGGACGGCGTCCCCGTGCTGCCCGGCTCCATGCTCTACCTCGGCTGCGGCCGCACCGCCCTCCCGCTGCGCGCCGAATCCGACGCCGGGCTGATGCTCCTGGGCGGCGAGCCGTTCGAGGAGGAGATCGTCATGTGGTGGAACTTCGTGGGCCGTTCCCACGAGGACATCGAACGCGCCCGCGCCGACTGGATGACCGGCACCCGCTTCGGCGAGGTGCACGGCTACGACGGCGGCCGCCTGCCGGCGCCGGAACTGCCGCCGGTGGCGCTGAAGCCGCGGGGGAGGGTGCGCTGACCTGCGGTTACGGTGGAGTGATCGCCGATGTCGCCCGGTGCGCTGCCGCGGCCGCAGGTGATGTCGCTGGCCGGCCCTTGCGGGGCCGGCTGCGGAGTGCGCTCCACCTCGTCCGAGGGAGGCCGCGATGAGCGACTGCGCCAAGCAGCTGCTTTACATCCCGGCCGTGGCCGCGCTCATCGGTGCTCTCTACTACGGCGGGATGCCCTGATGAACGCCATCCTGACACCAACCACCGCGGCTCCGTCGGACCCGTACCTCTTGCCGGTGACGGCTGGAGCCTGTGACCCGGCGATCCGGCCGAATGGCTAGGAGTGGGCGAGCGGCCGCTGCGAGCGGTGCAAAGACAAGCAGGAATTTCACACCAGATCCGGAGCCGCGTCCGTCGAACTCGAGGCGTCGGCTCCGGTACCATCTGTCTGCCCTTCACGCGGAGCTGGGATCAGAGCGTCCGGAAGGTACGGGAGATGGGAGTGACGCAGGTAGTCCATCGCCTGTTCGACTGACGGATCATGGTCGAAGTGCTCCTTGAAGTACTGTAGGCGACCCTTGCTCTCGTCGATCAGCTCCGACCATGTCTTGACCCAGACACGGACGGTGTATTCGTTCTCCTTCAGATCCCAGATGCATCCCCGGGGCCTTCCGGCCTGCCTGGCCTCCGCTCGCAGGACCTTACTCATCTCCGAAGTCACGAGCCAGAAGTCCCACTCGGCCCTGACATCCGCGAACTGGGCGTCCTCGACTACGGCGAGCGCGTAGCTCTTGATCTGCTGGAGCTCCTTGTCACCCACTTTGACTTTGGGTGCCTTCAGTTCCACGACCAGATGCTGTTGCCGGTCGTGCTCGCGCCTGGCTCTCGACAGCATCAGGTCGACGATCCCCACCGATCCATCCTGCCGGTAGACGGGCTGCGGGCTTCGGTTGTCTCGCCCAATGAGGTCGAGATGTCGGTCGAGCACCTGGTCGAGAGAGCGATCGCTGACGAGCAGCTGGTAGTGCTCGCCGAACACCCATGTCTCGTTTTCAAGGATCTTGTGGAGCTGTGACCTCTCCTTAACGAGCTTCTTGGCTTCGGGATCGAAGACCATGTGGGAGAGGGCCGCGAGAAAGTCCAGCCTGTCCGCCACGCTCGTGGACGCCCTGATGATGCTCGACAGGCTCGTACGGTTGAGCAGGCGATCGAGCTCCGACTTGTCGTCGCTCGTGAGCCGGAAGACCTCGTCGAGGATCCGGTTCACGTTGCTCGGCTGGTGCTTGACCGATTCGCGCAGCAGGGCAAGCGTAGCTTTCATGTGCTTCGCGGTCCGGGGCATATGGCGGTGAATGGTGGACGCCACGATGTCGAACGTCTCCCGCTCGACCTTCTCGGCCTCGCTCGTCGGCTCGGCGCCGTACGGGTAGAGGCCGGCGCCCTTCCACTGGTCGACCACCTCCTTACGGCGTTCCACGGCCCGCTGCCGGAAGTACGACCTCAGGTGGTGACGGGTGGCGGCCAGAAGAGAGGCCACCGGACCGTCGGATGCTTCGCCTAGCAGAAAGTCGCCCCGATGTTCCGTCATCCGATCCCAGAGAACATAGGTGGTGAAGTCGAACCCGGGCGCCTGGATTCTCGTCTCCGTGATGTCAACGGGGACGCCAAGGGCATCGCATAGGTGGAGTTCGCGTTCCACCCGCATGTCCCATTCGATGATCCGGACGACGGCGGTCTCCGCAGCACCGTCGTGCTCAAATTCGATGCGCTCCTCGGACTGTTTCTGGATTACCGCGGTGGGGTCGATCTTCTCCCCGTCGTAAACGATCTCGACCTGGGGATACCTGGCCAGGTACGGAGCGAACTCCGTCGTCAGTTGACTCCGGGCTCGATCGGCGGTGAGACGGTCCAGAACCCCAGACTGCCGGCCCCATGCCTCGACCAGCGTTCCCGCCGGTTCCTCCGTGGGCGCGGAGTCGCCGATCTGAAAGTCGTTGCGCGACGCGTTGTGCGCTGTCACCGTTGTCTTCCGCAGGCCGTTGATTCCCTTGGCGACGGTGGTCCACCTGATGAAGGCGCCGAGGGCGAACGCGCGCAGACGGCCTTGGCCCGCACGGCCGTGCAAGGCGCGGCCGCCGACCGTGGTGTGGCTGTGCTTCTTCCACGAACCACCGATCTTCTCGAAAGCGGTCGTGCAGCCCTCAGGGGTGATGCCCTCCCCGTCGTCCGCGATCTTGATCTTGTCCACCGCACCAGTGGTCGACCGCTCGACGGTCACCGTGACCCTGGTGGCGTCGGCGTCCAGCGCGTTCCAGACAAGTTCCTTCACGGCCCCTACCGGGTCGTGCTCCTTCGCGAGGCGCTCGACATGGTCCTCCGCCGCTTCCAGGTGCACACGTCTCATCGCGCCAGTTTCGCAGGGCTTGATCACTCTGGGTAGAGGGCCTTTCAGCTCCTTGTCAGGCCCTCCGCTGGCTCGGATGTGCGTCACCGCGGGCCAGGGATTCCCTCCTCAGCCTGGCGAGAGCCGGTGTCAGAACTGTCACCGACAGTTTCCGGCCACATGCCGATGGACAGCTTCATCGCCACGGTGGACGCCGGGTGGCCCGCCGTTTGTCCGGCACGGCAAGAGCAAGGTCCGAATCGACGAGCGCAGCTCCTGTGCCTCTGCGGACTACCTCGCATCCATCCCGGCCGTCACCGCGCGCTTGGTCGACTTCACCGCCCCACCACCCGGCGGTGGCGCCCGGCCCGCCCCGACGCGGTGGCACCATCGGCACCGCCGTGCCCCGGCATCCTGGCCCAGTGGCCTTGAGGCCCAATCTCAGATGAGGTGCAGATTGGGGGCTTGCGCGGCGTCTGCGTACTCATCCAGGGCCACCACCGTCACCCCGGAGGCTTCGAGGAACCCGGTGCCGTCGGCGTCTGTGACGAAGGTGTCGGGTTCGCTCCAGGCGGTGACGACACGGCGGAGGCCGCTGTCCCGGATCAGCCGGGCGCAGGGTCGGGGACGGGAGGCTCGCTTGGCGCAGGGCTCCAGGGAGCTGTAGATCGTGGAGGTGGCCAAGCGTGTGTCCTGGGCTGGGAGCTTGGCGAGAGCGGCCTCCTCGGCGTGATCGTGGGGGTCGCTTTCGCGGGAGTAGCCGCGGGCGAGTTCGGTTCCGTCTGCTGCGACGATGACCGCCCCCACGCTGAAGGCAGTCGTCGAGGGCGGGCAGAGGGCGGCCAGCTCACACGCAAGAGCGAGCCAGTCGCGGTCTGCGGCGTTGGGTGTGCGGCCGGTGCCGGGGGCGCCGGCTGCGGGAGTGGTGCTCATCGAGCCTCCGCCGAGGTGTCCTTGGGGGCGTACCTCAGGAGTACCACGTCGCCGATCCGGCGGGACTCCAGCAGGCGGAGGCGGGCGGTGGGGCCGCCGGGGTAGCCGACCGGTCCGAGCATGCGCACCGCGTCCGGCTGTCCGACCAGGAGTGGGGCGATGACGAGTTGGAGTTCGTCGGCGAGACCCGCTTCGAGGAGCTGCGTGTGGACGGTGCCGCCGCCTTCGACCATGAGGCGCTGCACGCCGTAGACATCGCCGAGGATGTCGAGCGCGGTCGGCCATGTGGCTTCGGCCGGGATGAGCTGGACGATGGCCAGGTCACCGAGGTTGGCCTGGGCCTTGCTCCTGGCAGCGTCGCCCACGGCCAGGACGAGCTTGTCACCGCCGTGGTGCCAGAATTTCCAGTCGGGGTTGAGATCACCCGTTCCGGTGACGGTGACCTTCAGGGGGTACTCGGACCGACCGGCGGCCGTTCGGGCCGCTCTGCGTTCTGCCGAGTTGACCAGGAGACGGGGGTTGTCGGCACGAAGGGTTCCGGTGCCGACCAGGATGGCGTCGACGCCGGCCCGAACGGAGTCGACACGGTCGAAGTCTTCCTTGTTCGAGAGCAGGAGCCGGTCCTCGCCGGGTCGCGTGTCGAGGTAGCCGTCGATCGAGACGGCAGCGGACAGCAGCACGTATGGGCGGGACACGTCATCTCCAGGAAGGGTGCGTCGGCGGGTCAAGCGGGATGCAGGACGATGCGGTCGAGCGCGGCTCGGAACTCGGCGACGCCGTCCTCTGCAGCTGCCGGCGCCAGCACCTGGTCGAGCCGGTCGAGCTGACCGAAGATCCGCGCGGAACCGGTCTCGGCGGCGATCCCCACCGCCTGCACACCGATGCGGGCGGCCAGGGTCGCGTTGCCGGTGCCCGCATGAGCGCGGGCAGCACGGGCGAGGTAGACACCGCGGTCCCGGCGGTAGACGGGAGGAAGTGCGGCGATGGCGGTGTCGAAACCGGCCGCGGCCTGCTCGTAGTCGCCGAGTGCGGCCAAGGAACGAGCCCGGGCGGTCCTGACGTAGGCTGCGTCGAGCCAGGACCCCCAGACGCCGTCGGTACCGGCGCGGTCCAGCAGCGTGAGGGCGAGGTCGTACGCCCTGTGGGCTTGGGTTCCTTCACCGAGTACGGCATGCGCGTGGGCCCCGTGCAAGACGGCGATCACTTCGACTCGGCTCCCGCTACGGGCGGTTCGCCGAGCGGCGGCTGCGAGGCCGAGGGCATCGGCCGGGTGCCCGGTGTCGACCGCGAGCTGGGCCTTGCGGGCGAGGACGTATGCGGTGAGGTCGGTGTCGCCGGTGATGTGCGAGGTGTCGAGTGCCCTCGCTGTGTGACCTTGGGCGGTGCGCTCGTCTCCTATGTCCTGGGCGAACCAGCCGGCCAGCTCCTGGAATCGCGTCTCCAGAGAGAGGAGCCTCAGGACATCAGTGCCGCGCGCGGCTCGGCGTCTGGTGGCGAGCGAGACAAGGTGTTGCTGGAGCGCGGGGAGCACGTGCCGGGGGCCGATGAGGTTGTCGGTCTGGACCATCACCCGGCGAAGCTGCGTGAAGTGCTCGAAGGGGGAATCCATGTCGGCGATTTCCGTGGCGGCCGCCCCGGCCGGGATGGCCGTCGCGGCCAGGCCGGCGAGGCCGGAGGCGAGGACGACACGGCGGGGCACGGGCACGAAGAAGATCCTTCCATGGATGCGGGCGGGAACGACGACCGTATCCACGTCGCCTCCCGGAGAGACTGCCTGGCTGGACGCGTCCCCTGCCAGGGGCACCAGGTCGTTGACCCCATGGCCCCGCACATTGGCCCCATGAGGCGCTGCCCCGGCTCTGGACACCGGCCCGGAGACACCCTGGGGAGCCTCCCGCTCCGCTTCATCCCAGCAGCGAACCAATGCACCGGCCGCGTCAAGAGCCCTGTCGAGAGCCATGGCCGCGTGCCGCGGGACGGGGCGCTCGGCGCGCTCGAAGCGCCCGAGATGGGAGCGGTCGATCAATGCCCTGCGGGCGAGCACCTGCTGCGTCAGGCCACGGGCCTGACGGAACTGGCGTAGCTCGTAGCCCCAGCGATGCCACGGGCCGGCATGTGGAGTCAGTTCGTTCGGCTGCTGTCCCACACTTCCCCTCCCGTGACTTCCGCTTTCCATTCAGACCGATTCCGATTCCGATTGCGTCGGCAGGTCTCATGGAGCCCCAAGGGGCCAGCCTGCAGGGCCCCATCCTGAGGGCTCCCAACCAGGGTTGTGGAGCGTTCTCATCATTGGTGCGAGCTGACCACGGTATCCGAACGACCCCCATGCCGGCCCTGAATCACGTCAGCGCCGACAGGGCAGCTCGCAGCTTCGCCTTGAACGCTCCAGAGAGGAGGACTTCGATGTCCGCTACCGCGACGGTGGCCGATACCGCCTCACACGAACAGGATGGCGCTGACGCTTTCACCGAAGCATCGGCGCCAGGTAGGCCGCGCCAGTGCGCTGCGAGCATCGCGCTGGCGTCCCAGCTGCTTGCCGGACACCAGGAGCCCTGCTCCGCCCAGAAGTTGTCACCCATGTCAGATCTTCTCCGAGGTGGGCGGCCTGTTGAGCCCCTCCACGACATGCTCAACACGATCTTCGACCGGGCCGCTGCTGCTTCCGATCACGAACAGGGTGAGTTGACGGTATGCCTGGGCGACACCGCCAGGAAGCTCGCGACCGCGGTCGTGGAGTGTGTCGGACATGAACTGCTCTGGTACGTGGCCAAGTTGCTCTCTCGCGCCGCCGCACTCGTCACAGGCAGCAGCGCGGTCCCCGATGCCGACGGCTGGTCACACCTGCGCCGGCTCGCGGTCGTTTTCGACGGACTGCTTGAGGTCCTCCTGAAGGGGACACCCATGGAGGTGCGACCTTGACCACGGTCCTGAACACGGGAACGTACGGGGCGCCGCGCCATCAGTCCTTCGTCGCGCGGATTCCCTCTGTACTGCCGGCGGTTGCAGACGTAAGGCGCCGGTTGCAGCAGCAGCTGCTGATCTGGGCTTGTCCGAAGAACACGGACCTCGTCGTCCTCGTGGCCCATGAGCTGGTGGCCAACGCGGTTCGGCACGGGTGTCGGCATGCGCGGGAAGAGGTGCGGCTGGTGGTGCACCGCATGGGTAACCGGCTGCTCATCACCGTCGAGGACCCCTCCCCGGCCGTACCGCTGCCGCGTCCGGTGACAGACGACGCTCTGGACGGCCGCGGGCTCCCGCTGATCGATGCCGTAGCGGCTTCCTGGGGGTACCGCTTGAACGAGGGGGGCGTCGGCAAGAAGGTCTGGTGCTTGGTCATCACGGACGCATCGCAGCCCTGACCTGCAGGTGTCAGGCCGCTGGAGGTCACCGCCGTGGATGCTCCCCTCGACCGGCTGCCGTCACCCTCTCCGCAGCGGGGACTGACGCCAGCTGAAGGAACGTGTCCGACGCGGTGGTTACCGCCACACCATCCGGCTCATCTCTGGATATGCCCCCTGAACCGTGGAGTTACCCATGTTCCCCCCTGTGTACGGCGAGGTGTTCTCGTCGAATGAAGAGCTACGTGACGCCTTACGGGCGGCGGACATCGAGTGCCGGGACCCGACCCTGGTGGCGAACGACGTCTGCCATGCCGAGGACGGCACGATCTGCGTCGCTGCGATCCGCATCAGCGTGGTAAAGGCGGTCTCGGCCCGGCAGCCGGTGATGGGGACGCCCGGCCCGGATGCCGATCGGGGTCGCTGTCTGCTGCTGGTCGAGGCCCTGTCGGATCAGTGGGGGTCCGACCTGGAAGTGAAGGCGACATGAGCATGGCTGCCGCATCGTCGCCGTATCTGCCGCCCGCTGGCCAGGTGGCTTGGGTGGAGATCGATGAGGGCTGGAGCGCCGTGTCGCTTCCCGGCATGTGGGGCGCGCTCGTCGTAGACGTTCTCGCCGACGCTGCCGGCCCGGTCCTCGAAGACCCCAGCTGCTTACGGTTGATCTGGCCGCTGCCGCCCGGCGGCACTGCGGATTGGCCGGATGCGAGCGGGGGCAGAGTCCGGTGCCACGGCATCGGGGACGGCTTCCTCGTGCCGGGCCCCGGCGGCTACCACCCCGGCACCCGGTGGGTCCGGCCCCCTGACGGTCGTCGCCCGGTGTTCACCAGCCCCGTTCTGCTGCGGGCTGCGATCGAGGCTGTCGCCGGGCCGCCGGCCGAACTCCACGCGCGCGGGCCCCTCGTCGTGTGCTCGTCCTGCCGGGCGACGACCCGGGACCCGGCCCGCTGGACGTGGCGGGAGAGCCTGTCCGGGCCCGGGATGTCCACCTACACCTGCCGGGCCTGCTGGGCCGACCTGTGCCGCGGCGGCCCTGGCCGTCACCTCCACCTCGTCCGAGGGGGACCGCGATGAGTGACGGCACTAAGCAACTGCTGTACGTCCTGGCCTTTGGCCGAGCCTTTCGGCGCCCTCACCTACGGCGTGATACTCCGATGAGTCCCACCTGGACACCCAGCACCGCGGATCCATCGGCCCCGTACCTCTCCGCAGCCGTACCGGACCGGGGCGCCAGCGGTCCCGTGGCGGTGTCCGCGGCCGGCGACCGGGCGGTTCGGCCGGACGGCCAGGAGTGGGTGCACGGCCGCTGCTGGCGGTGCGATGACTACGAGTCACCGGTGATGTGGATCGGGGACGCCCAGAACGCGGATTTCGGCCATGCCCCGATCTACTTCTGCGAGCAGTGCGCCCGCCGGTTCACCGCGCTGATACGCGCCCACGCCCTCGGCACCCGCCCTCCACCGCCGTCCCGGGCGCCCTCGGCCCCGGCCGCGGGCGAGCACAACACACCCGCCTCCTGGAGGTCTACATGACCGAACGCCCGACGATCACCAAGCACGAGGAAGGGCTGACCGGCTCTCTGGGTGTCGAGCAGGGGCGCCTCACTCTGCTCGGCGACATGCCGGCCACCCTGCGCCCCTGGATGGCGCCGGACAACGCCCCGTCTGTGACTCGCGCCTGCGACAAGGCACCGGGCCGGCCCTCCGACCTGGTCGGCCTCTGCGAGGCCGAGGGCGTCACCTACCGGATGCGCACGCGGGAGGAGATCGTCGGGCTGCTCGACCCCGGCCTGGTCCCCATCTCCCGCTGGCCCGAGCACCCGCTGGAAGCGTGGGACAGGGGCCGGTCCGCCGGGTGTGCCGGCGTCACCATCAGGACGCTCAGGAAATCGCCGCGAATCACGGGAGAGGCGTGATGGACGACGAATCCCCCTGGGAGCGGTACGCGGCGCGGGTCACCGGACTCCGGGAGGGGCTGGACGAGCAGGACCGGGGCCTGACGGAGTTTGAGCGGCGGCTGCTGCGGGTCCTCGCAGTCGGCGAAGAGTTCGGTCGGGCGGCGGAGGCGGTGCGCGAGATGGTGGGCGTGTCCTCGCGGCCGCTCAGGGCCGCCCGGTCGTGGTCGGACGTGCGCATGGGGCTGTGTGGGGCGATCACTACCGCGCTGATCGCCCTGGACACCATCAGCGGTGATCCGGTCGGCCTGCTGAACGACCACCTCAATCAACGAGCCGACCGGGCACGGCCGCACCGGACGCCCGAGCCATAGACCCGGGCTGCGAGACCCCGCCCACCCGGCGGCAGCGCGAGAAGCTGCCGGCTTCCACTGCCCGCCCCTGGTCGCGCGTACCCACCGCACGGCCGGGGCCCGGGCCACCACACCCACCTGACCCGGAGGTCACCTGTGTCCGGACGCGCCATCATCACGGGAGAGCAGGCCGTGTCCTGCTATTTCCGCACCTCGGTGGACCACCCCGCCCGCAAGGCCCTTGTGCAGATCTGCGAGCCGTGCAACGCGAGGTGCGTTCACTGCTTCGTGGTCGCCACGGAGCGTGGCACCTACATGGCGATGGAGGACATCCGGGACAAGCTGGTCCCGCAGCTCGCGGCGGCCCGCGTCACGAAGGCGACCATCACCGGCGGGGAGCCGATGATGCACCCGGACCTCCTGGAGATCGTCGCTCTGTTCCGCGCCGCCGGCATGTCGGTGGGCGTGTGCACCAACGGCACGATGTGCTCCGACGAGATGGTCGCCGCCCTGGCGGAGTGGGGCGTGCACATGAACGTGTCGCTGGACGGCTTCGCGCCGGAGTCGCACGACACGTTCCGCATGCTCGAAGGGTGCTTCGCCGAGACGGTGGATACCATGAAGCGGTTCGCCCGCGTCGGAATCCTCCAGGGCCTGTTATGCACGCCGAACAACCTCGCGGAGGACCGAGAGTACCGGGAGCTGGTGGAGTTCGCCCGGGAGTACGGCGCCACGGACGTCCTGATGAACCCGTTGGGGAGGATGGGCCGGGGGCATCGAAGAAGGCGCAGGGCAAGCTCCGCACGCCGGACGAGCGGATGCGGGATATCGCCGCCATGACGGCCGAGGCGGCCGGCCCGCTGGAAATGGTGAACATCCGGTTCCCGAACGTGGAAGGCAAGCCCTTGGCGGGCTGCGAGGCCGGCAACATCGTCTATGTCTTCACCAACGGGGACATGGCGATCTGCCCCTACCTCGTCTTCGCCGCGCGAACTCGGGTGTCCCAGCACCCTGATACGGACTTCCTCGTCGGCAACGTCTGGCAGCACTACGACGTCGCGATCCGCCTGGACGCCTACGGCAAGTTCTCCGACCGGTGGGACGTCGGCGGGAACCCGACGTGCGGCGCGTGTTCGCTCTCGCCCTCGTGCGGGAAGGGCTGCCCGGCCGCTGTGGTGGCCGCAGGCAAGCGGATCGGGGCGGTGGACACGGAACAGTGTCCGGTAGTCCCACCCCAGACGCGCGCCCTTCTCCTGGTCGGTGTTTCGTGACCCGGAGTCGCGGCCTCCTGGTCGCTATCGAAGGGCCGGGCGGGGTCGGGAAGTCCACCGTCACGGCCCGCGTCGCCCAATTCCTCAGTGCGGAAGGCATCCCCGCGCTCGCGACCCGGGAGCCCACGGACACCGCCCTGGGCACCCTGGCACGGCATGGCACGGACGACTACCAAGGCGAGGCCATGGCGTGCCTGATCGCAGCCGACCGCTTCCAGCACGGCGAGGTGATCGGGCCGGCGCTGGAGCGCGGGGAGACCGTGGTCTGTGACCGGTACATCGCCGGCAGCCTCGCACTCCAGTGCATGGACGGAGTGGACCGCGAGTTCGTATGGCTCCTAAATGAGAAGGCGATTCAGCCGGATCTGACCGTGGTGGTGAGCGGCCGGCCGGACGTGATCGAGGCTCGGCTCACCGCGCGGGGCACGCACTCCCGATACGAACGCGTCGAGGACTCCACCCGCGTGGAGTGCGCGTACTTCGCGGAGGCCGCTAGGTTTCTACGTAACAAGGGCCATCGCCTCCTGGAGGTGGACGCCTCCCACGTGCCGGCCGAGGACGTCGCCCGCACGATCGTCGCCGCGATCAACCGACTCCGGAAGGACCAGCCGTGACGCTGGACGTGCTCACGTTCAACCTGAACAACCCCAGCCGGGAGCGCGCCGAGCGCCAGCTCGCCTACCTTGCGCAGCGGCCGGAGCCGGTTCTCGTACTGACGGAGACCGCACGGAGCGCGGGGTGCGAATTCCTGGCCGAGGCCTTGGAGCGGGCCGGCTACTCGGTGACCTTTCCGCGGCCGCCGCAGGGAACCCGGGAGCGGGGCGTGATGATCGCCTCCCGTCTCACTACGAGCCCGCTCCGGCTGCTGATGGACTACCTCCCGCACCGAGTGGCCGCCGTGACCGTGCGGACCAGCACAGGGCCGCTGGAGATCGTCGGGGTATACGTGCCGTCCCGGGACGCCACGGAGGCGAAGCTCGCCAGGAAGCGGACGTTCCTGGAGGACCTGGCCGCCGCCCTGCCCACCGGGGAGGCCGGGCACCGCCTTGTCCTCGGCGACTTCAACATCCTGGAGCCCACCCACGTCCCCCGCTACCGGAGCTTCCAGGCCTGGGAGTACGGGTTCTACACCGGGCTCGGCGCGGCCGGCTACCGGGACGCCTTCCGCCTCCTGGCCCCGGAAGCCTTGGAGTACTCCTGGGTTGGCCGGACCGGCGACGCCTACCGCTACGACCACGCCTTCGCCTCCGGGCCCCTGGCGGCCCGCGTGACGGGCTGCCGGTATGTGCACGAGCCGCGCACCATGGCGGACCGGCTGACCGACCACTCCGCCCTGTCCGTGGAGCTTGGCGTGACCGCGACAGTTCCCCTGACGGTGACCAGCCCGATCCTGGCCGCGGAGCCCGTGGCGGCCTTGTTCTGATCCCCGTACGGCCAACAGGAGTGACAGATGAGCAGTGAGCAGTGGGACCAGGTCAACCGTATCCGCGAGTGGCTGGATGCGAACGCCGGCGAGCTGACCGAGCGGGAGCGCGTGATGATGCGCGTGCTCAAGATCGGTGAGGAGTTCGGTGAGGTGGCGGAGGCCTTGCACGGGGTGTACAGCGCGAACCCGAGGAAGGGGGCGTCTCACTCCTGGAAGGACGTGCGGAAGGAACTGGTGGATGTGGCGGTGACGACCCTGGTGGCGCTCACCACGCTCGATCCGGAGGGCGGGGGCAAGGAGTTCGACGCCCGGCTCCGGTTCCTCGTGGACCGGGTCACGCCCCCGGAAAGGGCGACGGACGAGTAGCACCACTGCCCTTCTCCCTCTCGTGGCACTGTCGCCCGATGCGGCACATCACCCTCAGAGCCCGGCGACAGCAAGGTCACTGAGACTCCGAACCGGCTTGTCTCAACCCGGGTCGGCTCGGAGGCCTGCGCGCGCCAGGCACGGTGCGGGCAGGTGGCCTTGAGAGGCAGGGTGGGTCACCACGCGGATTGGCTCGCCCCCGAGTCGCGCTCGCCGGCAGCCACGAGTCCGTCGCGGTCGAGAGCGCCGCGGTGGCGGCGGATGACGGTGTTCCGTCCCAGCAGCAGTCGGGGGATGAGGGCGCCGCAGATGACGGCCGCCCAGCCGCCCGCCCCATAGGCGGCGGCAAGGACCACGGCTAACGCGGCGGCCCGGTGCCAGGCGCCTGGTCCCCGCAGCGCGGCGCCGATTCCTGTCACGGTCTGACGGAGTCCGTGCAGAAAGAGCGGGTGGACCAACGCGGCCGCGTATACGGGGTCGGTGACGCCGGGGCGCAGACCGGCGGCACGCAGCTCGGCGAGGTTGGGGTCGGCGGCCATCGTGGCGTTGGGGTGGTGCTCTCGGACGTGCCGGCGGCGGCGCACCGCCATGGGTCCGAGGCCCAATGGGTGCGGAGATCGCCTGCCGGGGGGCGGCCGGCCCGCGGGCACCGCGGCCCGAACGACTCGCCCCCGGCCGGCACCGGATGGGGTCCGGCCCGGCGACTTCGCCGGGCCGGACGGTTGAGCCCCTTCGGTCATCCGTAGACGCCCTGACGTCGGACCCGTGTCTCCGGCTCGAAGACACATGACATGTGAAATGTCACAGGGGAGCGAAGAAGGCGCTGGTCGGAGAATGTGCGAAGGGGCCGGGGGAGTTGGGCGGCGCTGTCCGGTCGTCGTCCGGCCGGGTGCGGCGTCCCGTTCAGGAGGGGAGCTTGGCGCCCCGGTAGACGCGGTCGAGCAGGGTGAACAACTGCGCGTCGTAGCGCTGGAGTTCGGAGCGGGTGTCGATGTCGTTGTGGACACCGTCCCCACCGGCGGGTCCGGCCCGGTTGATGTCGAAGTAGCTTTGGAGTCCTTCGGCCCAGTACTCGTGGTAGTTGGTCTGCGCGTAGGTGTTGCGCCACAGGCCCTTCGCGCGGGCGTTGGCGAGAGCGGCGTCGAGCTGCCGCTGGAAGTCGGGGTCGATGTGGGTGAGGGCCATGTCGGCGACCGAGTGGCCGAACTCGTGGGCGTAGCAGTTCTCGCCGCCCTGGTTGTCCACGAGGTTGGCCTCGGTGCCCACCGACAGGGGCAGGCTGTCGGTCGCGCCCATGCCGGCCCAGTACCGCTCGTCCAGGGACGTGCCGTACCGCGCCCTGACCTCGGGGATGGAGCTCATCTTCTCGGACCGGGCGGTGAGCACGACGCGGACCTTGCGTCGGTTCAGCTCGCCTATCGGGTGGTACGGGTAGGTGCGGGTCAGGGTGTCCAGCTGGCGCGCCGCCTTGAGCAGGGTGGCGTCCTGGATCCTCGCCGACCCGAGCACCGGCAGCGGGAGCCCGGTCTGCGGGTCCGTGGGTCCGGCCACGTACTTGGTGTACCAGCGGGTGTCCAGGTTGTACCGCCGTACCACGTCCTGCGGTACCGGGCTCTGTACGGCGGCGGCAGTCGCGTGGAGGGCGGTCGTCCTCGCGGGTGGGTTCTGGGGGCCGGTGCTCGCGTGGCTGATCCCTGCCGCGGTGCCCAGCAGGGTCAGGCTCAGCGCCACGGCCTGCCAGCGGCGCCTGATGGCTCGTTTCGACGGGTCGGACGGTGCCGTCGGCGGGCTGGGAAGACCCCGTGGCGGTTTGCCGGAATCGGAATCGATCATGGTGGGTGGCCTCTCGGAGGGAAACGGACGGGCCCGTTCCAGGGCGGTTGGCTGTGTTGCGGCAAGAAGGTAGACCCTTGCCGGGGGGAGGGCAACACGCCTTTGTCTCCTGGCTGGTTGAGGGGGCAGGGTGCCGCGCCGGGCTGTGTGTGGGGGGCGTGGTGGCAGACCTTTCCGTGTGGCCGGAAGGCCTCGGGTGCCTCTTGCCGTTCGCCGAGCCGGGGCCCTAGAGTCAGTGCAATGCCACATAGCACGGGGTCGTACGGGCGGAGAGTGAGCGCGTGAGCGGCACCGTCGCCTACACCATCCCCGGCATGCGGGTGCGGGAGCAGACCGTCGAGGTTCCGCTCGACTGGTCCGATCCCGACCGCGGCACCATCGACCTGTTCGTCCGCGACATCGCCGATCCCGTGCGCTGCGGCGAGGACTTGCCCTGCCTCGTCTACCTCCAGGGCGGCCCTGGTGGCAAAGGGCCGCGGCCGCTCGATCTCAGCGGGTGGCTCGGGGTGGCGCTGAAAGCCCATCGGGTGGTCCTGGTCGACCAGCGCGGCACCGGCCGCAGCACCCGGATCGACGGTCGGCGGATGGACGCCTTCGCCACCGCCCGCCAGGGCGCGGACTTCCTGGCGTGCTTCCGAGCCGATGCCATCGTGGCCGACCACGAGTACCTGCGCAGGACCCTGTACGGCGGTCGGCGCTGGTCCACCCTCGGCCAGTCCTACGGCGGCTTCATCACCCTGACCTATCTGTCACAGGCCCCCGAGGGACTCAGCGCCTGCCATGTCACCGGCGGACTGCCCGCCCTCGAACCCTCGGCCGCCGAGGTCTACCGGCGCACCTACCCCCGGGTCGCGGCGAAGAACGCGCTGTTCTACCGGCGCTACCCCCACCAGGCGGAGCACGTCGGCCGGATCGCCGACCGGCTCGCCGAACGGGAGGTGCGGCTTCCCGACGGTGACCTGCTGACCGTCCGGCGCCTGCAGTCGCTGGGCATCGACCTCGGAATGAAGCCGGGGCACGAACGCCTGCACTGGCTGCTGGACGAGGCGTTCGACGGAACGGAGCTGTCGGCGACCTTCCTGCACCAGGTGCTGGCCAGGACCTCCTTCAGCGGCAATCCGCTGTTCGCGGCGCTCCAGGAGAGCATCTACGGCCACGGGAGCGGCTCGACCGGATGGGCCGCCGAGGCGGAACGGCATCGGCACCCGCAGTTCGCCGAAACCGCCCGGCCCCTGCTGTTCACCGGCGAGATGATCTACCCCTGGATGTTCGAGGAGATCGCCGCGCTCCGTCCCTTCCGGCCGGCGGTGGAACTGCTCGCCGAACGCGACAGCTGGCCGCGGCTGTACGAACCGGCCCGGCTGGCCGCCAACGACGTCCCGGTCGCCGCCGCCGTCTACCACGACGACATGTACGTGGACGCGGGTCTCCAACTGGACACCGCCGCCAGGGTCGGCAACACGCGCGTGTGGGTCACCAATGAGTACGAGCACGACGGCGTCGGCGACGAAAGGGTCCTCACCCGCCTGCTGGACCTGGTGCGCGAGACCGGAGGAGGTGTCACCGACGCGTGACCGGACGCACCACCGGCCGCCCGGTTCATTCCCGGCTGGTGCAGACTCCGGTCTCCCAGGCCCAGGCGGCGATCTCGACGCGGTTGCGGGCGTCGAGTTTGCGCTGGATGTTGCCCAGGTGGGTCTTGACGGTGGAGTGGGTGACGTAGAGCTCCGCCGCCACCTCCTCGTTGGTGCGGCCGCGGGCGATGAGGCGGACGACGTCGAGCTCGCGCTGGGTGAGGGGGGCGTCGAGCCGTCCGCCCGGGCGCGGGGTGGAAGGGGCGGTACGGGAGCCGGGAGCGTGCGGTGGGGGCGGGGCCATGTGCCGCAGGAGGCGGACGGTGACGGCGGGCGAGATCAGGGAGTTGCCGGCGGCCGCGGCGCGGACGGCCTCGGCGAGGAGGGCCGGGGCGCCGTCCTTGAGGAGGAAGCCGCAGGCGCCGTTGCGCAGGGCCTGGTAGACGTATTCGTCGAGGTCGAAGGTGGTGGCGATCAGGACGTTGAGCGGGTCGGGAACGTCGGGTCCGGCCAGCAGGCGGGTCGCCGTCAGACCGTCCGTTCCGGGCATGCGGATGTCCAGCAGGCAGACGTCGGGGCGGAGCCGGCGGGCCTCCTCCACGGCGGTGGTGCCGTCGGCCGCCTCGGCGACGACCTCCATGTCCGGCTGGGCACCGAGGATCATGCCGAAGGCCGACCGGATCATCTCCTGGTCGTCGGCGATGAGGACCCGGATCGTCATGGTGCCATGGTGGCAGAGTCGGTCGGGGCCGCCGGCGGCCGGGTGCGGGCGGTGCGCCCGGAAGCCGGAGGGAGGGGGATGCCGGCGACGACCTCCCAGCCGGGACGGCCCTGCCGGGGGCCCGCGGTGAGGTGGCCCCCGATCGCCTCGACGCGTTCGGCCAGACCGAGGAGGCCGAAGCCGCCGCGCGACCGGCCGGGCGAGGGCGGACCGGCGGCGCCGGCCTTGGTGGCCGGCGGGCGGCCGGGGGCGCCGGCCGATGTGCGGTGCGCCGTGCCGCCCGCGGACGTGCCGTCGTCCGCGATCGAGACATGCAGCAGGTCGGAGCCGTCGTCGGGGAGCCGGATGTCCACGCTCACCTGCCCGGCGGTGCCGGCGTGCTTGCGGATGTTGGTGAGCGCTTCCCGCACCAGGCGGTGCACCGTGGTGCTGATCTCCGGTGGCAGGGAACGCTCCGCGAGCAGGGGGCTGATGGTGAGCCGGGCCGCCGGCCGGCCCGCGGTCGAGAAACCCTCGACCAGGTCGCGGATCTGGGTGAGACCGCCTCCCGGGCGGGTGGCGGCCGGGTTCCCCGGTGCGCGCAGCATGGAGACCATGCCGCGCATCGACTCCATCGCCTGTGAGCCGGCGTCCTCGATCGCGGTGAACATCCGGTCCACTTCGGCGGGTGGCAGCGTCCGGCCGGCCGAGGTGACATAGCGGGCCGCCTTGGCCTGGGTGACGATCGCGGTCACATGGTGTGCCACGAAGTCATGCAACTCCCGTGCGTGCTCCAGTCGTTCGTCCTGCCGTGCGGCCTGCTCCACGGCCGCCCGCTCGCGGTCGCGCAGCGCGTCGACGACCCGCAGATACAGCCCCAGGACCACCATCAGCACCAGGGCGAAGAGGACGGCCGGCGCCCCGTAGGCGGCCACCTGGCCGTAGGAGGCTTCCGGAAGCCGCAGGAGGAGCAGTCCGGCGGCGGCGCTCGCCGGGAGCGCGAGGGCGATGATCCGCAGCAGCGGCTCCCGGCGCACCGCGCGGGCGACCACCAGCACCAGTGCGCACAGTTCCGTGGTCCCCGGGGTGTTCTCGGGCCGTTGGGTCAGGCCCAGCGTGGCCAGCGACAGCGCCAGTGACGCGGCCACGGCGCAGCCGGCGACGAGGGGGAAGCGTGCGGGCGGTACGACCAGGGCCGCCACGCACAGGGCGCCGGTGGCGGCGGTGGCCGCCGCGGTGGGGGCGAAGCCGGTGTTGAGTCCTTCGGCGACGAGCAGCGCGAGGACGGGGATGCCCGCCAGCACGAGCAGGGTCTGATGGATGCGGGAGCGTCCCCGGAAGGCGTGGATCATGCCGCCTCACGTTACGACCGCGTCCGGCATGCCGCATCGGCCGAAGAGCCGATGCGGCCGGCGGGAGTCGTTCGGCATTCCGGTGGATCCGCACCGGCCCCCTCTCCTCGGATGATCGGTGTACGGGAGAGGGACCGGCCACCACACCGCCCCCGCCTTCCGTCATCCTCCCCCGGCCGAATGGAGCCCTCCGCCATGTCGCAGCATCCTGGAACGCGGCGGCCCGGATCGACGCCGCATCCCCTGATCGCGCGGGCGGTCGAGCGGGCCGCCGACGCCGTGGCGGCCTCGGCCACGGATCTGACCAAGGTCTACGGCCAGGGCGAGACCCGGGTGACCGCGCTGGACTCCGTGTCCGTGGAGTTCGACCGCGGCCGCTTCACCGCGATCATGGGCCCCTCGGGCTCGGGGAAGTCCACCCTGATGCACTGCATGGCGGGTCTGGACGCCGTCTCCTCCGGCACCGCCAGGATCGGCGGCGTCGAGCTGTCCGGTCTGGGGGACCGGCAGCTCACCCGGCTGCGCCGGGACAAGGTCGGCTTCGTCTTCCAGGCGTTCAACCTGGTGCCGACGCTCACGGCCGGGGAGAACATCACGCTGCCGATGGACATCGCGGGACGGAAGCCGGACCGGGAGTGGATGGCCCGGGTCGTCGACACGGTGGGCCTGTCGGACCGCCTCGCGCACCGCCCCTCCCAGCTCTCCGGCGGCCAGCAGCAGCGGGTCGCCGTCGCCCGCGCACTGGCCTCCCGCCCCGAGATCATCTTCGCGGACGAACCCACCGGCAATCTCGACTCGCACTCCGGGGCCGAAGTGCTGGGCTTCCTGCGCTCGTCCGTACGGGAGTGGGGCCAGAGCGTGGTCATGGTCACCCATGATCCCGTCGCCGCCTCCTACGCGGACCGCGTGGTCTTCTTCGCCGACGGCCGGGTCGTCGACTCCCTCCACCGGCCGACGCCCGAGCGGGTGCTCGATCTGATGCCGGGTCTCCCGCCGGCCCCCTCCCCCCGCTCCGGGCCCCTCCCGGGCGGGCGATCCGGCTGACCCGCCGACGCTCTCGTGCCCGGTCACCTCCGCCTCTCCTCCCAGGACTGATCACCCATGTTGCGAACCGCCCTGCGCACCGTGCTCGCGCACCGGGCCAGGCTGCTGATGACCGTCCTCGCCGTGACGCTCGGCGTGGCCTTCGTCGCCGGAACCCTGGTCTTCACCTCCTCCGTCTCCACCGCGTACCAGAACAGCTCGTCCAGGGGCTTCGGTCACCTGGACGTCGCCGTCCGATCGGACGGCGCGCCGGCCCGGGCGGATACGCCCACACTCGATCAGCGACTCGTGGACCGGGTGGCGAAGGCGCCCGGGGTGCGGTCGGTGACCGGCGTGGTCACCGGCTTCACCGCCGTCGCCGGGAAGAACGGCGCCCTGATGGGAGAAGGATGGTCCACCCTGGGGACCAACCACACCGCGGACGGCGGCGCCCGCGACCCCCGCTACCCGTTCCGGGACGGCCGCGCCCCGAAGGGCCCGGACGAGGTGGCTCTGGACGCCCGGACCGCGGAGCGGGCCGGCTACCGCGTGGGCGACACCGTCCGCTTGTCCAGCGACGGTCCGGTCCGTACCCCGCGGCTCGTCGGGATCTTCACCACGGACAGCGGCGAGGTCGCCGCGGGCGGCACCCTCGCCCTGTTCGACACCCCCACCGCGCAGCGATTCCTCGCAAAACCGGGGGAGTTCACCGAGATCGACGTCACGGCCGCACCCGGGGTCTCACAGACCGCCCTCGCGGCGGCCGTCGACAAGGTGCTGCCCGAAGGACTGCGGTCCACCACCGGAGCGGAACTCGCCGCGTCCCAGGCCCTGCGGGTCGAGAGCGGCGTGACCAGTCTGCGCGCCACCCTGCTGGTCTTCGCCGGGATCGCGCTGTTCGTCGGAACCTTCCTCATCGGCAACACCTTCACCATGCTCGTCGCCCAGCGCACCAGGGAGCTGGCCCTGCTGCGCGCGGTGGGCGCCACCCGCCGACAGGTGACCCGCTCCGTCCTCGCGGAGGCCTTCCTCGTCGGGCTGACGGCCTCGGTGGCGGGGCTCGCCGGCGGCTTCGGCGTCGCCGCCGCGCTGCGCCCACTGGCCTCGTCGCTCGGCAAGGGAGGACACGCGCTGCCCGACGGCCCGCTGACCCTCACTCCGGCCACGGTCGTCACCTCCTTCACCCTCGGCATCGGCGTCACCATGCTGGCCGCGTGGCTGCCGGCCCGCCGGGCCGCGAAGATCCCGCCGGTGGCCGCGATGGGCAGCGTGTACGCGGTGGCCACCCCCCGCTCCCTGGCCGTGCGCAACACCCTGGGCGCCGTGATCACCGCGATCGGCACCGTCACGGTCCTGGCCGCGACGGGGATGACCTGGGACGAAGGCCAGCTGGTCATGATGCTGGGCGGGGCGGTCCTGACGACCGGAGTCCTGGTCCTCACGCCCTTGCTCTGCCGCCCGTTCATCGCCGCCGCCACCCCCGTGCTGCGCGCCTTCGGGGTCCCCGGCAGGCTCGCCCGCGGGAACGCCCTGCGCAACCCGCGCCGTACCGCGGCCACCGCTTCCGCCCTCACCATCGGCCTGGCCCTCATCACCGCGCTGACCGTGGGGGCGGTCAGCGGCCAGCGGAGCATCGAGCGGCGGGCCACGGCGACCCTCTCGGCCGACTACGTGGTGCGCATGGCCACCTACGACCCGCTCTCCGCCTCCGTGGAGAAGCGCCTCGCACGGGTCGAGGGGGTCGGCGCCGTGAGCCCCCTGCGTGAGGCCCCGGTCCGGATCGCCGGCCAGGACGCCTTCGTCACCGGCGTGGACGCCGCCAGCGTGTCCCGGCTGCTCCGCCCCGAATTCACCGAGGGATCGCTCACCGCCCTGCGCGGCCGCGGCGTCGCCGTCTCCACGGACACCGCGCGGCAGCGCGGCTGGCGCCTCGGCAGCACCGTGCCGATCACCTACCCGGACGGCGCGCGGGACCGGTTGACCGTCTCCGGCGTCTTCCGGGCCGACGACCTGCTGGCCGGCATCGTCATGGACACCCGCACCCTCGATCCGTACCTGCCGGCCCCGACGGCCCGGCAGATCCTGGTGAAGACCGACGACGGACCTGGCGACACCGCCAGGCACCGCATCGCCCGGGCGCTGGGCGACAACCCGGCCGTCCTCGTCCAGAGCAAACAGGACGTCTCCGCCTCCATCGCCCGCGGCACCACCATGATGCTCAACCTCCTCTACGGGCTGCTCGCCATGGCCGTGGTCGTCGCCCTGCTCGGCGTCGTCAACACCCTGGCCCTGTCCGTGACCGAGCGCGCGCCGGAGATCGGCATGCTGCGCGCCGTCGGACTGGACCGGCGCGACGCCAAGCGCACGGTGCGCCTGGAGGCGTCGGCCGTCTCCCTCTTCGGCGGTCTCCTCGGTATCGGACTCGGCGTCTTCTTCGGCTGGGCCGGTAGCCGGCTGCTCGCCCGCGACATGCCCGGTTTCGCCCTCGTCCTGCCCTGGGGGCGACTGGCCCTCTTCCTGGCGCTGGCCGGCCTGGTCGGAATCCTCGCCGCCCTCTGGCCCGCCCGCCGCACCGCCCACCTGGACCTGCTCGCCGCCATCAAGGCGGAGTAGCCCCGGACGCGTACGGAATGTCCGGGTGCGCGGCCGCTCATGCCGTACTCCGGGGTCCTCCGCGCTCTCCAGGTTCGGGGGCGCCCCCGGAAACCGGGCCCCGCCACCCGGGGTGGGTAGGGGCTACAGGCGGTCGGTACCGAAGACCTCGCGCGCCGCCGTCACCAGTTCCCGCCGGGCCTGCTGGTGATCGTCCTTGCGCGCCTCCCGGTCGGCGCGGGCGGCCTGCCACTGCCGGCTGGTCCTGCCCATCAGGAGCGCCGCGTGCTCCTCGTCGTACCCCGGCAGAGCGTTGAGCGCCTGTTCCGCGTTCGCGTACTCGGGGGCCGAGGTCCGCCCCGTCAGGGGGAGGCTTCGGTCCGCCTCCCACAGCGCCTCCATCGCCCCCAGCGCGTGGACCGCCCGCTCCTCGCCCTGCTTGGCCCGCCTGCGCACTTCCTTCAGGGCGCGACTGGCGGGGGCCGACCGCTGGGCCGTCCGGTACATGCGGCCCACGGCCGCGCGGAGCTCGTCGACGGGCCCGAGGAGCGCGGCCGGCGCACCCAGCTCGGCCTCCGCGTGCGCGAGCGTGCAGGCGTGCCAGCGCCGCCGCGCCTCCGGTAGGGAGTCGGTGGTGTAGAGCTGGTCGGCGGCCTCCATACACTCACTGGCGGCTCGCAGGAACGCGGCCAGCAGTGACCAGCGCCGCTCGTAGAGAGCCTGCTGGTGCGCCGCCCGGGCGGCGATCTCAGCGGCCTGCTGGGCAGCCTGGGCCTGGGCGCGTCCACCCCGTGCCTGGACCCATCCGCCGAGCACCGTTCCCAGGGCCGTACCCCCCACGGCGACGGCCCCGATGAACGCCGAGGTGACACTCGCGTCCATACGCTCCCCCTGATCCCCCCCCCGAGGCCGGTACGCCGGTACGGCGGGGCGGCGCGGCCCCGCCCGGGCCCCGGTCCATGACGCTAGCGGCCGGCGCGGCCGCTGTCCCCCACCAGCGCGGAATCGGCCTTCGCCCGCTCCGCCCCGTTCACCGCCGCTTGCCGAACCCGGCGGCGGCTCGTGTGCCGGGCTCCGACCGGTCGGACCCGGGCCTGCTCGGGAGACCCGGCGGGACGGGTGGGCGGGACGTGGGGTTCGCGCCGAGGTGTCCGCGCCCGTGGTCGGTTCACTCGGCCGCGAGCCGGGGGGTGCGCTGCGGCTCGGTGCGCCGGCTGCCCGTCTTCTCGAAGGCCGCTGCGAGCGTGAGGAGGGCGTTGTCGTCGTAGGCGCGGCCCGCGAAGGTCAGGCCGACGGGCATGCCGGTGTCGGCCATGGTGCCCATGGGCACGGTCACCGTCGGGATGCCGAGGTGGCGGGGGACCAGGTTGCCGTTGGCGACCCAGACGCCGTTGCGCCAGCCGAGGTCGGCGGACGCCACATCGACGTCCATGTCCGCGCGCCCGACGTCGGCGATGGCGGGGAACACGACCGCGTCCAGGCGCAGTTCGTCCATCCACACCTCCAGGTCGACGCGGCGGGTCTCCTCCAGCCCGCGCAGCCCGGCTTCGAGGTGCGGCAGGTCGGTGAAGGCGGCATGGGGCCGCTCGCGCACGATGCGCGGGTAGTCCGCGATGGTGTCGTCGAAGCCGGTGTAGCGGTCGGGCAGTTCGCCCTCCTGCTTGGGCCAGATGCGGGCGGCGTCGACGTCGGCCAGGGTGTCGAGGTCCGGGTCGCCGTTGGCCCGCAGGAAGTCGTCCCAGGCCCAGGCGGACAGGTCCTCGATCTCGATCCGGAGGAAGTCGCGGCCGACCAGGCCGCGGCTGTGCAGCGAGGGCGCGCCCGGGCGGTCGGACTCGTAGTTGGTGACGACCGGGAAGTCGACCTCGACCACCTCGGCTCCGGCCGCCTCCAGGTCGCGGCGGGCGGCCTCCCACAGGGCGATCACCGAGGAGCGGGTGTCGATCCGCTGCCCGGTCGGGCCGCCGATGCCGCCCCGGGGGTTGGTTCCGGCTTCGGGATCGGCGTTGACGTACATCCTCGGTACGCCGACCCGCTGGCCGGCCAGTGCGGTGCGCGCCGCCGAGGCGTCGGTGGGCGCGAGTGCCGGATAGGAGGCCGGGCGTACCCGGGAGGCGGGCGGCAGGGCCACCCACGGCTGGGCGCGCCAGAGGTCCCCCCGTGTGTCGGGGTCGTCGGCGACGACGACGTCGAGCAGTTCGAGGAGGTCGGCCATGGTGCGGGTGTGGGGGACCACGACGTCCATGGTCGGCACGAGCGGCCAGTTGCCGCGGACCGAGATGACGCCGCGGCTGGGGGTGTAGGCGCACAGCGCGTTGTTCGAGGCGGGGGCGCGGCCTGAGGACCAGGTCTCCTCACCGAGCCCGAAGGCGCCGAAGGAGGCCGCCGTCGCGGTGCCGGAGCCGTTGGAGGAGCCGGAGCCGTAGGCGCTGGTGAGCCAGTCGGCGCTGTAGGGGCTCTCCGCGCGCCCGTACACGCCGCGCTGCATGCCGCCGTTGGCCATCGGCGGCATGTTGGTGAGGCCGATGAGGACGGCCCCGCCGGCGCGGAGCCGTTCGATGGCGAAGGCGTCGCGCTGAGCGATGAGGTGCGCGAACGCCGGTGAGCCGGCCGCCGCCGTCAGTCCTTTGGCGAGGTAGCTGTCCTTCGCCGTGTACGGGATGCCGTCCAGCGGCCCGAGGGTCGCGCCGCGCGCGCGGCGGGCGTCGGACGCCTCGGCCTCGGCGTGGGCGTCCGGGTTGAGCACGACCATCGCGTTGAGCGCGGTCGCCGTCCCGGGCCGGTCGTAGGCGTCGATCCGCGCGAGGTAGGCGGCCAGCAGCTCGACCGCGGTGGTCTCACCCTTCTCCAGCGCCGCGCGCAGGTCTGCGATACCGGTCTCCACGACGTCGAATGCGCACATGGTGCGGGTGCCTCCTGAAGGGGTGGATCGGACCTGGGAGCGGGGGGATGCCCAGGTGGTGCGGGTGGTGCGAGTGGGCGGCGACCTTCGGCCGGACCGGCCGTCCGGAGGGTGGTCTCCCCATGCTGGAACGTTCCAGCAGTGAGGCCACCGTACTGGTGCTGGAACGTTCCAGCAAGGGGGTGACGGGTGGGAGGCCGGCGTGGCGCGGGGTCTAGACTCGCGGCTGTGACCAGCCGTTCCGTGACCCTCATCGACGTGGCCCGGGCGGCGGGGGTGTCCAAGAGCACCGCCTCCAACGCGCTCGGCGGTTCCGGCCGGGTGTCCGAGGCCACGCGCCGGCACGTCCGAGACGTGGCGCGGGAACTCGGCTACCGGCCCAACACCGCGGCCCGCAGCCTGCGCCGCTCCAGCACCGGGGCGATCGGCCTGTACCTGCCGCGCACCGGCACGCGCCTGGACTACTACATGAACCTGGCCTTCGGCGCGGTGGAGCGGGCCCGGGAGGACGGACTGGACCTGGTCCTGCTCGGCCCCCACACGGCGTCCGGCCCAGGGCTGGCCTCCCGAGTGGACGGCCTGCTGGTGATCGACCCCGACATCGAGGACCCGTCCGTCCCCCACCTGCTGAGCGCGGACGTGCCGGTGGTCACCGGCGAGCGCTACCTCGGCGGAGGCGCCGCGCCCAGTGGCGCCGTGGTCTGCGACAACGCGGCCTCACTGACCGCTCTGCTGGACCACCTCGCCGAGCGCGGCGCCCGCCGCCCCGCCCTGCTCGTTCCCGGCTCCGGCTCCGACTGGGCCGCGGCACTCCACGCCGCCGCGGACGCCTGGAGCCGGCGCGAGGGCATCGAGGTGATCGTGCGCACGGTTCCGTTCGCGGCCACACCGGCCCAGGCCGAGGCCGCCACCGCGGACCTGATCGCCAGGACCCCGCACCTCGACGCGGTGGTATGCGCCCCTGACGGCGCGGTACCGGGGGTGCTGGCGGCCGCGGCGCACGCGGGCCTGCGCACGGGCACCGACATACTGGTCGCCGCGTGCGTGGACGGTGCCGCGGCGCGCGGTTCGAGCCCGCGGGTGACGGCGGTCGACCTGCGGGCCGCGGAGTACGGGCAGGCGTGCGCCGCCCTGTTGAGCGACCTGCTGGCCGGGACGGTCGAGCCCGGTGCCGTACGCCGGCACGACTGGGCGCTCAACGTCCGGGACTCCACCGCCGCCCGATCGGCGGCGGTCCAGGGGAGGGGGCGCGGTACGCCGGCCCCGTCGGCGGAGCCCGGTGGAGCGGCTCGCAGCCGCTGAAACCGGCCCCTGGGCACCGTGGCGGCACACCACCGGGTACCCGGCACCCAGGACCGCACAGGGACGAAGCTCGGCACCGCGTCCGTGACCGGCGCCGACGACGGCGCCCCGGCCGTGTCGGCGGAGGAGGTGCCCCGCCCGGCGCGGACGTCCCCGTCCATCGTGGCCGGGCCGCTCCCCGCGAGCTGCCATGAGCACCGGGGCGGCTGCTCGTCGACCCGGCTGTGTCGCGACCGGACGACCCGGGCCCGCCACGGACCGCTCCCGGTCCGCCCGCACGACTGGCTCACCCCGCTGCCGCCGGCCGCCCCGGCCCCGGCCCCTGGTCCCGGCCCCCGGCCCCGCGGACGCGTGCTGGAACGAGTGCGGGTGGAGGCTCATCCGGGACGGCCGCGGGTGGTCACCCTTCCTCGGTGGCTCGGGGGTCGTGGCGCTGCGATGTCGTCGCGGACGCGTCCCCGGGGACCTGCGCGGGGATCTCCGGGCGGCCGGCCGACCAGGCGGCCCACAGGGCGGCGTAGCGTCCGCCTGCCGCGACCAGCTCGTCATGGGTGCCGGTCTCGGCGACCCGGCCCTGGTCGAGGACCACGATCCGGTCGGCGGTGGCCGCCTGCGGCAGCCGGTGGGCCACCATCAGACCCGTACGCCCTTCCAGGGCCCGCAGCGCGGCCGTCTCCAGCACGCGGGCGCCCGCGCTGCCGGCGTCGGCGGTGGCCTCGTCCAGGAGTGCTATCGGCGGGTCGGCGAGGACGAGACGGGCCAGGGCCAGGTGCTGGGCCTGGGTCACCGTGAGCCGGTGGCCGCCCTCACCGACCACCGTGGCGAGCCCCTCGGGCAGGGCCAGCGCCCAGTCCAGGGCGCCCACCAGGTCCAGTGCCGCGCGCAGTTCCTCGTCGGTGGCCTCGGGCCGGGCCAGCCGCAGGTCGTCGCCGAGCGGTCCGGCGAAGACATGGACCTCCTGGCTGATCAGGGTCACCGCGCGCCGGACGCCGTCCGGCCCCAGTTCCCGGCTGTCCACCCCGCCGAGGACGATCGAGCCCCCGGACGGGGCGTGCACCCCGGCCACCAGCTTCGCCAGGGTGGTCTTCCCCGCGCCGCTGGCGCCGACCAGGGCCACCCGCTCGCCCTCGCGCACCTCCAGGTCGACCTCGCGCAGCACCGGGTGCCCGGGCACATAGGCATGGCTCAGCCCGTACACCTTGACCGAGCCGTCCACCGGCACCGGCCGCCGCTCGGGCTCCGGTTCGGCGGGCAGGTTCGCCACCCCGACCAGCCGGGCGAGGCTCGCGCCGGCGGACTGCGCCTCGTCGATGAGGAACAGCGCGGCGTTGACGGGGTTGAAGAGGCTGTGGAAGTACAGCGCGGCCGCGGTCGCCGTGCCGATGCTCACCGACCCGCCGTCGACCAGCAGGAAGCCGGTGGTGAGGACGGCCGCCAGGCCGATGAACTCGGCGAGGTTCAGCCGCGAGAAGAAGCCGGACACCAGCCGGATGCCGCGCAGCGCGAGCGTGACGGCCTCCTCGGACCGCCGCTCCAGCAGCGCGGAGTGCCGGTCGGCCAGCCGGAACGCGCGGACCGTGCGGACGCCGCCGATGCTGTCCAGCAGCTGGTGCTGCAGGGCCCCGTTGGCCACCCGGTGCGCGGCGTACACCGACGCCGCGCGCCGGATGTACCAGCGTACGGACAGGATGTGCACCGGTACGGCGAGCAGTACGGCGGCCAGGAAGCGCCAGTCCAGCACGGCCAGCCCCACCAGGGTCAGCGCGATGGTGAGCAGGGCCCCGGCGAACTCGGGCAGCGCCTGCCGCACCGCCTTGCCGATCACCGTCACATCGCCGGTCACCCGCGAGGTGAGGTCTCCGGAGCCGGCCTGTTCGACGCGCTCCAGGGGCAGCCGCAGGGCCCGTGCGATGAACCGTTCCCGCAGGTCCGCCAGGACCGTCTCGCCGAGCCGGGCGACCAGGGAGTTGCCGATCGCCGTGGCGGCCCCGCGCGCGGCGGCCACCACGACCAGGAGCACCATGGGGACGACGAGCGCGTCCGAGCCGCGCCGGGCGACGACGAGGTCCACGATCCATCCCAGCAGAGGGGCGGTCAGCAGCCCGATCCCCGTGCCCAGGACCAGCACGGCCAGGGCGCCGACCGCCCGCAGCCGGTGGCCACGCAGCAGGGCGCCGAGGGCGGCGACGGTCCGGGCGCCGGTGGCCGTGGGCAGCAGCGCGCGGGTGGGGGCGCCCGATCCGCTCATGGTCCGTCCTTCGTCTTCCGCGGCGGGCCGGTGCGGGGCGCCGTCCTGCCGATCCGTCATGCCAGCACCGCCGCGCGGTAGGACGCGTCGGAGGCGATCAGGTCCTGGTGCCGGCCCCGCGCGCCGATCGTGCCGTCCTCGACCACCAGCACCTGGTCGGTCTCGGCGAGCAGGGCGGGGCTGGTGGTCACCAGGATGGTGGTGCGGTCCTGGCGCAGCCGCCGCAGCCGGGTCGCGATCCGCGACTCGGTGACGGTGTCGACCGCGGTGGTCGGGTCGTGCACGACCAGCACCGGGGGATCGGCGGCCAGCGCCCGGGCCAGCGCGACGCGTTGGCGCTGTCCGCCGGAGAGCGAGCGGCCCCGTTCGGTCAGCACCGTGTCCACGCCCCGGGGCAGCGCCTCGGCCACCTCGTCCGCCGCGGCCGCCGCCAGCGCCGGCCCGGTCTCCCGGTCCCCGTCGCCCTCGGCCTTCCCGGCCCGTACGTTGTCCAGCAGGCTGCCCTCGAACAGGTCGGCGTCATGGTGGGCGACCAGGACCGCCCGGCGCGCGTCCTGCGGGGCCAGGTCGGCCAGCGGGACGCCGTCCAGCTCCACCACCCCTTCGTCCGGGTCGCACTCCCGGCCCAGGCAGCGCAGCAGCTCACCGGCGGCGGCCGGGTCGCGCACCACGACGCCCACGAAGCCGCCGGGAGCGATGTCCAGGTCCAGCCCGCGCAGCGCACCCCGGGCGACCCCGCGCAGCCGGACCCGCCCGGACACCGGGTGGGGGAGCCGGGCCGTTCCGGCCGCCACGGCGGGCGGCGCCGCGAGCACCTCGGCCACCCGTTCCGCCGAGGCGCGCCCCTGGGCGAACTCGCCGTTGACATAGGTGAGGAGCTGGAAGGGTCCCAGCAGATACTGGGCGAGGCCGACGGCCGCCACCAGTTCGCCGACACTGATCGAGCCCCGCATCGCCAGATGGGCTCCGACCAGGCCGATCAGCGCGATGAAGATCCCGGTCAGCGCGAGGATCGCACCGTCGTGCCCCGCCCGGCTGCGTGCGGCGCGCAGCGCGGCCGCCAGCGACTCCCGACTGGTGCGCCGGTAGCGGGCGACGGCGGCCGCCTCGGCGCCCATCCCCTTGAGCACCCGCAGCCCCCCGACCAGGTCGGCGGCGACACCCGAGGCGTGCGCGGCACGGTCCTGCTCGACCTCGCTGCGCCGCTCCAGCGGCCGGCTGATCAGGTGTCCCACCCACAGCAGCGGCGGTACGCCGAGCAGCACCAGCAGTCCGAGCGGCACCGAGACGCGCAGCAGTGCCACCGCGCTGACGGCGAGTCCGGCGAGTGCGGAGACGGCGTACACCACCGCCGCCGCACTCGCCCCCACCCGGCTCGCGTCACCGGTGGCGACGGCGGTCAGGGCCCCGGGCAGCCGGCCGGTGTCGGCACCGCCGCGCGGGTCGAGCACCTTCGCGCCCAGGGCGAGGCGGACGCGGTGGGCGGCGTGCTCCGCGGAGCCGTCGGTGATCCTGGCGGAAGTCCGGTAGCAGGTCGACAGAACGAGGAAGAGACCGGCCAGGACGATCAGCCAGCGCACCAGGGCCCCGGCGGATCCGGTGGCCACCGCCTGGTCGATGACGACACCGATCACCACGGGCACCAGCGCCTCGCACCCCTGGTGCGCCATGCCCAGCACCGACGCCACCGCGATACGGCGCCGCTGGCCCCCGATCGCCTGGCGGAGGACATGGCGCCCCGTCGGTCCGCCGTCGAGCATGCGTGCCTCCGCGAAGGGGTCGGAAAGGGTGAGGTGAGGCTACTCTAAGGTCGCATTCCACCCGTCCGGCGTCCGGGTTGCCGCCTCACCGCCGACACCGCTGCCGCCTCACCGCCGACACCGCTGCCGTCTCACCGTCGAGACCGCTGACGACGTCACGGCCGACAGCCGCTGCCCCCCGGTCACCCCCCAGCCATCCCCCCCGGCCATCCGGAAGCGGCGCCCATGCTCACCACACGGTTGACGGGGCTTGCGGCGACCCGGGTCAGCCGGAGGTGATGTCGTGCGTGCGGGTCCAGTCGGCGGCTCGGTGGCCGAAGGCGCGGGCGGCGGCGCTCTGGTAGGTGCTCTGGCGACGGAGAAGGGTGACGGTGCGGGAGGGGAGTGCGGGGGCGAGGGGGATCGGGGTCAGATGGGGGTGGTCGTGGGTGACGGCGTCGGGCAGGACGGTGGCGAGCGGGGCGTGGGTGACGATCTGGGTGAGGGCGTTGACGGAGTCGGCCTCCACCGCGATCCGCGGCTGTACGTGGTGCTCGGCGAAGTAGCGGTCGATGTGCCGGCGGGTGGCGAAGTCGCCGCGCAGCAGCGCGAGACGGTGGCTGCCGAGTTCGGCGACGGGCAGCGGGCCGGGGCGGTGGCCGTCGGGGTGGCGGGGGCCCACGACGAGGCCGAGGGTCTCGGTGAACAGCGCGGTGGCCTCGATGCCCGGGAGATGGTCGCCGGCGAAGGCGATGCCGAGGTCGAGCCGGTCGTCCAGGAGGTCGGCCTCGATGCGGTCCTGCGTCAGCTCGCGTACGTCCAGGGTGATGCCGGGGTGCTGGGCGTGGAAGTCGGCGACGAGCGGGCCGGTGTGGTAGGCGGTGAAGGTGGGGGTGACGGCGAGGCGGAGGTGCCCGCGGGAGAGGTCCCGCACATCCAGCACCGCCCGCTCGCCCGCCGCGAGGTCCCGTAGCGCGCTCCGGGCGTAGTGCACGTAGGCGCTCCCCGCGTCGGTGAGGCGGATGGTGCGGGCCGTGCGGTCGAGGAGCTGGACCCCGAGGGCCTTCTCCAGCTGCCTGATCTGCTGGGAGAGGGTGGGCTGGGAGACGCGCAGCTCCTCGGCGGCGCGGGTGAAGTTGGCGTGCTCGGCGACTGCGAGCAGATAGCGCAGATGACGCAGTTCCGGCTTCATGCCCCGACTATAGATGAGGTCAATGGCTATCCGTGCCAGTACGTCTTGGACGCTATAGCTCCAGCTCAGGCAGAGTGAACGACGTCAGCCCATTCACCGACTGCCCGATCGAAGGGAGTGAGGGCCATGCGTCATCTCGCCCCGGGAATCGACCGCTTCCAGCAAGAGGTCTTCCCCGCCAGGGCCGGGGCCTTCGCCCACCTGGCCACCCACCACGCACCGCACACGCTGTTCATCGGCTGCTCCGACGCCCGTGTGGTGCCCGAACTGATCACCCAGAGCGATCCGGGTGAGCTGTTCGTCATCCGCACGGCCGGCAACCTCGTACCCGCCTACGCCCCCCGCCCGGACGGCATCGCGGCCAGCATCGAGTACGCGGTCGCCGCCCTGGGCGTACGGGACATCGTCGTGTGCGGGCACTCCGCCTGCGGCGCGATGACCGCCCTGGCCGAGGGCCACGACCTGGGCGCGATGCCGACGACCGCGGACTGGCTGCGCCACGCGGACGCCGCCAGGGCCCGTACCACCGCTCCCGGCGTGGATGCCCTGGTACGGAGCAACGTCCGCGCCCAGCTGGCGAACCTGGCCACCCATCCGTCGGTCGCCCGTGCCCTGGAGCAGGGCGCGGTCGGGCTGCACGGCTGGTGCTACGACATCGGCAGCGGCCGCGTGGAGGAACTCACCCCCACCCCCCAGCCGGCCGGTCACATCGCCTGACCTGCCCTCCCTCTCCATCCGGCGGCCGGGACCATCCCGGAAACCCACCGCTCCCCGCCTCGTCCGGGGGCGGCCCACCGAAAGGAAGACTCCGTCTCATGGTGCACGCCCAGTTCGACAACACCGCTCGCCAGGCCCTGGCCACCAAGGCCGTCGACGCCAAGATCCGCAAGGACCTGACCTGGCAGCAGATCGCCGACGCCGCCGGCCTGTCGGTCGCCTACGTCACCGCCGCCGTACTCGGTCAGCACCCGCTGCCCGAGGCCTCGGCCCAGGCCGTCACCGAACTCCTCGGCCTGGACGCCGACGACGCGCTGACGCTGCGGACCATCCCGACCCGCGGCTCGATCCCCGACCGCGTCCCGACCGACCCGACCATCTACCGCTTCTACGAGATGCTCCAGGTCTACGGCACCACGCTCAAGGCCCTGGTGCACGAGCAGCTGGGCGACGGCATCATCTCCGCGATCAACTTCAAGCTCGACGTGAGGAAGGTCGCCGACCCCGAGGGCGGCGAGCGCGCCATCATCACCCTGGACGGCAAGTACCTCCCCACCAAGCCCTTCTGACACACCGCGCCGGCCGGTTCGCCACCCTCGCGGAGCCGCTCCCCTCCTGACATCGAGGAGGGGGGTGGCCCCTGCTCATGCCGCGACGCATGTGTGGGCCTCGACCTGCAGGGGCAACATCCCCGCGGATGCGGGGCCGACGGCGTGGGCGCGGGGCGGCAGCGGAAACGGCGAGGAACACCCCCGCGGATGCGGGGCCGACGATCGCACGTACCTGCGCACCAGTGCCCGAACCGGAACACCCCCGCGTATGCGGGGCCGATAGATCCACGAACACCGACACCCGCTCATCCCACGGACCACCCCCGCGTATGCGGGGCCGACCTGGACGCGGTCAGCATCGCGTACGGGGAGCCGGGACCACCCCCGCGTATGCGGGGCCGACACTCGGCGCAACGTCTTTGCGACGCGGTCAACAGGACCACCCCCGCGTATGCGGGGCCGACCCGGCCCCGAGTCCACAGCATGACCAACTCGGTGGACCACCCCCGCGTATGCGGGGCCGACGATTCGACTGCTCCGGACTGGTCCAGTACAGCAGGACCACCCCCGCGTATGCGGGGCCGACGCTTACTGACCTGCAGTGTTACTGACGCCTGGGCTCGTTTTCAGTCACTGGCATTGCGTCCGCCGAGTCGATCCGGTAGTCGGCGTGTGCCTAACGGCCAGTATCGCAGCGCTCGGGTGGGAGCACACGCCTCAGCTAAGGGAGCGCTGTAGCCCCCTCGCCGGTCCGGCGGGCGGTCTCAGGGACCCGGGCGGTCGGGGGAGTCGCTTCGGAGGCCGGCGTCCCGGGCCAGCAGCGCGGCCTGCACGCGGTTCTCGCAGTCCAGCTTGGCCAGGATGCGGCTGACGTAGGACTTGACCGTGCCCTCGCTCATATGGATCCGGCGGCCGACGTCCGCGTTGGACAGCCCCTCCCCGAGCAGGGCGAGCACCTCCCGCTCGCGGTCGCTCAGCCGCCCGAGCAGGGCGCGGGCCCGTTCGGCGCGGCGCGCGGTGTCGCCGGAGGCCAGCAGGTCCACGACCTGGCGGGTGGTGGCGGGGGAGAGGTACGCCTCGCCGGCCGCCGCGGCCTGCACGGCGCGGATCAGGTCCGGGGGTGCGGAGTCCTTGAGGAGGAAGCCCGCGCCGCCCTCGCTCAGCGCGCGCAGGACGTTCCGCTGCTCTCCGAACGTGGTGAGGATGAGCACCCGTACGTCGGGGGCGGTGCGGCGCAGTTCGGCCAGGGCGCTCAGGCCGTCCATGACCGGCATCTGGATGTCCAGCAGGGCGACGTCCACCCGCAGTTCGCGGGCCAGGTCCACCGCCTCGCGGCCGTTCGCCGCCTCCGCGACGACGTCGATCTCGTCGCAGGAGGAGAGGATCATCCGGATTCCGGCTCGGATGAGCGGCTCGTCGTCGGTGACGAGGACCCTGATCACGGCTCTCCCGCGTGGTTCGGTGCGGCTCGGTACGGACGGCGGCGCCGTCCGTACGGGAGCCCGCCCCCGACCTGGCGGGCAGGCTCCCGTAAGCACTCACAGTTTAGCTTCGAAGGCCTTCTTCTCGATCAGCTGGCCGTCCTTGAAGCAGAACCGGAAGACCGGGGACTTGCTCCAGCTGCTCCCCTCCTCCGTGGAGTTCAGGCTGAGGCACGTCGACCCGGCGGGTTGGGGAGGCGCCCCCTCGTCCAGGCCGACGGTCAGGAACGACTTCCCGTCCGGCAGCTTGCCGCGCACCTCGTCCTCGGGCTCGCCGACCCGCACCGAGTCGTACTTCTCCTTGTCGATCATGGCCTTGTCCGCCTCGCCGCTGAAGTAGACGAATCCCACGACCGCGGCGAACCCCACCAGCAGCACGGCCAGTACGGCCACACCGCAGCCTATGGCCACCCCACTCCTACGGCTGCTCCTGCGCATCACCCGGGTCACTTCCCTCGACATCTGGTCCCAGTCGCTGACCGGCCCAGCCTCGCCGGGCGGGACCGTCCGGGGCTGCTCGCGAAGGTCGTCCGCCGCGTGGACGAAAGTCGTGGCGGCGGCCCCCGCCGGATCCGTGGGGCCGTGCTCGGGCGCCGGGGCGTAGGGCAGGACGCCCGCCACCCGGAAGCCGCCCTCCGCGGTGGGCTCGGCGCGCACCATGCCGCCGGCGAGCCGGGCCCGCTCCACCAGCCCGGTCAGCCCCCGCCCGCCGCTCACCGCCCGGACGGCTCCGCCGGGGCCCGCCGTCCGCGGCTCGGGACCGTTGACGACCGCCACCACCAGCGCGTCCGGTTCATGGCGCAGCTCCACGGTGATCGCGGCGCCGGGAGCGTGCTTGTGGGCGTTGGTCAGCCCCTCCTGGACCACGCGGTACGCCGCGTGGCCGGCGGCCGGGGGGAGCGGGCGCGGACCGCCGTACCGGCGCAGCACCACCGTGGCACCGGCGTCCCGGGACGCCTCCACCAGCCGCTCGATCCCCGCCACCCCGGGCGCGGACGTATCGGCCCCCGGGTGACCGGCGGCCTCCGGTGCGGCGGACGGCTGCGGGGAGTCGTCGCCCCCGGCCGCTTCGGCGTCCTCCCGCAGCAGCCCCACCACCTCCCGCAGTTCGCGCATGGCGGCCACCGAGGCCTCCCGCAGCACCCCCGCCGTCCGGCGCTGGCGCTCGGTCGCCTCGCGGTCCACCTCCAGCGCTCCGGCCTGCACCGAGATCAGCACCAATTGGTGGCCCAGGCTGTCGTGCATGTCCCGGGCGATGCGCTGCCGCTCCCGCAGCCGGGCCTGGTCGGCCAGCATCCTGCTCTCGCGCAGGAGCTGCTCGTGGTACTCCCGCAGGGTGCCGGTCAGCGCACGGCGCTGCGACCAGTGGCGTCCGGCCAGACCGGGGACCACGACCACCGCCAGGGTGACGAGGAGGGTGAACACGCCGTACGAGACGGAAGGGCGCGGGAACTGCTCCAGCAGGCCGTCGGCGACGCTGACCACGCAGGCCGCGGCGAAGACGCCCAGGGTCCGCCCCGCCCGTTCGACGCGCCGCCCGGCCGACCAGGCGACGACGGGGAGCAGTACGGCGAGCCCGTCCAGGAGCAGGCTTCCGGTGACGACCGCGAGCAGCACCGTCGCGGGCAGGAAGCGGCGCAGCACCGACAGCGTCCCCGCCGCCAGCCCCACGGCGACGGCCCGGGCGGTGCCGCCGTCCGCCCCGAGGTCCAGCCCGGCCGCCGGCAGCCCCAGCCCCACGGCCAGCAGCGCTTCCCCCGCCATCCGCCGCACGGACCACATCCCGGGGCGGGCGAGGTGCCGGCCCGGGGCGGTCAGCCACCGGTGTACGGAAGGCATCCGCCGGACCGGGGGCCGGTCGGTCGGTGGTACGGGGTGTGCGCGGCGCGTACGAGTCACACGGCCACGCTAGAGGCCCCGTGCCGCCCGCCACATCGGCCGTCCGTCGCGACCGGCGACGACGAAAGTCACCCCGGGGAGGGGGGAGGACGAGCTGATGTCCCTGGCGGACAAGCGCCATGGCGCCGGGCCTGTTGTGACCCATGTCACCGGGCGGCCGGGCGAGAGGAGCGGCTGGACCCGCAACCCCGGCCTCGTCCGCACGTCTGTCGCTGTGACAGCGCCTCCCCGGAGGCCGCGGCCCCGCGGCCAGGTGAAGGGGACGTCATGTCCCGTCATCACAGCGGTCCTTGGGCACGCTCCCCGTACTCCCACACGACAGGCCCACTCCATGAAGATCACTGCCCGGTTGACCGTCCTCGTCTGCGCCCTCGGGCTCTGCGTCCCCGCCGTCCCGGCGTACGCCGCCCCCCTCGCCCCATCCGGATCCCGCCCCGTCGCCCCGGCCGCCGCCGACACCGTCCGGACGGCCCGCTACCACCTCGGCGACCAGGCGTTCCAGCCCCCGGCCTCACTCGGCTACGTGGGCCGCGCCGAACTGGCGGCCGACGTCTACTACCCCGCCCGTCTGGGCACCGGCCGCCACCCGCTGGTCGTCATGCAGCACGGCCACTGGGAGACCTGTGCCGACGCCAAGGCCGCGGCCGAGAACGCCGCCGCGCTCACGGCCCGCGACCGCGCCCTGGAACAGGGTGACGAGGCCGAGGCCGCCCGTCAGCAGGCGATCATCGAGCGGACGGCGGCGCGGCTGTGGGCCTGGCCCTGCGCGCCCGGTACCGCCCCGATCCCCAGCAGCGCCGGTTACGACTATCTGGCGCGCGAACTGGCCCGCCGGGGGTTCGTGGTCGTCTCGGTGGGGGCCAACGGCATCAACGCTACCGACTCCGGACAGGCCGACACCGTCTACCAGGCTCGCGCCGCCCTTCTCGACCGGCACCTGCGGATGTGGCAGACGCTCGCCCGCTCGGGCACCGGCCCGCTGCGCGGCGCCCTCACCGACACACGCACCGGAGCCCCGGTCGCGGACGGCTTCCGCGGCACGGTGGACATGGGCCGGGTCGGCCTCCTCGGCCACTCCATGGGAGGCGGCGGCGTCATGCAGGAGGTCGCCGACCCCTCGCGCGCCGACTGGCCGGCCGGGGTCGGCATCAAGGCCGCCTTCGCCCTCGCCCCCACCGGCACCTGGGACGAGCAACCGGTCACCCGGACACCGTTCGCCGTGATGTGGGGCACCTGCGACCAGGTCAACACCGGTCGGTACTTCGAGCACAACCGCGCCGCCAACCGGGCACCCATCTTCAACTACACCCTCACCGGCGGCAATCACAACTTCTACAACCGCCAGTGGTCCCCCAGCAGCGGTCAGGTCGCCTCCCGCGACGACGCCCTGCCGGGAACCGCGCCCGGCACCTGCCAGTCCCAGTACGCGGGCACCGACCACCCCCAGCAGGACCAGCCGCGGCTGGCCGAGCGCACACAGCGGCAGATCACCGTCAACCGGGTGACCGCCTTCTTCGAACGCTTCCTCCAGGACCGCACCGACCGCCACCCCCTGCTCACCGGCGCGCGGCCCTTCCCCGGGGAGCCGGCCTCCACCGTCACCACCGAGTACGACGCGGGCCGGTAGCGGTCACCCCGGGTCGCCGCCCCACCGCCGAGGGCGGGCGGGGCGGCGACCCTGGAGGATTCAGCTCCCCGTGCCGGGGGCGCCCGCCCACGCGGTCAGGGCCCGGGTGCGCTCGGCCCGCCGCACGGCCGTGTCACCGGTCCGGCTCGCCCAGGCGACATGGCCGTCGGGGCGCACCAGGATCTCGGCCGCGCCCGCCAGTTCGCGGTGGGGGTCCCACTCGGTCACCGTCACGGCCTCGACGCGCCCGCTCCACCCGGCCTGGACGGCGGGTGGCAGCGCCTCGTCCCCGGCGAAGTCCAGCAGCAGGAAGCGGCCGCGGTCGGCCAGTTCGTAGACCCGCCGGGCGGATGATCCCGCGGCGGTGAGGCCGACGTCGGGCATCCGCCGCCCCTCCAGCGGGTCGGCGTCCGGGTAGCGGGCGGGGTAGGCGGTGCCGAGGGCGGACACCTGGGCGGCCAGGTTCCGGTTGATCTGGGCGACGCCCAGGAACCCGTCGAGCATCCGGCGCAGCGCGGCGGCGGGCCCCGCGTACTGCGGGACGAGGAGCAGTTCCGCCAGCAGGGTCTGGACCTCGGTGTTCTCCACGACCGCCGCGCCGACCGGCCGGCGCTCGGCGTCGTAGCCGTCGAGCAGCCCGGGCGGCGCCCAGCCGTTGATCTCGGCCGCCAGCCGCCAGCCCAGGTTGGCGGCGTCCTGCAACCCGGTGTTGAGGCCCTGCCCGCCCGCGGGGAAGTGGATATGGGCGGCGTCGCCCGCCAGCAGGATCCGGCCCGCGCGGTACCGCTCGGCGACGCGGCTGGCGTTGCCGAAGCGGGAGAGCCATCGCGGTCGGCCGACCCCGCAGTCGGAGCCGCAGATGTCCGTCAGCGAGGTCCGGAACTCCTCCAGCGTCACCGGCTCCCGGGAGGGGACGCGCATCCGCGCGGGGTCGAGGTAGACGAGCCGGGTGGCCCCGTCCTCCAGCGGCGCGACCAGCACACCGCGGGCCTGCGCGCGCTGGAGCCCGGGATCGGCCCGGTCCAGGGACTCGAAGTCGCCGAGGACACCGGTCAGCGTCTCGTCCGTGCCCGGGAAGTCGATCCCCGCGGCCGTGCGCACCAGGCTGCGCCCGCCGTCGCACCCCACCGCGTACCCCGCCCGGAGGGTCCGCCGTCCGCCGGGGCCGTGGATGTCCACCTCCACCCCGTCGGCGTCCTGGCGCACGCCGACGGTCTCGTGCCCCCGCAGGATCTCGACACCGAGCTCCCCGGCCCGCTCGGCCAGCAGGGCCTCGGTACGGGCCTGGGCGATGAACAGGGTGTAGGCGTGCCGGCTGTCGAGGGCGGTGAAGTCCAGCCGGGTCCTCAGGCCCGCGAAGTGCCAGCCCGGCATGGTGGTGCCGGCCGCGAGGAAGCGGGGGGCCAGCCCCCGCAGGTCCATCAGCTCGACGCTGCGCGGATGCAGCGTCAGGGCCCGGGAGTCGCGCTGCGGTTCCGGGCGGCGCTCGACGATCAGCGGCCGGACACCGGCCAGCGCCAGCTCGCAGGCGAGCATCAGCCCGGTCGGACCCGCTCCGACGACGATCACATCCGTGGTCACATCTTCCTCCACCCTAGTGAACAGCGTTCACGTGAACGCTGTTCACTATAGTGGCCGCCCGGAGTGACCCGTCAATTCCCGCCGGGTCCAGGGCCCGCTCAGGCGCACGGGAGCCCTGTCCGGCCGATCGCGGACAGGGCTCACCCTCGGGCCCTGTCCGTGTGGCGCGGACAGGGCCCGCTCTCAGGCGGCGCCGGCCTTCGCGGCGCCGGCGTCGTCGGCCGCCTGGGCGGTGGCGGGTCGCGGGGCGCGAAGGAGGGGGATCGTCGCGCACGCGGCGAGCAGGGACGCCGCGGCGACCGCGTACCAGCCGTGCCGGAAGGCGGTGACCACGTCTCCGGGGGCCGGGGTGCCGAGGATGCCGACCAGGATCGCGACGCCCAGGACCGCGCCGATCTGGCGGCCCATCGAGGTGATGGCCGAGCCGGTGGCGAAGCGGGCCGGTGGCAGGGCGGCCGCCGACGCCCCGGTCAGCACCGGGAGCGTCAGGCCGACGCCGAGGCCGGTCAGCACCATGCCGGGCATGAGTGAGGCCGCGTAGGAGGAGTCGGTGTCCAGTGCCCCGGCCCACCACAGGATGCCGGCCGCGAACAGCACGCTGCCCGCCAGTGCGACGCGGCCCGTACCGTATCGGGCGACGACGGGTCCGATCAGCAAGGCGACCGCCGGCACCAGCAGGGGGCCCGGTGCGATGGCGAGGCCGGTGCGCAGAGCCGAGTAGCCCCACACGCCCTGGCACCACAGCACCGCGCCGAGCAGCATGCCGGCGAAGGCGACGGTGAACAGCGTCAGGGCGGTCGCGGCGGAGGCGAACGCGGGGACGCGCAGCAGCGGCAGCTCCACGATCGGTACGGGGTGGCGGGCCGAGCGCAGCACGAACCAGGCGCCGAGCAGTACCGCGGCGGCCAGGCCGCCCAGGGTGCCGGCGCTGGTCCACCCCCACTCGGGAGCCTTCACCAGGCCGAGCGCCAGCGTGGCGATCGATCCGGTGAGGAGGACGGCACCGAACAGGTCGGGCAGCGGGCTCTTGCGCGCCCCGGCGCGTCCGGGTGACGGCAGCGCCTTGAGGCCGAGCGCGAACGCCGCGATCCCCACCGGCACGTTGACCAGGAACACCCAGCGCCAGCCGACCTCGACCAGCAGCCCGCCGGCCACCGGCCCGAGTCCGGCGGCTATCCCGCCGATCGACGCCCAGGCCCGTACCGCCCCGGCGCGTCTCTCCGGCGCCGTCGTGGCGAGCAGCAGCGCGAGCGATGTCGGCATCACCAGCGCCGCGCCGACGGCCTGCGCGAGCCGCGCCGCGACCAGCGTCCCGACGTTCGGAGCGAGCGCGCAGCCGACCGAGGCGAGGGTGAACACCGCCAGTCCGGCCAGGAAGACCGGCTTGTGGCCGGAGCGGTCGGCGACGCGCCCGGCGACCACGAGGAGCGCCGCGAAGACGATGGCGTAGCCGTTGAGGACCCAGGAGAGGGAGCCGAGGTCGCTGCCGCCGAACGAGTCGCCGATCTCCGGGAGGGCCACATTGACGATGAAGAGGTCGAGGTTCGCCATGAAGACCGAGGCCGCGACCGTCGCGAACACGGCACGGGACGCCCTTGGTGAGTTTGAAAGTCCAACTGTCATGAGGCGGACAGTAGGGTATGTAGGTTTGAAAACACAACGCACTCGGGAGAGGATGAGGGCGTGACCACCTCGAACGTGAAGCAGGGCGAGAACGCGGTTCCGCACCCCGATGTGCCCGGCCGGCCGTGCTCCGTGGCCGCCGCGCTGCAACTGGTCGGCGAGCGCTGGGCCCTGCTGGCGATCCGCGAGATCTTCTACGGCAACCGGCGCTTCGGCCGGATCGTCCGCAACACCGGCGCGCCCCGCGACCGCCTCGCCGCCAGACTGCGCGCGATGGAGGAGGCGGGCCTGGTGGAGCGCCGCGCGTACAGCGAGCGCCCCCCGCGCTTCGAGTACCACCTCACCGAGGCCGGCCGCGATCTCGCACCGGTGATGCGTGCGCTGCTGACCTGGGGCGACCGCTGGGCGGTGGACGCTCCGCCGGTCGCCTTCCGGCACCGCGGCGGGCCCGGCTCCGCGCACCACGCCGAGCATGACCTCGATCCGATGTCGACCTGCCGGACCTGCGGTGAGGAGATCGGGTCGGCGGGCCTCACCATCGATGTACGGGCGCCCGGCTGGGACCAGGCCGGGCCGACCGAGGGCCCCTGAACGCGGAGGGAACGGCCGCTGGGCCTTGGCGCGATCCCGGCGGCGTCCGCCCTCTTCGTGTCGCGGCGGTCAGTCCTCGTCCGCGCTGGTCAAGGCGTCGCTGATCAGACGGGTGGCGAAGGCCTTGTCGTCGGTGAGGCGGTTGATGTGCTCCGCCAGCAGGAAGACGGTGACCTCCAGGGGCGTCATCTCCGCCTCGGTCCAGTAACCGTACTGCTTGCGCCAGAGATTGGGGCTCAGCCCGGTGCCCGCGGCGACGAGCAGTCCGGTCATGGTGGGGATGGTCTCGGGCTTGACGCTCATGGGCATCATCCGCATCGTGGCCACCAGGTTGGGCACCACACAGGCGATGACATCCTCGTCATGGTCCTCGTACGCCATCCGCAGCCACTTCATATACAGGAAGATGAGGGTGCAGGCGCCGTCCAGGACGGCATCGGCCCCCTTGGAGTCAAGGGATTCGGTGAGCTGCTCGATCAGCGCCTCCTGTTCGGCGCTGGTCTCGGTCTTGCCGTCGTAGATGGCCGTGAGCCGGGAATCGATCATCATCAGGGCTGCCCCCACATCGCCGACGGGGGCGTGCGCGGGATCACAGGGGGATGACACAGGGCTCCTCCTTCTCCGACCGCGGCGAGTGACGCGGCGTGTCCGTACAGTAGACCGCCGACCCGTCGGCAGTCCGGCGAAGTCGGCTACTGACGGCTACCGGATGGTGGCTGTTCGAATCTGGCGGTGCGTCGGCGGACGCGGTCGGTCAACTCGTCGTGGGGGAGGGGGAGAAGGGGGCGCCTGCGGTGAACGCGAGCCGCGCGAAGTTCTCGCCGATGCGGCGGTGGGTCGCGGGGTCGGGGTGGAGCCCGTCGGGCAGCGGCAGTTCGGCGTAGTCCTGCTCGCCGTACAGCTCACGGCCGTCGAGGTAGTGCAGGTAGGGGTCTTCGGCCGCCCGCTGCTCGACGATCCGGGCCAGTTCCGCGCGGATGACCTGGAGCGTCAGACGGCCGGCGGCGCGTTCGGCGGGGTCGCCGGTGGCCCTGAACCGCAGGGCGCCGGTGGAGAAGTCGGGCGCGAGCGGGCCGGGGGTGTCCTCGTGTACCGGGCACAGGATCGGGGACACGACCAGGAGCGGTACCGCCGGATGCCCCTCGCGGATGGTGTCCAGGAAACCGTGCACCGCCGGGGTGAAGGCGCGCAGGCGCATCACATCGGCGTTGACGATATTGATGCCGATCTTGACGCTGATCAGGTCCGCGGGGGTGTCCCGGATCGCCCGGGCGGTGAACGGGTCGAGCAGCGCACCGCCGCCGAACCCCAGGTTGATCAGCTCCACATGGCCCCGGGCGGCGGCCAGCGCCGGCCAGATGGCGCTCGGATGGGCGGCGTTGGAGCCATGGCTGATCGAACTGCCGTGGTGCAGCCACACCCTGCGCCCGCTGTCCGGGGCCGCCTGGACCGGAGCATCGGTGCGCAGGGCGATCAACTCGGTGGTCTCCGTATGCGGCAGCCAGATCTCGACCTGCTTGTCGTATGGCGGGAGACCGGTGAACCGGGCGGTGCCGGGCGGGCCTTCGCTCAGTTCGGCGGTCTGGGTGGCCAGGTCGGTGACCGTACGGAGGTTGCCGCCGGCCACGGTGGCCTGGGCGGTGAGCCGGCCGTCGACCAGCAGGTCGTACACCCCGTCGGGCGGAGGCGGGAAACCCCGGTAGGCCCGCTTGGTGGGCAGGGTGTCCAGCTCGACGGTGGTCGCCCGGGTGCGGAAGACCAGCCGTACGCCGGAGGGCTGGGCCTCAGCCATGGCCAGCAGGCCGTCCGGGATCTGCCGGCGCGCCCACGCGGGCAGCCGGTGCGGCAGCAGACCGTGCGGGGTCGTCTCCAGGTCGAGGAAGCCGCGCAGGAGGTCGGCGGTGAGGGGCGTGGTGAGGTGGGTGGTGGTCCGGTGGCGCTGGTGTTCCTGCTCGGTGTTCATGGGTCCCGCCTGTTGCCGTCGGTGGGAGCTTGACTGGTACGGCAGAAGGCTACACGTAATGCGACTTCACCTAAAGGCTTTAGGTTGTGGGCGTGGCCGGTACCACCGCGGCCGGTACGGCGAAGCCGCGGTCGGGGATGGCCAGATAGCGCTGGTTGAAGCGGACGCACGGCTCGATGAGCAGGTCCACGAAGACCAGGAACACCACCGTGCCGATGCCGACCGGGCCGCCCAGCAGCCATCCGGAGAGCAGGAGCGCGCCCTCGATCAGGCCCTTTCCGCACCAGAAGGGCCACTTCCAGCGCTGCCGTACGGTGATGGCGACCAGGTCGATGGCACGGATGCCGAAGCCGCTCATGATGATCAGCGCCGAGGCGTACGCGCAGAGCAGCGCCCCGAGCAGCACCAGTGGGTAGCCGCCGAGACGCAGGTAGCCGGCGAGTCCGGCCCACTGCTGGAGGTCGATCAGGGTGCCGCAGAGGAAGAAGGTCAGGAACGGCGAGAGCACCGGGCGCCGCCGGTTCCACGCGGCCCAGATGCCGATGCACACGATGGCCACGGCCGCCTGGCAGAGGCCGATGGTCAGCGGGAGGTGTTCCAGGACTCCCAGCGCGAACACATCCAGCGGGTCGGTCCCCAGACGGGACTGGATGAAGAAGTGGGCGCCCGTCGAGAACAGCAGGCAGCCGGAGAGGTAGACGAGCGCCGGATGCCGGACTCTGCCGACGGGCGGTGCGCTCGGGTGCTGGTCGCCGGGTATGGGGCCGTCCGTTCCGGTCATGTGGTCCTCCGGGTGGGGAGAAGGGGGAAAGGGGGACGGGGGCGGTCTCAGTAGACGCTCAGCCAGCGGCCGGGGCGGGGCGCGTCGTCCACGGGGACAAGGGCGGGGCGGAAGTGGAGCCCGTAGACGAAGCCCGTCGTCTCGGAGGTGACGGTGAGGGAGAGCGGGTCGGCGCGCTCGACGCGGGTGTGCGCGCCGAACGCCATCGCGAAGAGCCGGGACAGTCCGCACTGCCAGGAGCGGGCCGCGGCCAGGTGCTCGTCCGAGTCGGGGCCGAAGAAGTGGGCCAGCCGCTCGCAGTGGCGGCTCGCGGCGGTGATGGTGTCGGTGGCCTCCCGGGTCACCGACAACTCGTGCGCGGGGGGCCGGTGGTCCTTGCGGGGGTGGGGCGGTGCGGTGATGCCGGGGTCGGGGTAGCGGGCGGGCATCACCCTGCGCAGTTCCAGGGCGGCGTGCACCCCCGCGCCGAACGCCTCGGCGCGGGCGATGCAGCGCTCCGCGATCGCCAGCCACTGGGCCTCCGGGATGGCGAACCGGGCGCTGCCCCTGTGGTCCGCCAGGGGTGGCCGGGGGTGGTCGCCGAGTGCGGTGTAGAGGGCGTACGCGGTGGCCGGGACGAGCCCGCCGGCGGTGCCCACCGCCTCGATGGCGGCGGCGATCGCGGCCATCTCGCCGTCGGTCAGGGCCCGGTGCACGCGACCGGCCAACTCGGTGTCGGACATGTGCGACGGCCTCCTCGGCGAAGCTGACGGGCGTCGGGCACACAGCGCGCGGCCCGGCTCCCCGCGGGTGGAGCCGAGCCGTCGGGGCCGTCGCGGGCGGTGGTGTCAGCCGACGGCCTGGTAGGCGAGGACGCCGCCGAAGAAGATGACGCCCACGCCGGCGAGCAGGTCGACCCCTTGCAGCATCCGGGAGGTGAACCAGCGCCGGAACAGCATCACGGAGACGCTCAGGGTGGTGAACCACAGCAGGGTGCCGCAGCCGACGCCGATGAGCATGCCCAGCGAGGCGGAGAGCGTCCCGGTGAGGTTGGCCGCGGTGGCCGCGGCGAAGGCCGCGGCCCAGTAGCCGATCGTCGCCGGGTTGGCCGCCGTCGCGGTGAGCGCGGTACGGAAGGCCGCCCACGGCAGCACCGTCTCGCCCTCGGTGTCGATGGCCCCCCTGGCCTGGAAGGCGGACCGCAGGGAGCGGACGCCCAGGTAGACCATGACCACGGCTCCGGCGAGCCCGAGCGCCGTCCGCAGCACCTGGACGTCCAGCAGCCTGCCGACGCCCGCCAGGCCCAGCCCCGCGTACAGCATGTCGATCGCGGTCGCGCCGAGCCCGATGGCGAATCCGCACAGGAAGCCGTTGCGCAGCACGCTGCGCACGCACAGCAGTCCGATCGGACCGAGCGGGAGGGCCACCAGGAATCCGAGGCCCAGGCCGGCGCTCCAGGCCGGAAGCACGTTCACCGCGGAGCCTCCGCCCGTGCGGTGGTCCGCCCGCATTCCGGTACCCGCCGGTATCCCGGTGCCCACCCGCATTCCGGGAAGAGAAACCGCACCAATTCCCCCGCCTTTCACGGCATATCCCGTCGATCAGCCCATGCGGCTCATTCGACGAGTTCGGATATGCCGAAGCGTACCTCATCGGCTTCCGCCGGACTGAGGTCCTCGGGTGCGTAGAACATCTCGTAGACGTTGGTGGAGAGGAGCTGTCCGGCCCGGGTCAGGGAATAGACGTCGTCCCCCCGCTTTTCCAGCCACCCCTTGTCGAGAAGCTGTTCGAGCTCGTCGCCGAAGACGTCCTCCATGGTGACGCCGAAGCGGTCCGTGAAGTCCTGGCGGTAGATCTCGCACATCTTCAGACCGCGGATCATCACCCGCCGCATCTCCTGGTCCTTGGTGAGATACGTGGCGAAATCCAGAGGGATTCTCCCCTCATTCACCATCTCGTAGTACTGCCGGAGCGGTTTGACGTTCACAAAGAGCCGGTCATGGATGACGCTCTTCGAGGACACGCCGAACCCGATCATCGGCCAGGTGCGCCAGTAGTACTCCAGGAACCGCGAGTAGTCCGGGCAGCGGTCGGGGTGGTAGTACCCGGTCGAGCTGCGCCGTTCGAAGCCGGCCGCCTCCAGTGCGTCGATGGCGTACTCGTACATCCGCGCCTCGTCCTCGGGCGTCGGGAGCGCCATCTTCCCGGAGGTGATCAGCGAGTGGAAGGCCGTCTTCGGCCAGATCTCCAGACCGTACGCGGTGATGCAGGCGGGCTCCAGCTCGATCGCCCGGTCCACGCTGTGCTTCCAGTCGTCCAGCGACTGGTCCGGCAGCGGGAAGATCAGGTCGATGTTGGTGTGGGTGAAGCCGCCGTCCACGATGGTCCGGTAGGCGCGCTCCGCGGTGGCCAGGTCGTGCGAGCGGTTGCAGATCCGCAGCAGCCGGTCGTCGAAGGCCTGGATACCGAGGTTGAGCCGGTTGAAGCCGGCCTCCCGCATCCGGGCGATCTTCCGCGCGTCCACCGTCGACGGGTCGAACTCCAGGGCGATCTCCACGCCCTCGTTGAACTCGAAGGACTCCCGGCACACGTCGAGCAGCCGGGCCGTCTGGTCGCCGGTCAGGATTCCCGGCGTACCGCCGCCGAAATAGACGGCGTCCACCCGGAACCCGGGGAAGGTGCGATTGGCGGCGAACGCGCGGATCTCCTTCTCCAGGGCGTCGACGTACTGGGCGAAGTGCTGCTCGTTCTTGTTGATGTAGACCGTGTAGTCGCAGAACCCGCACTTGGTGATGCAGAACGGCACATGCAGGTACAGCACCGCGTTCTCGGCGCGGAAGTAGTCGTCGTAGTCGTGCTTGCGGTACTTGAAGGGGTACGTGTGGATGTTGCGGCGGACGATCTTGTCGGCCATCTGGCTACTGCTCCTTGTCGAGGGCGGAAGCGGTCAGCAGAGCACCTGGAAGGCCCCGTAGTCGGTGGAGAGGTCGAGCGCGGGGCGGCCGTTGGGGACGACCGGGCGGCCGCAGGAGACGAACAGGTCGTCGTACCGGTCGCGGGACTGGCCGCGGTAGCCGGCCTGGGACCTGGCCAGCATCTTCAGGACCTCCTCGGCCAGCATCAACTGGTACTGGCACGACTCGTCGTTGAGCTCGTTGACGTCCCCCGAGGCCACATGGTTCTCCTGGCGGCAGCCCCCGCCGCACAGATAGCGGGCCCAGCACGCGCCGCACACCGGGTGCTCGTCCACGGTCCGCCGCCACTCGGGGTGCTCCCGGGTGAGGCCGTCGGCGCCGGTGCCCACATCGAAGCTCTCGTCGCCGACCAGGCGGTGGCAGGGGCTGATGCTGCCGTCGGGGGAGTGCGTGTAGTACGTCCGGCCGCCGGAGCAGAAGGCGAGGGCGGTCGCCCCCTCGGTGACCATCTGCACCGTCCGCTCGTACTCCAGCACCCCCTTGAAGCGGTTGCCGGGGTCGAACAGCCTCGGGTAGTGGACCAGGAAGTCCTTGAACTGCTCCACGATGCCCGGCTGGAGGAAGTGGTTGATGTACTGGATGCCCTGCGGCTCGGACAGCTTGCGGTCCCCCAGGGTGAGCGCGATGGGGACCTTGGTGCCCGTCTCCACCGGGTAGACGCCCGGGTAGATCTGGAAGTAGTCGAACAGGTCCAGCTCCCACAGGTCGAGCACGCTGTCCTTGAGGCAGGGCTCGGCGGTGGCGATGGTCATCCGGGCGACCAGGGTGATGTCGTCGCCGCAGGCCTCCCGCAGCCGCCGCAGGTTGCGGATGATCCGGTCGTAGGACCCCTTGCCGTTCTTCGACGGCCGGTTGGCGTCCTGCACCTCCCGGCCGCCGTCGATCGAGACCGACACGATGAAGCGGTAGGCGCGGAACAGCTCCTCGATCCCCTGGGGCATGAGGGTGAGATTGGTCGAGATCCGGTGCACGAACTCCGTGCCGTCCCGCTCGCGGATGCCCCGAGCCCGCTCGCAGATCTTCTCGATGACGGCGAAGTTGGCCAGCGGCTCACCGCCGAAGAACTCGAAGCGGACCCGCTGACCGGGGGCCGCGTTCTTCTCGATGAAGTCGAAGATCCAGGCGATGGAGTGCTCCCCCATCGCCTCGGTGATCCGGCCGTAGTCCCCGCCCTCGGCGAAGCAGTAGGTGCAGGCCAGATTGCAGACGTTGGTCAGGTTGACGTTGACCGCGAAGTCCGACCCGTCGGACAGCGCGCTCCCGGCCAGCCGGGAGCGGTTGGCCTCGTCCGCGAAGCCGGCGGTGGCGCGCAGCCGCTCCCAGGCCTGCCGCTCCTCCGGCAGCAGCTGGTCCACCCCGGACTCCAGCCGCCGGGCGGTGCCGGCCGGGGCCAGCAGCAGCCGGTGGTTGCCGGTGATGAGCACGGCCGCGGTGTCCTCGCTGAACGGCAGCACCCGGTAGTCGGTTCCGTGTTTCATGGCAGCTCTCCCTTGGGTCGGGCGCCGGCTCGTTCAGCGCCGGGTGCCGGGCTGGAAGAGGGGCAGCGGGGAGATGTCCTCGTTGAGGGTGCCGGCGGTCGCCTCGACGGTGGGGAAGTGGGCGCGGTCGAAGACCTGGTGGAGGCTGGAGGCGCACTGCCGGGGGATGGCCACCTGCACGCCCACCTCGTCGGGGGTGCTCTTGGCCGCGATATAGCGGAAGCTCTCGCGCGGGGCGAGGTCGATGACCTCCCAGCCCTGGTCCGCGGCGGGGTCGCCGTGGCGGCGGGAGTAGGCCCGGGCCGGCGCCTCGGAGGTGTTGCGCATCTGCACGTGGAGCGCCCGCACATCGCCGTGCCAGTCGAAGCCGGCGACATCGAGGTCCCCACCGGACGGGAGGTCCTGGACCCTGTTCCGGCGCCGCGCGTCCGGCAGCAGCCTGATGCCGGCGTGGCGGCCGCAGGTGGCGCAGTCGCCCCGCTCGTCCACGCCGACCAGATCGGCGTTGAGGCCGTAGCGGGTGACCTGGAGCTGCCCGCACTGGCCGCACCAGGTGTTGGTCGACTCGGTGTCGTACACGTTCCCGAGGTAGACGTGGTTCAGCCCCATGCCCAGGGCCGTCTTCCGCGCCTTCTCCAGCCGGTCGACCGGGGTGCGGATGGTGTTGGTCATCTTGTAGTCGGGGTGGAAGCGCACGAAGTGCGTGGGCACGGAGGGGTCCAGCCGCTCACCGACGAAGGTCGCCATCTCGCGGGCCGTCTTCTCGTCGTCGCTGAGATCGGTGACCATCAGGGTGGAGACCTCGACGTGCTTTCCGGCCCGGTAGACCTGTTCCGTGCCCTCCAGAACGGGCTCCAGCCACCCCTTGGTGATCTTCCGGTAGTACTTCGGGTCGAGGGATTTGATCGACACCGAGAAGATGTCGATGACCGGGATCAGTTCCTCGATCGCCTCACCGCTGATGAAGAACGCGGACTTGTAGAGGTTGACGATCCCCGCCGCCTGGGCGAGGGCGGCGGTCTCCACCACGAACTCGTGCCAGACCACCGGGTCGTTGTAGGTCCAGGAAATCACCTTGATGCCGTGCCGGACGGCGATGTCGACGACTTCCTCGGGCGTGTAGTGGTAGACGTCCTTGTCCTCCACATAACGCGCCTGCGACGTCTTCCAGTTGTGGCAGTAGTCGCAGTTGAGCATGCAGCCCACATTGCCCATGGAAAGGATCCGGGCGCCGGGCGCGTAGTGGAACACCGCCTCGGTCTCGATGGTCTCCTCGGTGGCGTGCACCGACCGCCCGTAGTTCAGGGTGACCAGGCGGCCGTCGCGGTTCGCGCGCACCATGCAGAACCCGTGCTGACCGGGCCGTATACGGCAGTTCCTCGGGCTGAGATGACATCGGACGACATCGTCGTCCAGACGCTCCTCCAACCGGGCGGGACGGGCCTCGCTGTTCCAGTCGGTCTTCGTCACGTGCGGTCCTTCCGGCGAAGGTGGGGGACGGGACGGGGGCAGTGCGCGGGCCGGTCTCCCTCAGCCGGCGGAGGCCGGGCGGGGCAGGGCGGCGACATACGCGTGGTCGGTCGCGGTGGGGCCCACCGCGGTGGCGCCGTGCGGAGTGCCGAGGCCGGTGGTGGCGGTGAAGAACTCGGCGTTGACGCGCTCGTACTCCTGCCATTCCGGCGGCAGTTCGGTGTCCCGGTGAATCGCCTCGACCGGGCAGACCGGTTCGCAGGCCGTGCAGTCGATGCATTCGTCGGGCTGAATGTAGAGGGTGCGATCACCCTCGTAGATGCAGTCCACCGGACAGACGTCCAGACAGGCTTTGTCCTTGATATCCACGCATGGTTCAGCGATCACGAAGGTCATGATTCCTCCATGGCGGTCCGTCCATGGCGGTCATCGGCCTGCTCGCGTGCTCAGGAGAACGCCGCGCAGAAAGGCACGGTGAATGATCCCACCCCGTTCGAACGGGGGTGGTGATCCATCCGGCCGATGGCTAGGCAAAGGTTAGGTGGGTGTTCGAGTCGGCGTCCAGGGGTCGTCCGTACCGGTAATCGGCCAACCCGCGGAAAGTAAGGGCCGCCTTACTTTCCCTATTCATCGGGTTGACCGGCGGATCCGGGTGGCGGGGAGATCACCTGGGGCCGAAACAATCTCCACCGGATGTCTGAAAGACAACCCCGCGGGGAGAAAGGGATCTTCCCCTCGAGCGGAAAGGGATCTTTCCTCTCGCGCGGAAGGGGATCTTCCCTCTCGTAGGAAAGGGGATCTTCCTTTCCGCAGGGATCCGCAGGGATCCGCAGGGTTCCGCAGGGGAAGGGGCCTTTCCGGGATTCACCTCTCCCGTGCCGCCCTGCGGTAGGCGCCCGGGGTCGCGCCCTCCCAGCGGCTGAACGCCCGCACCAGCACCGCCGCCCCGCTCAGTCCGGTCAGCTGCGCCACCCGGTCCAGGGTGAGGTCGGTACGGGCCAGCAGCTGGCGGGCGCGTTCATGGCGGGCCGCGTTCAGCAGGGCCCGCCAGGACGTCCCCTCCTCGTGCAGCAACCGCCGTAGCGAACGCTCGCTCAGATGCAGTGCGTCGCACAGGTCCCCGGGCCCGGTGCGTTCCAGGTCCGCGTCCGCCAGCCAGCGCCGCACCCGTTCGGGCAGGTCCGAAGGCGGCGTCAGATCCCGCAGCAGCCGCTCGGCGTGCGACCGGTGCAGGGTCGCCAGCTCCGGGTCGGGCAGCGCGCGCTCCAGGTCCAGGTCCGCGTTGTCCACGGTGAGCGCGTTCTCGGCGGCACCGAAGACGACCGGCGCGCCCACCACCTCGGTGAAGAGGGCGCCGTCCCCGCGCCCCGGGTGGCGGAACGACACCGACTCCGGCGTCCAGGAGGGGCCCGCCAGCCAGCGGGCGGAGGTCACCATGCCGATCACGATCGCCTCGATCTGCTGCGGCAGGGTGGAGTGCGCCGGCACCAACGGGCGGTACGCGATCCGGGTCGCCCGCCGGCCCCGGCGCGAGACGATCACTCCCGCCTGGCTGACCAGCGGGTGAAAGCGCTCGACCAGGGCCACCATCTCCGCCAGGCTGGCGCAGCCCACCACCAGATGGCCCAGCACATGCAGCGTCCCCGGGCCCATGCTCGCGCCCAGCGCCAGACCCACATGCGGATCGCCGTAGCCGTCGCCGGTCCCGTCGTTGCCGACGGCCTCGTCCCAGAGGGCGCGCACCTCCGCGAACGGCAGCCGCTGCGCCGAGGGCCACCGCGCCGGCGCCCCGGGGCCGCCCGTACGGGCCCCCGGCCCGCCCTCCCGCCCGCCGGTGCCGGACCCGGCGTCCACCACCGCTCTGGCGTAACTGGCCACCACGGTGGGCGGCGGCGACTCGTGCATGGCGGACATTGAAAGTGGCGGCCGCCGGGGTGTCAACGCGCGTCAGGAGAAGGCGAGCGAGTCCACGACGAAGCGCGCACCGCTGCCGAAGGTCAGATACACGTCCTGGACGTCGCGGGTGGTGGTGATGTCCGCCGGTACGATCTGCCAGCCGGCCGCGCCGGTGTCGCCCACCGAGAAGGAGCCGATCGGCGGGGCGGACGGTGCGCCCAGGCGCACGGTGACCAGCGCACTGGAGCCGTCGGCGCTCTCGTACCGCAGCCTGGTCGCCAGCCGGCTCAGCCCCTGCTCGCCGAAGTCCAGCCGGAAGCGCAGGGTGGCGCCCGCCGAGACATCGGCCCCGCCCCCGCCGGCCGCCACCGCTCCTGCCCCCGAACCGGCGGGCACCGGCCCGATCGCGCTCGGCACGGCGGCGGGGGATGCCGCCGCGTCACCGGTCGCGGGCACGCCGCCGCTCGTACCGCTACCGGACGGGGAGGCGGTGGCGGCCGACAGCCCGGCGGGGGAAGGGGACACCGCGTCGGCGGGGGAGCCGCTCGGCACGGGGAGTCGGCCCGACCGGTCCGGCCGCGGAGAACCCTGGACGGCGGAGGACCGCGTCGGCTCGGGTGCCGGCGCGGTCGGTACCGGGGGCGCAGGCGCGGTGGGGACCACCAGCGGGTCCGGCCGCGGGTCGCCGTCGGGGCGGAGCGCGAGCACCAGGCCCACCAGGACGGCGGCGCAGCCGGCCGCTCCGGCCAGGGCGTACCCGGAGAGCCCGCGCCCGCCCGGACGTGAGCGCCTCGCCGCCGCCCGTTCCCGGCGAGAGGGCGGTTCCGGCGTGCGCGGAGGCGCCACCACATACAGCCGCGCGGTCGGCTCGTCGGTCCGGAGGGGGCCGGTGGGTACGGGAGCGGGGTGGTCCGCCGGGCCGCCGGGCGGGGGAGGGGCGGGGTGGCGCACATAGGGCCGCACCAGCGCCGGGGCAGCCGCGGGGCCGGGGTCGGGGCGGGGGCCGCGGTCGTGGGGCTGGGACATGGGAAGGTGGTCCTTTCGGGGCGCGACATGGCCCAGGCGGCCCGGCCCACGCCGGGTACGGGGCGCCGGTCGATCGGCGGAGGCCGCCGTACGGGACGTGAGCCGTACCGTATGGCGGCGGGGCGCGGCGCCGGCCCCGCCTCAACGCCGGTCGAAGCGGAACCAGTCGAGGTTGACGAAGTCGGCGCGGCTGCCGATGAACGTCAGATACAGCTCATGGATGCCGGTGACCGGGCGGCTGAGGTTCATCGGCACGGTGGTGAAGGCCGCCCAGCCGCCGGTGGAGGAGAGGTCGATCTCGGCGATCTTCGTCCCGGTGCGGCCGCCGAGGCGGAACTCGATGCCTCCGCTGACCCCGGGTGCGGCGCCCGAGGCGAGCCGGCAGCGGACCACCCGGGCGGGCGCGGTACCGAAGTCGACCCGGGCGAAGTGCAGCCAGTCACCCGCGGACACCGCGGACACCTGCCGGCCGGTGGAGCCGGGGGAGGTGTCCGGGGAGCGCTCGACGCGGGTCCCAGACTGCCGGGTGTACGCGGCGGCGGCGATCACTCCGGCGGCCGGCCGGCCGGTCCCACCGCCGGTGGCGGGGTGCGCGGGGATGGTCACCGGGGCGGACGGCGGGGACAGCCGCCCGTCCCTGGCGCGCGAGCGGACGGTGAGTCGGTGGTCCCGTCCCGGCCGCAGCGAGGAGAGGGTCGCGGTGGTCGCCGTGACCGAGGCGGCCTGTCGGCCGTCCAGGCTGACCTCGTACCCGGCGGCACCGGCGGCGCCCTGCCAACTCACCGTGGCCGTGGTCCCCGTACGGGAGAGGACCGTGACCCCGGTGGGCGCGGCGAGTGCGGCCGGCGCCGGCTTGCCCGGGGCGGCGGCGGTACCGGGGGAGTGCAGGGTGACGGTGAGGTGCCAGCGGTCGGGCTCCCGGTAGTGGAAGACCGTGCCCGACAGGTCCTTGCCACCGGCCGGGCTGACGTCGTCGAAGGCGAAGGCGTAACCCCGGCCGCCCTGGGCGATCTCGTGCACCAGCCGGGAGTAGTGGTGGACCGGCTGGTCGCGGTAGAAGGTCCGCTCCGGGGTGTCCGGGTGGATGCCGTCCTCCAGCAGGGTGCTGCGGGCGAAGGCCGCCCCGAGGACGGCGGCGATCCGGCCCTGTTGGGTGGCGTTGATCGCGTGCAGCGAGCCGTCGCAGCCGAAGATGTCGGCCTCCGCGGTCCGCCGGGCGGCCGCCCCGGTGAGCTGGGGGTCGAGATGGGTGCCGGGCCGGGGGAACGAGGCGGGGGAGCCGTCGCTGACGCCGCGGAAGACCAGGCGGTCCCCGGAGGTGTTGCCGGTGACCGTCGTGCCGGGCCAGACCTCGCCCAGCGCGATCCGCAGCCCCGGCCTGCCCTCCCGGTAGCGGTCCCAGACCTGGTCCACGTAGTCCGCGTAGTGGCCGCGGAAGACCCGGGTGCCGAGCCCGTCCAGCTTGGCGGGACTGGTCACCCGTACCAGCCGCCCGCGCTTGTCGTGGACCGGGCAGGCCGCCCAGTCGCCGCCGGCCCTGGCCAGCTCGCGGGCGAGGCGCGCGGTGCCGCCCGGGCCCACCCCGCCGACCTGCTGCACCGGCCCGCTCGCCGGCTCCAGCCTCAGGGCGAGCGGCAGGCCGACGGCGTCCACCATGGAGATGTTGGCCGTGATCCCGCGCTGGTCGTAGGTGAACTCGCAGTAGTCCCACAGCATCTCGTAGGTGGGATCGGAGGGGGTGCCGGGCGCGGGCTGCACCAGCAGTCCGGCTGCCCGGCCGGGGTGCCGGTTGGCGCTGAACGGCAGCTCGCTGTCGAGGGCGAACCACACCCGGCCCGATATCAGCCGCTCCCGCAGGGTCAGGGCCTGACCGAACGGGATGCGGAAGCGCCGCAGGAACGACGAGAGGTCCTGGCCGTCGGCGGACGGGTTGGGCACCGGCACCAGCCGCCCGGTGGCCGGGTCCAGGAAGGCGTGCCCCTCGAAGACCTGCCCCTTCATCAGGTTCGCCGCGATATAGGCGAAGGCCGCGCCGCGGCCGGACTCGTTCACCAGGGTGACCCGGGGGCCGGTGGCCTCGTCCTGACCGGCGAACACCCGGGTGCCGACCCCGGCCAGTACGGCGGCCCCGCCGGCGGCGGAGACGGCGACGAATCTCCTGCGGGCCCACAGCGGCTTGGCGGCTCTACGAGACATACGTGATGCGTCCTTTGTGCTTGGCTGCGCCGAGCCTAGGGACGGGGAGGCGGGGCCGTGTTGACGGTGACGGCCACCGGATTGATCCTTCCGGCCGGTTCTCGCCCCTGGGTGTGGCCGGATCGAGGCGGGGGGCGGAGGCGACCGTGGGCTCCGAACGGCAGAGGGCTCCGGGCATCGTCGGATGCCCGGAGCCCCCGGCCCCGTCACGTCACATCACGTCACGGTGCGCTGGTCACGGCGCGTCGCGGACGGCGCCCTCCAGCGGCTGGCCCACCGTCTGGTCCTGATCGCCGCGGAGGGCGGCGATACGGACATGCTCGACCGGCTCGGCGACCGTGTCCTTGACGGTCGGAACGGTCAGCTCACCGCTGGTCTGACCGGCCGGGATGTTCAGCCAGAGCGACGCGTCCAGCCGGGAGAGCGGGACCGGGGTGCCCGGGACCTCGCCCACCAGCTCGGCCAGCCACTCCCGGTCCACGTCGGCGGTGGACAGCTCCGGGCGGCCGCCGGTGACCGGTTCCAGCTTGCCGAACGCCGAGATGTCGACGTCCGCCGGCGCCGAGAGGGAGGCCCGCCAGGTCAGCGCCGCGCCCTCGGTGACGGAGGCCGCCACCGGCCGTACGGTCACCTTCGGCATCGGGTCGTCGTTCTTGGCGAGGACCCCACCGGACTCCGAGCCCACCACGGCGCCCTGGACGGCCTTCACCACCATGGTCTGGGCTTCGTCCCAGCCGTAGCGCTTGTTGCCCTTGACCTTCATCTGCACCTTGATGCCCTCGGTGCCCGGGCCGACCTGGACCACCCGGCCGGTGGTCTTACCCGTGGCCGAGTCGACGACGTACAGCCGGACCGTGCCCTTGCCCTTGCCGGTGGTACGCACCGGCACCTGGTAGGTGCGGACGCCGGAGTCACCCTCCTTGACGGTCAGCCGCCCGATGTCGACCCGGGTGAGCGCCGCGCTGCTCACCGCCGGGGTCCCCGGGCGCCAGGCCCAGGCGTCGATCAGCAGCGCCTGGCCGGAGCCGGAGCGCGGGACCAGCTCCAGGGACGCCACCTTGGCCAGGTCGAGCCGGGCCCGGACCGCCGCGGTGAGCGGGACCCGCACCTCCTGCGCCCAGTAGGAGGCGGTCCGGTCGGTGCCGGGCAGCCCGTCCACCCGTACGTTGCCGAGGACCGCCCGCTTGCCGGCGGCGTCCTTGACCGCCACGTCGAACGTCGTGCCGCTGCTGTTCGGCGGGACCGCGAGCCGCAGCGCCAGGGACTCGGCGCCCTTGGCGGAGAGCGGCTTGGCCGGGGCCACCCGGGTCGCGGTGCCCGGCTTCTTCCAGGACAGGGCGACCGCCCGGCGGCCGGCCTCGTGCTCCGGGACCCAGCGGGCGAAGTGCGGGGACTGGCCCGGGGCGTTCTCCCTGAGGCAGGCGCTGCGTCCCGGGGCGACCGCGTCGCAGAGCCGGCCGCCGCCGGCCACCGTCACCGCTCCGTCCGGCAGCAGGCCCGCGCCGCGCCCGGCGCCCACCGCGTGGCTGAGCACCCGGGCGGGGTCGGCGGACGGGGCGCGCCGTCCGGTGCCGTCCACCAGCGGGCGCACCCGGTCGTCACCGGCGACGAACAGCCGGGCCGCGGCGGCGATGTAGGTGGCACCGGCCCGGTGCTGCTGGTCCGCGGTGAGGCGGCCGGGGGCCTTCGGCGAGCAGAGCGGGTCGGGGGTCTCGGAGTCGTCGTAGAAGTCGTCCCCGGCCGGTGCCTGGGCCTGGCCCGGCGTCCACTCGCTGTTGAAGTAGTTGTGGTTGGCGCCGACCATGTAGACCGAGCTGTGCAGCGCCTTGCCCTGGCTCACGCCGCGGGTGCCATCCGCGTACACCTGGCCCTGGAGGTCGGAGACATCGCCGTCGCACCCCGGCAGGACGGTCAGCGAGGGCACGTCGGCGACCGGGTTCTGGCCGAAGATGGTGGGCCCGATCAGCACGGTGCCGCGGATGGTCCAGCGGACCTTGCCCCGGGCGCCGTCCTGCGCGGGCGGCGGCGGGTAGAGGCTGTCCATGGCCGCGCGGTTGACGCCCTCGCCGCCGCGCGAGTGCCCGACCAGCAGCACCTTGGAGAGGTCCGCCTTGGGGCCCTTGCGTACGGCCTCCGGCGCGCTCGCCGGGTCGGCCGCCCACTGTGCCCAGCGGGCCAGATGGGTGCGGACCAGCGAGGAGCGGGCCTGGGCGCCGGCGTCCTCGATCTCCCCGTCCTGGCCGTTGATGCCGTTGGCGGAGATCGAGACCGTCACATAGCCCTGGGAGGCCAGCAGTTGCTGGTCGCGGAGGTAGCCGCGGTGGCTGGGGATCGGCTTGCTGCCCTTGGCGCACGGCCAGTCGATGGAGGTCTCCTCCTTCCCGGGCACGTAGCAGGTCGAGTGCCGCCCGTGCAGGAACAGGGCGACGGGCCGCTTGCCGGGGGCGCCCTTCGGCGCCACGACCACCCCGCGCATCTCCACGGCCGCGGGCAGACCGGGCAGCTTGACCGAGGGCAGCGCGTACTCGCCGGTGGTGGTGGCGTACGAGCCCGGCTTGCCCGGGTCCACGGCCCCGGCGGGCAGCTGGGGCGGCAGCGTCACCTTGGGCGGCTTGGCGGCGCGGCGCCCGCGCTTCTCGCCGCCGGGCCCCTCGTCCAGTCGGCGCCCGGCCGCCTGGACCTCCAGGACGCTCAGGTCGGCGCCACCGGCGGCTGCGAGCGGGAGCCGGAAGGTCCGCCCGTCGTTCGCGGCCTCGGGCACGCCCACCAGCCGGCCGTTCGCGTGGAACTCCACCCGGGCGTCGCCGTGCGGCACCGGCCGGGGCGAGCGCCATTCCAGCTGGTCGCCCCCGTCCGCGCCGGTGACCCGCCAGCCGGGTGGCAGGTCGTTCCCGGTGGTGCCGCGCGCCGCGGTGGTGGCGCGGGTGTCGGGCGGTACCGGGTCGGCGTGCGCCACCCCGGGCGCCATCACCCCCGCCACCGTGAGCACCGCCGCCGCGGTGGCCCATGCGTTCCGGCCAGCTATCAAGGCTCCTCCTCAACCCCCGTGGTGGGCGAGCAGATTCGGGGTTCGAACGTGCTCTCGGGCTCGGAGACGGGGAAATCCACCCGGGGGTTGCCCGCAGCGCACGCCGGACCTCGTGGAACCCGCGGCCGGGTCGGAGCCGGGGTCTCGTGGGACCCGCGGTCCGGCCGGGGCCTCGTGGGACCCGCGGTCCGGCCGGGCCCGGACCTCACGGAACCCGCGCCGGGCGGGGGTCGGCCCGCGCGGCCGTCGGGTCCGGACCTTGGGGAACCCGCGGCCGGGCCGGGTCCGGACCTCACGGAACCTGCGACCGGACCGGGCCCGGGACCTCGTGGAACCTCCGGCCGGGTCTCGGTGGCCCACCGCGACCGGAGCGTCGGGGCGGGGGGTACGGCCGGTCAGGCGGGGCTGTTCTCCCCTGGTCAACTCCTCTGCGCGGTGGGCACAGACCCCTCCCGACCTGCGCTCCTACGGTGAACTCACCACCCCGGGCCCGGCACATCGGCCGGAGCCCCGATGACTTCACCGGAGGTGAGCGACGTGACCAGCATGCCGGTTGCCGGCCTGGTGCCGTCCGCGGGCGCCGAGGAACCCGCCGACCTGCTGATCCGCAACGCCCGGTGCCACACCGGCGACCCGGCCCGGCCCGAGGCGCGCGGTGTCGCCATCCGCGGCGGCAGCATCGTCGCACTCGGCGACGACCGCGAACTGGCCCCGCTGGCCGGGCCGTCCACCACCGTGGTGGACGCCCTCGGCCGACGGGTGGTGCCCGGCCTCAACGACTCCCACCTCCATGTGATCCGCGGTGGCCTCCACTACGTGCTGGAGCTGCGCTGGGACGGTGTCCGCTCGCTGCGGCAGGCGCTGGCCATGCTCCGCGAACAGGCCGGCCGCACCCCCAAGGGGCAGTGGATACGGGTGGTGGGCGGCTGGACCGCCGAGCAGTTCGCCGAGCGGCGGATGCCGACGGTCGCCGAGCTGAACGCGGCCGCCCCGGACACCCCGGTCTTCGTGCTGCACCTCTACCAGTCGGCCCTGCTGAACCGGGCCGCCGTACGGGCGGCGGGCTTCACCCGGGAGACCCCCGACCCGCCGGGCGGGCAGATCGTCCGCGGCCGGGACGGCACCCCCAACGGCGTCCTGCTGGCCGCGCCCTCCGCGCTGGTCCTCTACTCCACCCTGGCCAAGGCCCCGACCCTTGATCCCGCCGAACAGCGGTCCTCCACCCAGCACTTCCTGCGCGAGCTGAACCGGTTCGGGCTGACCTCCGCGGTGGACGCGGCCGGCGGCTTCCAGAACTTCCCCGACAACTACCGTACGGTGACCGAACTCGCCCGGGACGGCGAGCTGACCCTGCGGATCGCTTACCACCTGTTCCCGCAGACCGCCGGGCAGGAGCTCGCCGACCTCACCCGCTGGATCGAGACGGTCCGCCCCGAGGACGGGGACGGCTGGCTGCGGCTCAACGGGGCCGGGGAGAACCTGACGTGGGCCGCCGCCGACTTCGAGAACTTCACCGAACCGCGCCCGGAACTCGCCGCGGGATACGAGGGCGAGTTCGAGAAGGCGGTACGGCTGCTGATGGAGAACGGCTGGGGCTTCCGGCTCCACGCCACCTATGACGAGACCATCCGCCGGGATCTCGCCGTCTTCGAACGGCTCGCCGCCGACGGGCTGTTCCCGGCCGGCAACCGCTGGTTGTTCGACCATGCCGAGACGGTCAGCGACGCCAGTCTGGAGCGGATCGCCGCCCTGGGCGGCGGGATCTCGGTGCAGAACCGGATGTCCTTCCAGGGCCGCGCCTTCACCGACCGCTACGGAGCGGCGGCGGCCACCCGCACCCCGCCGGTCCGCCGGATGCTGGACCACGGGATCACGGTGGGCGCCGGCACCGACGCCACCCGGGTCTCCTCCTACAACCCCTGGGTGGCGCTGCACTGGCTGGTCACCGGCCGCACCGTCGGCGGCCTCTCCCTCTACCCGCGGAGCAATCTGCTGAGCCGGGAGCGGGCGCTGGAGCTGTACACCCGCGGCGGGGCCCGGCTCACCGGCGAGGACGGCGTCAAGGGCATCCTGCGCGAGGGGTACTACGGCGACCTCGCCCTCCTGTCCGACGACTACCTCACCGTCCCGGACGAGGACATCCCGCACATCGAGTCGGTGCTGACCGTGGTCGGCGGCCGGGTGGTGCACGCGGCCGCCGAGTACGAGGGGCTGGACGAGCCCCGCGAACCGGTCACCCCCGCCTGGAGCCCGGTCGCGCACTTCGGCGGCTACCAGTCCGGCCCCCGGTCCGCCTCCCTCGGTGGCGTGCCCGGTGCGAGCGGCGCCCGGCAGGCCTCGATGATGGCGGAGGCCGTCGCCGAGTCGGCCCGCCACCACGAGTGGCGGGTGGCGCGGGGGCTGGACCCCGAGCCTCGGCCCGGCGGCTTCGACCCCTGCTTCGGCTCATGAACACCGGACTGCTGGTGCTCCGCCTGGTCATCGGCGTGCTGATCGCCGGGCACGGAGTGCAGAAGATCAGCTTTCACCTCGGCGGACACGGACTGCGGGGCGGGGTGGAGGAGTTCCACGGTGACGGCTTCCGCGGCGGCGCCTTCACCGCGCTGGCCGCCGGAGCCGGCCAGATCGGCTCCGGCCTGTTCCTCGCCGCCGGCCTGCTCACCCCGCTCGCGGCCATGGTCGCCATGGGCGTGATGACCGTGGCCCTCACCGTCAAGTGGCGGCACGGGCTGTGGGTGCAGAACGACGGCTACGAGTACCCCCTGGTCCTGGTGGTGGCGGCGGCCGCCCTGTCGGCCACCGGCCCCGGCGCCTGGTCCCTGGACGCGGCCCTGGGGCTCGCGCCCTGGGCGCCCTGGTGGGCCGCGCTCGCCACGGCCGCCGGGGTGGGCAGCGGGTTGCTGACCCGGGCGGTGCTCCACCGGCCGGCCGACCCGCCGCCGGTGCCCCGGTGACGCACCCGCCCGCCACCGCGACCCACGGCTCACCAGAGAGGCCACCATGAGCGACGATCCCCCCACCATCCCCGGACACCCGGAGCAATCCCCGTCCTCCGGGCGGCACTTCGAGCCCGATCTGCGGCGGATGACCCGGATCACGCTGCGCCCCATCGCCTCACCGATGCCGGTCGGCTTCTTCGCCGTGGCCATCGCCTCGGTCCTGGTCGGCAGCATGCAGCTGGGACTGTTCGGCGAGGGCGCCCACCGGGCGGTGGCGCTGGCCATCCTCCCCGCCTTCGTCCTCCAACTGGTCGTCGCCATCCTGGCCTTCGGGGCGCGCGATGTGCTCGCCGCCTCGCTGATGTCCTGCTTCTCCGGCACCTGGCTGGCCAGCGCATTGGTGCTGGCCGTGGACCCGCCCCAGGGCACCCGGGTGCTCGGCGCGCTCAACCTGGTCTTCGCGCTGTTCGCCCTGCTGATGGCGACCGTGGCGCACCGCAAGCGGGTGATGTGGTTCGTGCTGTGCGCGGCGGTCCCGCGGTTCACCGCGGCGGCGCTGGCCAACCTCACCGGGGCGCACTGGGCCGGCCTGGTCTCCGGGGCGCTGGGCCTCCTCCTCGCGGCCGTGGCGATGTTCGCGGCGTTCGCGCTGATGCTGGAGGACATGACCGGCGAGGAGGTCCTCTTCGTCGGGCGCAAGGGCCCGGCCGGCGAGGCCGTGGACGGCGACCTCTCCGTACAACTGCGCGACCTGGAACGGCAGGCGGGGGTGCGGCGCACCCTGTGACCACTTCTCCGTAACGACCGATGACGACCGATGAAAAACGATGAAAGGTGACAACCGATGTCCGAGACGAGCGATCAGCCCGGCCGCCGGCCGGTGCTGGAGACCGCGGCCGCGGAGTTCGCCGCCGCCACGGCCAACCCTCCCTACCTCTACGAGATCCCCGTGGAGGACGGCCGCAAGGCGGTGGACGAGGTCCAGTCCGGCGCCGTCGCCAAGCCGGAGGTCGACGAGGAGTGGGTGACCGTCGAGGGCGGGCCCACCGGCTCGGTGCCGACCCGGATCGTGCGCCCCGCCGGGCATCAGGGGCCGCTGCCGGTGATCCTCTACATCCACGGCGCGGGCTGGGTGTTCGGCAACGCGCACACCCATGACCGCCTGGTGCGGGAGCTCGCGGTGGGGGCCCGCGCGGCGGTCGTCTTCCCCGAGTACAGCCGGTCGCCCGAGGCCCGCTACCCGGTGGCGATCGAGCAGAACTACACGGTGGCCCGGTGGGTCGCCGAGGAGGGCGCCGCCCAGGGGCTCGACGCCTCCCGCGTGGCGGTGGCCGGCGACTCGGTCGGCGGCAATATGTCGGCGGCGCTCACCCTGATGGCCAAGGAGCGCGGCGATCTGGAACTCGCCCTCCAGCTCCTCTTCTACCCGGTCACCGACGCCTCCTTCGACACCCCGTCCTACCGGGAGTTCGCCGAGGGCTACTTCCTGCGCCGCGACGCCATGAAGTGGTTCTGGGACCAGTACACGACCGACGAGACCGAGCGCGCCCAGATCACCGCCTCCCCGCTGCGGGCCACCACCGAGCAGCTGACCGGTCTGCCGCCCGCGGTGGTCATCACCGCGGAGGCCGATGTCCTGCGGGACGAGGGCGAGGCGTACGCCGACCGGCTGCGGGCCGCCGGTGTGCCGGTGACCGCGGTACGGGTCAGGGGCGTCATCCACGACTTCGTGATGCTGGACGCCCTGCGCTCCACCGAGGGCGCCGAGGCCGCGATCACCCTGGCCGTCAGCGCCCTCCGCAAGGCCCTCTACCAGCTCTGACCGCACCGGATCCGACCCCGCCCCCCGAATTCCCACACCCAGGAGCACCCATGCCCGAGCTGGACCTCGACCAGGTCACCGCCGTCCCCAGCCCCGACCTGCTCACCCCCGACAACGCCGTCTTCCTCTTCGTCGACCACCAGCCGCAGATGTTCTTCGGCACCGGCAGCGGCGACCGCACCTCCGTCATCAACAACACCGTGGGACTGGCCAAGGCGGCCAGACTCTTCGAGGTTCCGGCCGTCATCACCACGGTGGCCGCCGAGTCCTTCTCCGGACCGGCGCTGCCGCAGCTCACCGAGGTCTTCCCGGACCACAAGCTCATCGACCGGACCTCGATGAACGCCTGGGAGGACCCGAACCTGGTCGAGGCGGTCCGCGCCACCGGCCGCCGCAAGATCGTCATAGCCGGGCTGTGGACCGAGGTATGCCTGGTCCTGCCGGTGCTGTCGGCGCTCAGCCAGGGGTACGAGGTGTACGTGGTCGCCGACGCCTCCGGCGGTGTCACCCCCGAGGCGCACGAGCACGCCCTGGAGCGGATGAGCCGGGCCGGCGCGGTCACCGTTACCTGGGTGCAGGTGCTGCTGGAGCTCCAGCGGGACTGGGCGCGCACCGAGACCTACGACGGGGTGATGGACATCGTCAAGGCGCACGCCGGCGCCTACGGACTGGGCGTCGTCTACGCCAAGCACTTCATCGGGGCCCACGCGGCCGGCTGAGCCTCCACCGCCCCGCGGAGACGGCGGTGCACGCCGTGTCGCGCCACTGCACCCCCACCTATGTCGAGGTGGTCTCCACCGGAGCCGCTGCCAGCGCGGGCCGGGCCACCCGCCAAAAC